>NZ_CP113062.1:1237487-1546859 GCF_026625765.1 Frigoribacterium sp. SL97
GGCGAACAGGCCGATGGCGCTCAGGCCGAGCAACGACATCGTGACGTAGAGCGCCATCAGCAGCAGCCTCAGGGCGTACTCGCCCAGGCCGATCGTCTGCCCGGAGAGCAGGGTGACCGGCCCGACCGGGAACAGCGCGGCCCCGGCGATCGCCCCGAACACGACCACCACGAGCGTGGCGGCGAGGCAGAACGCCGCGGCCGCCGTGAACTTGACGAGCAGGAGGCGCACCCGGCCCACCGGCGTCACCAGCAGGTACCGCAGGGTGCCGAGGCTCGCCTCGCCCGCGATCGTGTCGCCGGCGACGACGCCGACGGTCAGCGGGAGGAAGAGCGGGATCGCCACCGTGAGGGCGGTGAGCGAGACGAAGAGGCCGTTCTGGGTGATGTCGCCGAGGAAGGCGGGCCCGCGACCACCGCCGCCGTCGGACGACGTGACGCGCACGGCGACCGCGAGCAGCACCGGGATGAGGGCCAGCGCGGCGAGCAGTGCGATCGTGCGGACGCGGCGGAAGAGCACCGCCAGCTCGCTGCCCAGCAGGCCGAGGCCCAGCGCGCTCCGGGGGCGGTCGACGGCGGGGGCGGCGTCGGGACGCGCGCCCGCGGCCTCAGCCGGCGACATCGAAGCCCTCCCCGGTCAGGTCGACGAACCGGTCCTCGAGGCTGGCACCGGCCACCTCGAACCCGCGGACGCGCACGTCCGCGGCGACGAGCGCCGCGACGATCGACTCGGGCGAGAGCCCGTCGACCGCGAGCTCGGCCTCGACGCCGACCGCACCACCCGCGGTCGCGGGCGTCGCGTCGGGCCGTGCCCGCGCCTCGGGGGAGAGCCCCAGGCGGACGAGCACGTCGCGGGCGGCGTCCGGATCGGGCGTGAGCAGGCGGACCCGGTGCGTGCCGAGCGCGCGCAGGTCGTCGAGCGTGCCCTGGGTCAGCAGCCGCCCGGCGCTCATCACGCCGATGTGCGTGCACATCTGCTCGACCTCGCTGAGCAGGTGGCTCGAGACGAAGACGGTCGTGCCCTCGTCGGCCAGGGAACGGATGAGGGTGCGGACCTCGCGCGTGCCCTGCGGGTCGAGGCCGTTGCTGGGCTCGTCGAGCACCAGCAGGTCCCGCGGCATCAGCAGGGCGTTCGCGATGCCGAGGCGCTGCTTCATGCCGAGCGAGTAGGCGTGGGCCTTCTTCGACGCCGCGTGACCGAGGCCGACGCGGTCGAGGGCGGCGTCGACCCGGGCGCGTCTCGTCGAGGCCGGGGCCGAGCGGTCGCCCGAGTCGAGGCGGTGCAGGTTCGCCCGTCCCGACAGGAACGGGTAGAACGCCGGACCCTCGACCAGGGCGCCGACGCGGGGGAGGACGCGGCGCAGGTCGTCCGGCATCGACCCGCCGAGCACCCTGATGTCGCCGCTCGACGCCGAGGTGAGCCCCAGAAGCATGCGGATCGTGCTGGTCTTGCCCGAGCCGTTCGGACCGAGGAACCCGTAGACGCTGCCGTGCGGCACCGCGAGGTCGACTCCGTCGACGGCGCGCTGGCGTCCGAACTGCTTCGTCAGGCCCGTCGTCTCGACGGCGAACGCCCCTCGGGGTGCGTCGCCGACGGCGGGCACCCGGGCGGCGGGGGTGTCGAGGCTCACCGGCCGGAGGTCACTGCCCGGCCACGGCGGCCTGCAGGGTCGAGGCGTCGACCGCCCCGGCGAACACCCGACCGTCGTCGGTCAGCAGGACGGACACCAGCGACGTCTCGAGCACCCGGCCGCCGTCGACCTTCGTGGTCAGCTGGTCGAGCAGACCCTGGGCGTCGGCATCGATCGACGAGGTGCCGTCGGTCGACCCGGCAGCCGGGGTGACCCCGACGATCGTGCTCCAGCCGGAGCCGATGACGGCCTTCTCGGCGTGCGCCGCGTCACCGTGCGACCGTCCGGAGGCGCCGGTCGGCACGGTCACGTCGGTCACGGTCGCGTCCGCCGGGGGAGTGAACGCGAAGACGGACGCCGCGGGGGCGCCGAAGTCGACCGAGGTGAAGCCGGCCGACAGCGCCGGATCGCTCTGCCCCTTCGCGGCGACGACCACCTTGAGTGGGACGCCGGTCTCGGCGTCGACGGTGAGGGTCGCGCTCGCGACGAGCGTCGAGGAGTCCTTCGGGGTCAGGACCAGCTGGTACGCGTCGCGTCCGGCCACCCTCACGTCGGAGTCGGCCGTGACGGTCGTCGTGGGCTCGACCGACGACAGGACGAGGTCGGCCAGTTCGGCGGGCGTCTGCGGCACGGCGGTGCCGTCGGGGAGGGCGCTCGGCGTCGGGGTGCTCCCCTGGTCGGGCAGCGTCGCGTGCGTCGCTTCCTTCGTCTTCGAGTCGTAGGCCCACACGCTCGACCCGACACGGATGACGTCCCGCTCGGCGAGCTGGTCGATCACCTGGATGCGCTGCTTCGTGGCGCCGTCGGCGTAGACCTTGGCCGTGTGGCTGCCGGTCAGCAGTTCGAGGGCACCGGCGGCGTCGGACGACGATCCGCCGCCCGTGGCCTGGGCCGACACGTCGGGCAGCCCGAGGTCGGAGGTCTGCTCGACCGTGCCCGAGTAGGACGCTCCCGAACTCGAGGCGGCGAGGGCCAGCACCTGCTGCGGCGTCTTGTCGGGCAGGTCGACGTCCGCCGTGGCCGAGACGGCGGGGACCACGATGCTCGCGGCGATGACGGCCACGGGGACGGCGGCGGCGGTGGCCCAGCGGGTGGACTTCTTCATGACGATCGCGACCTCTCACGCCGGGCCCCGAGCGGGTCGGCGATTGGGCAGGAGACTACGCGCGAAGCCTGGAGATCGCTGTCATCCTCGCCCCCGGTCGCTCGACGTCGAACGAGCCGTGCCGACGCCGGCCGGACGCCCCGGCGCGACCGTCCCGGTCAGAGGTCGACGACCTCGAACTCGAGCAGGTCGGCACCCGTCGCGACGGGCCCGCGCGGGGCGTCGCCGGATGCGCCGGGGCGGGCGTGGGCGGCCTTGGCGCCGTCGGCCGACCAGGCCGCGAAGTCCTCTTCGCTGCGCCAGGTCGTCACGACGAAGTAGCGGTCCTCGCCCTTGACGGGACGCAGCAGCTGGAACCCCTCGAACCCCTCCGCCCCGTCGACCGAGTGCTTGCGGGCGGCGAAGCGCTTCTCGAGCTCGGAGCCGGAGCCCTCGGGGACGTGGATGGCGTTGATCTTGACGACGGACACGACGGTGCCTTTCGGTGGTGACGGGAGGGGGAGCGGGTGGGGGACGACGGGAGGCGCGGTGCGGTCGGCGGGACGGCCGCGCGTCAGGCGGTCTTCATGACGTTGGCCGTGAAGCCCTGCACCCGTTCGGCGAGTCCGGCCGAGCGGCGGGCGATCTGCTCGGGCGGGTTGAGGTGCGGGGGAGCGACCCGGATCAGCAGCGAGCAGGCGAGGTCTTCACAGATGTAGGTGCCGAGCGTGTTGCCGTTGAGCCCGGCCTCGCCGGCCTTGGGGGCGGTGAAGAGGCGTACCTGCGTGGCCGGCTGGGGTGAGTGGCAGAGCGAGCACATGGCGGCGATGCCGGGGCGCAGCGAACTGCTCGACGACCGGACGACGAGTCCGACGGGTCGGCCGTCCATCCAGTGGACGATGTAGCCGCGGTGATGGGCCTGCGGATCGCGCCAGCCGAGGAACTCGCGTTCCTCCCAGAGCATCTCGTGCAGTCCGGGGATCGGCAGGCGGTCGAGGTCGCCCGGCAGGGCGTTGACGAACGACTCGCGGATGTCGGTCTCGGTCAGCGGCTTCATGTTCTCCCTCGTGCCGTCGGGTCTCGTCAGCCTACGCGTCGGTCTAGCGTGGGCGCGTGACGATCCCGGAGGCCGACCGCGAGCTGATCGTCGCGCGTCGCCTCCGAGCCGCGGGCTGCGTCTTCGCCGAGGACGAGGCGCGCCTGCTGGTGGCCGCCGCCGACGCCGGAACCCGGCCCGCCGCCGGAACCCGGCCCGCCGCCGGAACCCGGCCCGTCGCCGGAACCCGGCCCGAGGCCGATGCCGACGCGCCCGACGCCGACGCGCTCGAGTTGATGGTCGCCGACCGCGTCGCCGGACGACCGCTCGAGCAGATCCTCGGCTGGGCGGAGTTCGCGGGGCGGCGGATCGTCGTCGAGCCGGGCGTCTTCGTGCCCCGCCGCCGGACCGAGTTGGTCCTGGGGCAGGCCTCCGCGGCGCTCGTGGACGATGCGGCACCCGTGGACGAGGGCGACGGTCCGGCGACCCGTTCCCCCGCCGTGCTCGAGCTCTGCTGCGGCGCCGCCGCCGTCGCGACCGTGCTCGCCGCCGAGCACCCCGGTCTCGACCTCTGGGCCACCGACCTCGACCCGGCCGCCGTGCACTGCGCCCGTCGCAACCTCGACGGGAGGGGGACCGTCGTCCGGGGAGACCTGTTCGACGGGCTGCCCCCGTCGCTGCGCGGCCGGTTCCGGGTGATCGCGGCGAATGCGCCCTACGTGCCGACCGGGGCGATCTCGTCCCTGCCGCCCGAGGCGCGCCTCCACGAGTCGTCGCTCGCCCTCGACGGCGGGGCCGACGGGCTCGACCTCCACCGACGGATCGCCGCCGAGGTCGGCGAGTGGCTGGCACCGGGCGGTACCCTCGTCCTCGAGACGAGCGAGCGTCAGGCTCCCGACACGCAGGAGGCGCTGGTCGCCGCGGGCCTGCGGGCCCGGGTCGTGCGCGACGACGAGATCGACGGCACGGTCGTCGTCGCCGTCGCGCGGTGAGGCGGTCGGCCCCCGGCGCGGTGGTCCGTGACCGGACTCAGACGTCGGCCGGGGTGACGGAGTCGACGACCGGGGCGTCGGGGGTGCCCGAGATCTGGCAGGTCCACTCCGTCGCGGGGCGGCCGTCGGCGAGGTGGCCCATCGTGACGGTGGCCACCGCGCCCGTGGCGCTGTCGCGGACGTCGTCGGCCTCGTAGGCCCACACGTCGCCGAGGTACGGCAGGTCGGTGTACTGCTGACCGATCGCCGTGACGCACGCGTGCCAGGCAGGAGGCGCCTCCTGGGCCTGGGCCGTGGCGGGGGCGGGCGGCTCGGTCGTCGGGAGCGCGGTGGCGTCGGGCAGGGCCGTCGCGTCGTCCGAGACCGTGGGCGTGGGCGTCCGCGACGCCGCGGCCGTCGGGCCCGGGGACGAGGCCGGCGCGCCCCCGGCGCACCCGGACACGAGCAGCACGAGGGCCAGGCCCGTGACGGCGAGGGCCGGGGCGGTTCGGGGGGACGGGCGGAGGCTGCGGGGCACGAGGGCTCCTCGAGGTGGGTGCGACACGGCGGGGTGTTGCACAGGGTAGCGAGTGGCCGGGCCGCCCACCACGCGCGACGCTGAGCCGACACGGAGGTTCGCCCGGCAGGCTGGTCGGATGACCGACACGGACAACCGCGAAAAGACCGCACTCGAACAGGCCATCAGCAAGGGCCAGGCGGGTGAGGGCGACATGAACAGCGTGCTCGCCGAGTTCGTCAACGCCCAGGTCGTCGTCGCCACGGCCACCGACGCGCAGGAGTCGCTGAACGACCTGCAGCCCGTGCTCTTCGACCGCGAGGGCGTGCCCATGCTGGCCGCCTTCACCCACGTCGACATGATCGGCGAGCAGGTCAAGGGCGTCGCCGAGTTCTCGGCGACCCTCCCGGCGGCCGAACTCGTCCAGGCCATCCCGGCCGAGACCGGTCTCGTCGTCAACCCGGGCAACCGCGAGGGCTTCGAGATGCTGCCCGAGGGCGTCGCCCAACTGGCGGACGACGTGCGCAAGCTCGTCGCCGAGCACGAGGCGGCCGGTTCGCCCGAGCCCGGGCAGCCCTCCCGCGCCGTCTGACGCACCCGCACGACCCCACGACGCCCCGACCGCACCCGGTCGGGGCGTCCGTCGTCGTCCGGGTGGCCCGGATCGCGTGAGATCCCGAAACCTGCGTGTCACACGACGACGCTAGGCTGGCGCCACAATCGAACATCGGGCCACGAACACGTCGCGGGAGAGCCCCGGTGCGCAGAGACTGCGCCGACCGGGCACCGAAGGAGCAAGCTCCCCGCCAATCTCTCAGGTACGCGTACCGCGACGGACTGGCCACTCTGAAAAGCAGGAGGCGCGAGGCGGTCGACAGACCCCCTCGCCGGTCCTCGCCCACGGTGAAAACCGGCCTCGGCCGGTGAAGCTCTCAGGCCCATGACAGAGGGGGAGCCCCGACCGGCGGACCGCCGGACGGGGCTGCCCCGTCGTGCCCCATCCGCACGACACCGTTCCCGGCCGAGACACCTGGCGGCCGGTCCGTCCCTCTCAGGAGCACGATGTCCGACGCAGCCTCGAACCTTCCCGCCGCCCCCGGGCCCGACGACGACGACCTCGGCGGTGCCGACGCGTCCGCCGTGCTCGACGGCGACGTCGTCCTCTCCGACGACGGCACCGAGGGCATCGCCACCGGGCCGGGCGACGCCCACGACCTGACCGGTACCGACGAGCCCGACGAGCGCTACAGCCCGTTGCACGAGGTCCACGTCGCCGCCGGCGCCGTCTTCACCGACTTCGCGGGGTGGCAGATGCCGGTCCGCTACGACTCCGACCTCGCCGAGCACCACGCCGTCCGCACCGCCGCGGGGCTGTTCGACCTCTCGCACATGGCCGAGATCGCCGTGGTGGGGCCCGACGCCGGCGCCTTCCTCGACCACGCCCTGGCCGGCACCCTCTCGACCATCGCCGTCGGGCGGGCGAAGTACTCGCTCCTGCTCGCCGCCGAGGGCGGGATCGTCGACGACCTGGTCGTCTACCGCCTCGACGAGCACGACTTCCTGGTCGTGGCCAACGCGGGCAACCGCGAGGCGGCGTTCGCGGCATTGGCGACCCGCGCCTCCGGGTTCGACGTCACCGTGGACGACGAGAGCGACGACACCGCGCTGATCGCGGTCCAGGGGCCCGAGAGCGAGGGCGTGCTCGACGAACTCGTCACGGCCGACCGCCTCCAGCCCGACGCCCCGCTGTCCACGCTGCGGTACTACCGCGTGCTGCAGGCCACCTTCGACGACGCCCCCGTGCTGATCGCGCGCACCGGGTACACCGGCGAGGACGGCTTCGAGCTCTACGTCGACCCCGAGACCGCCCCGTCGCTGTGGGCCGCGATCGCCGAGGCCGGCGGACCCCGGGGGATCGTCCCCGCGGGGCTGGCCAGTCGCGACACGCTCCGTCTCGAGGCCGGCATGCCGCTCTACGGCCATGAACTCGGCCTCGACGTCCGCCCCGACCAGGCGGGGCTCGGCCGGGTCGTCGACACCTCGAAGGACTTCGTCGGGCGCTCGAACGTCGAGCCCGCCGCCGGTGCCCGCGTCCTCGTCGGACTGACGCTCACGGGGCGCCGGGCCGCCCGGGCGGGCTACCCGGTCGTCACCGACGACGGCACCGTCGTCGGCGAGGTCACGAGCGGCGCGCTGTCGCCCACCCTCGGCCACCCGGTGGCCATGGCCTACGTCGACCCCGACGTCGTCGACCGCGGTCCCGCCCTGGCCGTCGACGTCCGCGGCACCGCCGTCGCCGCCACCGTCGTCCCGCTGCCCTTCTACAAGCGCTCCTAGGCACCCCCTCCCTCGAAAGGACCGGCCATGACCGATCTCACCGCACTGAAGTACACCGCCGAGCACGAGTGGCTCCTGATCGACGGCGACACCGCCACCGTGGGCATCACCGACTACGCCGCCGACAAGCTGGGCGACGTCGTCTACGTCGACCTGCCCGCCGAGGGCACCGAGGTCGAGACCGGCACGGTCGTCGGCGAGATCGAGTCGACCAAGTCGGTCGGCGAGCTGTTCGCCCCCGCGCTCGGCACGGTCCTCGAGGCCAACCAGGCCGTCGTCGACAGCCCCGACCTCGTCAACAGCGACCCGTTCGGCGACGGCTGGCTCATCAAGATCACCCTGTCGTCGACCGACGGCCAGGGCCTGCTCTCGCGCGACGAGTACGTCGCGCTGACCGCCGAATGAGCGCCGAGCAGACGGGCGGGTCCGTCTTCGGCGGCTGGTCCGACCAGGTCGCCACCGGCTTCGTCGACCGCCACGTCGGCACCACCCCGGACGACCAGGCGACCATGCTCGCCGCTGTCGGGCACGACAGCGTCGAGTCGCTCGTCGCGGCCGCCGTGCCCGACGCGATCCACGCCGCACCCGTCGAGGGCAGCGTGCTGCCCGAGCCGATCGGCGAAGAAGAGGCGCTCGCCGAGCTGCGGGCACTCGCGGGGCGCAACCGCGTCTCGCGCAGCCTCCTCGGTCTCGGGTACTACGACACCGTCACCCCGGCCGTCATCCAGCGCAACGTGCTCGAGAACCCCAGCTGGTACACCGCCTACACGCCGTACCAGCCCGAGATCTCGCAGGGTCGACTCGAGGCCCTCATCAACTTCCAGACGATGGTGGCCGAGCTGACCGGGCTCTCGACCGCCAACGCATCGATGCTCGACGAGGGCACGGCCGTCGTCGAGGGCATGCTGCTGGCCCGCCGTGCGTCCAAGGCGAAGACCGACGTCTTCGTCGTCGACAGCGACACCTTCCCGCAGACCAAGGCCCTGCTCGCCGGCCGCGCCGAGGCCGTCGGGATCGAACTCGTCGAGCTCGACCTCTCGGTGCTCGACCCCGCCGAGCTGCCCGAGTCGTTCGGCCTCTTCGTCCAGTACCCCGCGGCGTCCGGGTCCGTCTGGAGCCCGCGCGCCGTCGTCGAGGCGGCCCACGCCCAGGGCGGTCTGGCCGTCGTCGCCGCCGACCTGCTCGCGCTCACGCTGATCGAGGCACCCGGCGAGTTCGGGGCCGACGTCGCCGTGGGCACCAGCCAGCGCTTCGGCGTGCCGATGGGCTTCGGCGGTCCGCACGCGGGCTACATGGCCGTCCGCACGGGGCTCGAGCGTCAGCTGCCCGGGCGCCTGGTCGGGGTCTCGCAGGACGCCGTCGGGCAGCCCGCCTACCGCCTCAGCCTGCAGACCCGCGAGCAGCACATCCGTCGCGAGAAGGCCACGTCGAACATCTGCACCGCACAGGTGCTGCTCGCCGTGATGGCGTCGATGTACGCGGTCTACCACGGCCCCTGGGGGCTGCGGCACATCGCGACGCGCGTGCACGGCCACGCCTCCGACCTGGCGGCCGCGATCGGGGCGAGCGAGCTCGAGCTCGAGCGGGACTCGTTCTTCGACACCCTCCAGGTCTTCGTGCCGGGTCGGGCGGCCGAGATCGTCGCCGCGGCACACGCTCGGGGCTACCTGCTGCACGCCGTCGACGACGACTGCGTCCGTCTCTCGTTCGACGAGACCACGACGCGGGACGACGTCCGGGTCGTCGCCGAGGTGCTCGGCGTCGAGCTGCTCGACGATGCCGCACCCTCGGGCCTGCAGGAGGCGCTGCTGCGGACGAGCGACTACCTCACGCACCCGGTCTTCCGCACCCACCGCAGCGAGACCAGCATGATGCGCTACCTCAAGCACCTGGCCGACAAGGACTACGCGCTCGACCGCGGGATGATCCCGCTCGGCAGCTGCACGATGAAGCTCAACGCGGCGACCGAGATGGCCGCGGTCACCTGGCCCGAGTTCGCCGGCGTGCATCCGTTCGCCCCGGCCGACGACGTGGCGGGGTACCTCGACCTGATCGGTCAGCTCGAGGGATGGCTGGCCGAGGTCACGGGCTACGACACGGTCTCGCTGCAGCCCAACGCCGGCAGCCAGGGCGAACTCGCGGGTCTCCTCGCGATCCGCGGTTACCACCTGTCGAACGGCGACGGCGAGCGGACGGTGTGCCTGATCCCGCAGAGCGCGCACGGCACGAACGCGGCCAGCGCGGTGCTCGCGGGCATGCGCGTCGTCGTGGTGGCCTGTGACGAGGGCGGCAACGTCGACCTCGACGACCTGCGCGCCAAGGTCGAGCAGCACGCGGCCCAGCTCGCGGCGCTCATGATCACCTACCCGTCGACGCACGGCGTGTACGAGCACGACATCGTCGCCCTCACCGACGCCGTGCACGCGGCCGGAGGCCAGGTCTACGTCGACGGGGCGAACCTCAACGCCCTGCTCGGGGTGGCGCGCTTCGGTGACTTCGGCGGCGACGTCTCGCACCTCAACCTGCACAAGACCTTCTGCATCCCGCACGGTGGGGGCGGTCCGGGCGTGGGTCCGGTCGCGGCCAAGGCCCACCTCGCGCCCTTCCTGCCCGGTCACCCGATGGCCCAGCAGGCCGACCGTCGCCCGGGTTCGGCCCCCGCGGCCGAGGGGGACCGTCTCGCCCACGCCGGCGTGCCCGTCTCGAGTGCTCCGTACGGGTCGCCGAGCATCCTGCCGATCAGCTGGGCCTACGTGCGCATGATGGGCACCGAGGGCCTCACCCGGGCGACCGGGGCGGCCGTCCTGGCGGCCAACTACGTCGCCGCCCGCCTCCGCGAGCACTTCCCCGTGCTGTACGCGGGCGAGAACGGCCTCGTCGCGCACGAGTGCATCCTCGACCTGCGGCCGTTGCGCGACGCGACCGGGGTCACCGTCGACGACGTGGCCAAGCGCCTCATCGACTACGGCTTCCACGCCCCGACCATGTCGTTCCCCGTCGCGGGAACCCTCATGGTCGAGCCGACCGAGAGCGAGGACCTCGCCGAGATCGACCGCTTCGTCGACGCGATGATCGCGATCAAGGGCGAAGCCGACGCCGTGGCGGCCGGTCGGTACACCGCCGAGTCGAGCCCGTTGCGCGGTGCGCCCCACACGGCCGAGTCGGTCGTCGTGGGCGAATGGACCGCCGAGTACGGCCGCGAAGAGGCCGTGTACCCGGTCCGCTCGCTCGTGCGCAGCAAGTACTGGCCGCCGGTGCGTCGCATCGACCAGGCCTACGGTGACCGCAACCTGTTCTGCAACTGCCCGCCGGCCGAGGCGTTCGCCTAGATCGCGTCGGGCGCCGACCGCGCCTCGGACGGGAAACCGCCAGCACCCGATCCCGTCGAGTGCTGGCGGTTCCCTCTGGGTCCCTCGGGCGTCGGCCGCCGAGTGTCGCGGAGGGCGTTCACGTAGCGGCGACCGTCCCGATCGACGCCCGGGGGACAGCTCACGCTGTGTGGCTAGCTCGGGGTGCTCCGACCCGTGGGTCCATCAGACTCGCCCCCCGAACGAGTGTCAAGACCCAGTTCCGCCCGCGAGCGTCCCCGGCGTTCCGTCCCGGTGCGTCAGGACGGCAGCCCGAAGAGGGTGGGGAAGGTCGTGGCGGCCCACGGGTAGCCCACGAAGACGGCCGCGTCCATCAGGACGTGAGCGACGACGAGCGGCAGCACCCGGCCGAACCGTACGTAGAGCCAGCCGAAGGCGACGCCCATGACCACGTTGCCGACGAAGGCGCCGAACCCCTGGTAGAGGTGGTAGCTGCCGCGAAGCAGGGCCGCCGTCACGATGATCGACCACGTGCGCCAACCGAGGTCGCGGAGGCGCGCGAAGAGGTACGCGACGACGATCACCTCCTCGGTCACCCCCGCCCGCAACGCCGACAGCAGCAGCACGGGGACGGTCCACCAGTGCTCGCCGAGGTTCGTCGGCACGACGGTGACCGTCAGGTCGAGCGCCTTGCCCACGAGGTAGAGGCCGATGCCGGGGATGCCGATGGCGAGGGCCAGCCCGACGCCGCCGAGGGTGTCCCGTCCGGCACGCGAGAAGTCGACGCCGAGACGTCCCAGGTGGGGTCGTTCCTCGCGCCACAACAGGAAAGCCACGAGCGCCACCGGCACGAGGTCCACCGCGACGCCGAGCACCTGGTAGGCGAGGTCGAAGAACTCCCGACTGCTCAGTGGTGAGTTCAGCGTGGCGGTCTGCTGCGAGAGGGCGGTCTGCTGGGTGAGCCGGTTGACGATCGAGAGCACCGAGTACACGGCCGACGCGCCGAGCGAGAGGCCGAGGACGATCGCGATCTCGACCCGGAGGCGCGCACGGGTCATCGGGGCCGGGCGCGGTGCGAGGGCATCGCGTGGTGTCACGGCGGAGGCGGGGTCCTGGGGGCGGCTCACGGGGGCGATCGTACGGGACCGGCGTGGGTGGGCCGACCCGCGCCTCCTGCCGTGGCGGAGAACAATACCTGCCAGGTGGCGGATTTCTCGCAGCCGATTCATGCGAACTTCAGGCCCCACGCGCAACGAACCGGGTGCCGACGCAACGATCCGGCGAGTTGGTTTCCGTCGTGTAACCGTTGACGTCGGGGTTTGGTGATGCCCGAACGGGGTGCCTAGGCTCACACCATCCAACGCGGCACGGCCCCTGGGCACAGTGCTGCGTCCTTTCCCGCATCAGGAGGAACATTGAAGAAGACGCGCATGGGCCTGTCGGCCGTCGCCGTCGTGGGGACGGCAGCACTCGTCCTCACCGGTTGCGCCAGCGGCAGCGGGGACGACGACACGTCGTCCGGTGACGCTACCGCGATCATCAAGACGAACGGCACCGAGCCCGAGAACCCGCTCGTCCCGTCGAACACCACCGAGACCGGTGGTGGCCGCATCGTCACCTCGATCTTCGCCGGTCTCGTCAGCTACAACGCCGACGGCACCACCAAGAACGAGGTGGCCGACAGCATCGAGAGCGACGACGCCACCGTGTGGACCGTCACGCTCAAGGACGGCTGGAAGTTCACCGACGGCACCGACGTCACGAGCGAGTCGTTCACGAAGGCCTGGAACTGGGCGGCGAGCTTCGACAACGTCGCGAACTCGTCCGGCAGCTCGTTCTTCGAGAACTTCAAGGGCTACAGCGACACCGAGCAGAGCGACCTCGACCTCACCGTCGAGAGCCCGACCGAGTTCACGGTCACGCTCAACACCCCCGAGGCCGACTTCCCGCTGCGCCTCGGCTACTCGGCCTACTCGCCGCTGCCCGAGTCGTTCTACGCCGACCCCGCCGCGTTCGGCGAGAACCCGGTCGGCAACGGCCCGTACATGCTCGACGGTGAAGGCGCCTGGACGCACAACCAGGGCATCAAGCTCAAGACGAACCCCGACTACGACGGCAACCGCAAGCCGAAGAACGGCGGGCTCGACATCAACTTCTACACCTCGCTCGACTCGGCCTACGCCGACGTGCAGGGTGGCAACCTCGACGTGCTCGACCAGATCGGCCCGGCGGCGTTCCAGACGTACCAGAGCGACTTCCCCGACACGAACGTCAACCAGCCCGCCGCGGTCTTCCAGGGCATGACGATCCCGCAGTACCTCGCTCACTTCGGTGACGACGAAGAGGGCGACCTGCGTCGTCAGGCCATCTCGATGTCCATCAACCGCGACGACGTCACGAAGGTCATCTTCCAGGGCACGCGGACGCCGGCCAAGGACTTCACCTCGCCCGTCATCCCCGGTTACACCGACGAGCTCGAGGGTGAGAGCGTCCTCTCGTTCGACGCCGACAAGGCCAAGGACCTCTGGGACCAGGCCGACGCGATCTCGCCCTACGGCGACACCACGTTCACCATCGGCTACAACTCCGACGGTGGACACCAGGAGTGGGTGGACGCGGTCACCGCGAACATCTCGAAGACGCTGGGCATCAAGGCCGAGGGCAAGCCCTACCCGACCTTCGCCGAGTTCCGCACCGACGCCTCGGGTGGTGCCATGACCGGTGCCTTCCGTTCGGGATGGCAGGCCGACTACCCGTCGCTGTACAACTTCCTGTACCCGACGATGGCCACCGACGGCAGCTCGAACGACGGCAAGTACTCGAACCCCGAGTTCGACGACCTGCTCGCCGAGGGCAGCGCCGCGAGCGACGTGGACGACGCGAACGCCTCGTACCAGAAGGCCCAGGAGGTCCTGCTCAAGGACCTGCCGATCATCCCGCTGTGGTACGCGAACGTCAACGGCGTCTGGGCCGACACGGTGAGCAACGTCGAGTACGGCTGGGACTCCGTGCCGATCTACGAGAACATCACCAAGTAACCAAGTAAGGTCGTCGCTCACGCGCTCGACCGACGCTCGACGGGGTCCGGGCAGTGTTCGCACTGTTCGGACCCCTTCGGCGGGCCCACCCACCTCTCCCTCCACACGATTGCGATAACGATGCACGCGCAGACGTCCGAGGAAGCCTGATGCTCTGGTACACCGGACGCCGGCTCCTCCAACTGATCCCCGTCTTCTTCGGGGCGACGTTCCTCATCTACTTCATGGTCTTCGCGCTGCCCGGTGACCCCGTGGCGGCGCTGTTCGGCGACAAGACCCCGTCGCCGGCCGTCATCGAGGCCATCCGCGCCGAGTACAACCTCGACCAACCGTTCATCGTGCAGTACCTGCTGTACATCGGCGGCCTGTTCACCGGCGACCTCGGCACGACCTTCTCCGGGCGCCCCGTGGTCGACGAGCTGATCCGCGCGTTCCCGATCACGTTCCGGCTCGCGATGCTCGCCCTGCTCTTCGAGGCCGTCGCCGGCATCGTCGTGGGCCTGATCGCCGGGCTCCGCAAGGGCAAGCTCTTCGACACGAGCGCCCTCGTCGTCAGCCTGCTGCTCATCTCGGTGCCGACGTTCGTCATCGGCTTCCTGCTGCAGTACGTCTTCGGCATCCAGCTCGGCCTGTTCCGCACGACGGTCAGCTCGCAGGCGCCCTGGGACGAACTCGTCCTGCCGGCCATCGTGCTCGCCTCGGTGTCGTTCGCGTACATCGTCCGCCTGACCCGCGCCTCCGTGTCCGAGAACTCGAGCGCGGACTTCGTGCGCACCGCGTCGGCGAAGGGCCTCACCCGTGGCCGCGTCGTCACGGTGCACATCCTGCGCAACTCGCTCGTCCCCGTGGTCACCTACCTCGGCGTCGACATCGGTTCGCTGATGGTCGGTGCCATCGTCACCGAGGGAATCTTCAACATCCAGGGCGTCGGCGGAACCGTCTACCGGGCGATCACGCTCGGCGAGGGCCCCACCGTCGTCTCGTTCGTCGCCGTGATGGTGATCATCTTCATGATCGCCAACCTCCTCGTCGACCTGCTGTACGCCCTTCTCGACCCGAGGATCCGCTATGCCAAGTAACGACTCGTCGGCGTTGTCCGCCGACCACTTCGTCGCCGATCTCGACGAGACGCCCGTCAAGGCCGTCGACGCGATCGACGAGTCCGAGAAGCCCCGCAGCAGCTGGAACGACGCGTGGGACGCCATGAAGCGTCGCCCGACGTTCTGGATCGCGGCGTTCCTCATCGTCGTCGTCATCATGGTGGCGCTCTTCCCCGGGCTGTTCACCAGCGTCTCGCCGACGGCCGCCGACCTGCCCCGCAGCAACGAGGGCCCGTCGGCCGGTCACCTGCTCGGTTTCACCTTCCAGGGAACCGACGTGTTCGCCCGCATCGTCTGGGGCACCCGTGCCTCGTTGACCGTCGGACTGCTGGCGACGATCATCGTCACGATCGTCGGCATCGTCATCGGGTCGCTCGCCGGGTTCTACGGCGGATGGCTCGACGCGATCGTCTCGCGCCTGGGCGACATCTTCTTCGCGATCCCCACCGTCCTCGGTGCCATCGTGTTGATGTCCATCCTGCCGACCAGGACGCCCCTCACCGTGGCCCTCGTGCTGTCGGTGTTCGCCTGGCCCCAGATCGCGCGCGTCATGCGTGGTTCGGTCCTCAGCGCCCGGGCCGCCGACTACGTCACGGCCTCCGCGGCGCTCGGCGTGTCCCGCTTCCGCATCCTGGTCCGACACGTCGTGCCGAACGCCATCACCCCGGTCATCGTCGTGGCGACCGTCTCACTCGGCACGTTCATCGTGGCCGAGGCGACGCTGTCGTTCCTCGGCATCGGGCTGCCGCCGAGCACCATGTCCTGGGGCAACGACATCAACGCCGCACGCAACTCGCTCCGCGTCGCGCCGATGCCCCTCTTCTGGCCCGCAGCGGCGTTGTCCGTGACGGTGCTGTCGTTCCTCCTCATGGGCGACGTCGTGCGCGACGCCCTCGACCCGAAGGCGAGGGCACGTCGATGACCGACACCTCAACCCGACCCGAGACGGCGGGCACCGCGTCGTCCTCGACGCCCCTGCTCGAGATCAAGGGCCTGAAGATCGGCTTCAAGACGCAGGCCGGGTACGTCGACGCCGTGCGCGGGGTCGACCTGACGATCCGCCAGGGCGAGAGCCTCGCGATCGTGGGCGAGTCCGGCTCGGGCAAGTCGACGACCGCCACGTCGATCATCGACCTGCTGCCCGGCACGGGAGAGGTCACCGGCGGCCAGATCCTCTTCGAGGGCAAGGACCTCACGAAGGTCAGCGCGTCCGAGATGCAGGCCATCCGTGGTCGCGACATCGGCTACGTGCCGCAGGACCCCATGTCGAACCTCAACCCCGTCTGGAGCATCGGCTTCCAGGTCGAGGAGGCCATCCGGGCGAACGGCGTCGCGACCGGCAAGCAGGCCGTGCGCCAGCGAGCCATCGACGTCCTGAAGGAGGCCGGGCTCAACGACGCGGGCGACCGCCTCAAGCAGTTCCCCCACCAGTTCTCGGGCGGCATGCGCCAGCGTGTGCTGATCGGCATCGGCCTGTCGTCGCGGCCCAAGCTCCTAATCGCCGACGAGCCCACCTCGGCCCTCGACGTGACCGTCCAGCGCCGCATCCTCGACCACCTCGAGACCCTGACCCGCGACTACGGCACCTCGGTGCTCTTCATCACGCACGACCTCGGCCTCGCCGCCGAACGGGCCGAGAAGCTCGTCGTCATGTACAAGGGTCGCGTCGTCGAGTCGGGGCCGTCCAAAGAGATCCTCGCCAATCCTCAGCACCCCTACACGCAGCGACTCGTCGCCGCCGCTCCTTCGCTGGCCAGCCAGCGCATCCAGTCGAGCATCGCACCCACGCACTCCCACGGGCTCGCGATCTCCGACGAAGGCGCCGACGACGCCGAGCTCATCGCTCGCGCCCGTCAGCGGGAGGAGGCCGGCAAGAAGGACTCCGAGTACATCTCGGTGACGAACCTGTCCAAGGTCTACAAGATCCGCCAGGGCGGCTTCAAGACGACCGAACTCCGGGCCGTCGACGACGTGTCCTTCTCGATCCCGCGGGGCACGACGATGGCACTCGTGGGCGAGTCCGGTTCGGGCAAGTCGACCGTGGCCAAGCTCGTGCTCCAGCTCGAGTCGATCACCTCGGGCACCGTCGCGGTCGGCGGCCAGAGCGTCGGGGCGCTGAAGGGCCGCGAGCTCTTCGACTTCCGTCGTCGCGTCCAGCCGGTCTTCCAGGACCCCTACGGTTCGCTCGACCCGATGTACAGCGTGGGCAACACCATCGCCGAACCGCTCGTCACGCACGGCATCGGCGACCGGGCCAGCCGTCAAGCCCGCGTCCGCGAGTTGCTCGACCAGGTGTCCCTGCCCGCGTCGACGGTCAACCGGTACCCGAACGAGCTCTCCGGTGGTCAGCGCCAGCGCATCGCCGTCGCTCGGGCGCTCGCCCTCAAGCCCGACGTCATCGTCCTCGACGAGGCGGTCTCGGCACTGGACGTCCTCGTCCAGGGGCAGATCCTCGACCTGCTCACCGACCTGCAGACCGAACTCGGGCTGACCTACCTCTTCATCACGCACGACCTCGCCGTCGTCCGCCTCATCGCGGACAACGTCAGCGTCATGCAGAAGGGTCGCGTCGTCGAGGCCGGCACCACGGACGACATCTTCGCGAACCCGGCGCAGCAGTACACCCGCGAACTGCTCGAGGCGATCCCCGGCGCGAACTTCGAGTTCGGCCGGTAGTCGACCCGCGCCTCCTGGTGTCGAAGGGGCCCCTCCGCCGTGCCGAGAGCACGGCGGAGGGGCCCCTTTACCACGTGCCGTAGACTGTTCTGGCCGGGCTCCGACCCGTCCACTTCCCCCTCTCTCTTCTCGTAAGGAATACATCCATGGCGACTGCCATCCGCAGCGACCTGCGCAACGTGGCGATCGTGGCCCACGTCGACCACGGCAAGACGACCCTCGTCGACGCCATGCTCAAGCAGACCAACTCGTTCGACGCGCACTTCGACACCGAAGACCGCATGATGGACGGCAACGAGCTCGAGCGCGAGAAGGGCATCACGATCCTCGCGAAGAACACCTCGGTGCTCTACAACGGTGCCCACGCGACCGACGGCCCCATCACCATCAACGTCATCGACACCCCCGGCCACGCCGACTTCGGCGGCGAGGTCGAGCGCGGCCTGTCGATGGTCGACGGCGTCGTGCTGCTCGTCGACGCGTCCGAGGGCCCTCTGCCCCAGACGCGCTTCGTGCTGCGCAAGGCCCTCGCGGCCAAACTGCCCGTCATCCTGCTGGTCAACAAGACCGACCGCCCCGACGCGCGCATCGACGAGGTCGTCGCCGAGAGCCAGGACCTCCTCCTCGGTCTCGCCAGCGACCTGAGCGAAGAGGTCGACGACCTCGACCTCGACGCCATCCTCAACGTCCCCGTGGTCTACGCCTCGGGTCGCAACGGCGCCGCGTCGACGAACAAGCCCGACGACGGCTCGCTCCCCGACAACCCCGACCTCGAGCCCCTCTTCGAGGCGATCCTCACGCACGTGCCGGCGCCGCGCTACGACGACGAGCACCCCCTGCAGGCGCACGTCACCAACCTCGACGCCTCGCCGTTCCTCGGTCGTCTCGCGCTCCTCCGCGTCTTCCACGGCACGCTGCAGAAGGGCCAGACGGTCGCCTGGGTCAAGTCCGACGGCTCCGTCCAGAACGCACGCATCACCGAGCTGCTGATCACGAAGGCGCTCAGCCGCTACCCCGCCGAGAGCGCGGGCCCCGGCGACATCGTCGCCGTCGCCGGCTTCGACACCATCACCATCGGCGAGACGCTGTCCGACCCCGACGACGTGCGCCCGCTGCCGACCATCACGGTCGACGACCCGGCCATCTCGATGACCATCGGCACGAACACCTCGCCGATCATCGGCAAGGTCAAGGGCCACAAGCTGACCGCCCGCATGGTCAAGGACCGCCTCGACCGCGAACTGGTCGGCAACGTCTCGCTCAAGGTCCTCGACGTCGGTCGTCCCGACGCGTGGGAGGTCCAGGGTCGCGGCGAGCTCGCACTGGCCATCCTCGTCGAGCAGATGCGCCGTGAGGGCTTCGAGCTCACCGTCGGCAAGCCGCAGGTCGTCACGCGTCGTGACGAGAACGGCAAGCTCCAGGAGCCGTTCGAGCACATGACCATCGACGTGCCCGACGAGTACCTCGGCGCCGTGACGCAGCTCATGGCCGCCCGCAAGGGCCGCATGGAGAACATGGCGAACCACGGCTCGGGCTGGGTCCGCATGGAGTTCATCGTCCCCTCGCGCGGCCTGATCGGCTTCCGCACGCAGTTCCTCACCGACACGCGCGGCACCGGCATCGCCAACGGCATCAGCCACGGCTACGGCCCCTGGGCCGGCGAGATCTCGACCCGCACCAACGGCTCGATCATCGCCGACCGCTCCGGCGTCGTCACCCCCTTCGCGATCATCAACCTGCAGGAGCGCATGTCGTTCTTCGTGCAGCCGACCGAAGAGGTCTACGAGGGCATGGTCGTGGGCGAGAACTCGCGCGCCGACGACATGGACGTCAACATCACCAAAGAGAAGAAGCTGACCAACATGCGTCAGTCGACGGCCGACAACTTCGAGTCGATGACGCCCTCCAAGGTGCTCTCGCTCGAAGAGGCCCTCGAGTTCGCCGGTGACGACGAGTGCGTCGAGGTCACCCCCGACGCGATCCGCATCCGCAAGGTCGAGCTCGACGCGAGCGCCCGCCAGCGCAGCACCGCTCGCCTGAAGAAGCAGAACGCGTAAGCAGCACCGCTCCACCGCACCACCCATCGAGGAGGCGGTCCGCACCACTGCGGGCCGCCTCCTTCGTGCATCGTCGGCACGTTCCACGCCCACCCTCAGCGACCGCGGTTAGCCTCGCGAGGTGCTGATCCAGAAGACGACCCTCGCCCGCTCCGCCGCCACGCTCGCGCTGGCGGCCGGCCTCGTGACCGGCCTCACCGCCTGCGGCGCGGGCTCGCCCGTCGACAACATCGTGGGTGGCGCGGTCGACAGCGGCATCGAGAGCCTCAAGGGCACGGCGCAGAAGGCCGTCGAGGACGCCGCCGGGGAGGCGCTGAACGGTGCCGGCATCACGACCGACGGCACCCTGCCCGCGAGCTTCCCGACCGAGGTCCCGCTCGTCCCCGGGACGACTCGCGGTGGGGGAGCCGGTCCCGACGGCACCGGCTGGGTGGCCCAGATCGCCGTCTCGGGTGCCGACCAGTTCACCGTCGCCCAACAGCAACTCGAGGCCGCCGGGTTCACGGCCTCCGGTGTCGACACCGACGCGGAGAGCGGCTTCGGCACGTTCACGGGTACCGCCTACCGCGTCGTGCTCACCGTCTCGACCGACAGCGAGGGCAAGGCGATCGCCACCTACGTCGTCACGTCCGTCTGAGCGACCGCGGCGCATCCCGACGGACTGCGCGGGTCCCGCGGGTCTCGGCGAGTCCCGGGGCCCGACGGTCGCGTCAGGCGAAGAGGGTCTCGCCCACCCAGCCGTCCTGGGACGCCCCCGGTGGAACGGCGAAGATGCCCGATCCGACGTGCTTCACGTACTCGTTCATCCGGTCGTTCCGCGACAGCGCCTGCTGGATGGGCACGTACTGCCGCCGCGGGTCCCGGTTGAAGGCGATGAAGAACAGCCCGGCGTTGAGGCGGCCGAGCTCGTCGTTGCCGTCGACGAAGTTGTAGCCGCGACGCAGCAGCGTGGCCCCGTCGTTGTTCTGGGGGTGCGCCAGGGCGACGTGCGAGTCGGGTGCGATGGCCGGCCCGCCACCGGTCGGGCCGGCGACGGCGAAGTCGGGGGCCGTGAACTCGGTGCCGCCCGAGAGCGGAGCCCCTTCGCCCTTGTCCCGACCCACGACCGTCTGCTGCTCGGCCAGCGAGGCGTGGTCCCACGTCTCGATCGTCATGCGGATCTTGCGCGCGACGAGGTACGAGCCGCCGCTCATCCACCCGGCGCCGTCGGACGCGGTCGCCCAGACGCCGTCCTCCACCGCGGTGACGTCCTCGGCCTTGACGTTGGCCGTGCCGTCCTTGAAGCCGAAGAGGTTGCGGGGCGTCGTCTGGCCGCGGGTCGTCGACGAGGTCCGACCGAATCCCAGCTGCGACCACCGCAGGGAGGCGCGGCCGAAGGCGATCCGCGAGAGGTTGCGGATCGCGTGCACCGCGACCTGCGGGTCGTCGCTGCAGGCCTGTACGCACAGGTCGCCGCCGCTCGCGGCCGCCACGAGCTGGTCGCCCGAGAAGTGGGGCAGGTCGACGAGGGCCGGAGGCCGCTTCGAGGCGAGCCCGAAACGGTCGGTGCCGTCGCTCGTGGTGAACAGCGACGGACCGAACCCGATCGTCACGGTCAGCCCGGCCGCGGGCAGACCCGTGGCCTCGCCCGTGTCGTCCGGCGGCGCCAGGGGGCTGCCGCCCGTGGCGCCCGTCGGGCTGACGTCGAGGCCGGCCGTCAGCCTCGACGCGGCGTAGCTCCAGTCCTTCAGCAGCTCGACGAGTTCGGCGCGGGAGACCCCGTCCGCGACGTCGAACGAGGCGAAGTGCAGGCGGTCCTGCGCGGCGGTGACGATGCCCGACTGGTGCCGACCGAAGAACGGGTACGACGCCGAGGCCCCGGAGGACCCGTCGGCATGGGCCTGCACGGCTCGGTCCGTGCCGATTCCGACCCCGAGGCCGAGGACGCCGGCTCCGACGCCCGTCCCGACGAGCCCCAGCAGACCGCGTCGCGAGAGGCCGCCTCCCTCCGTCACTGTCAGGCGACCAGCGCGGAGGTCAGCTCGCTGAGCGGCTCGCTGAGGGCGTTGACGGCATCCGACAGCTTCTTCTTGTCGGCGTCGGTAAGGTCGGTGTACGACGGGTACCCCGTGTCGAGGCTGCCGTACCCCGCGAGCAGCGTCTCGACCTTCGTCAGCCGGTCGTCGATGGAGGTCGCCAGCTCGGGGTCCTTCTGGTCGACGATGTCGCGCACGCCGTCGAACGCAACCCGGGCGCCCTCGAGGTTGCCCTGGAAGTCGTAGAGGTCGGTGTGCGACCAGATCTCTTCCTCGCCGGTGATCTTGCCGGTGGCCACCTCGTCCATCAGGCCGACCGCACCGTTGGCGATCGCGTCGATCCCGACCGTGAAGTCGTCCGCGGTGACCTCGTCGTAGAGGTCCTTCGTGTCGCTCGTCAGCAGGCCGGCGTAGTGGGCACGTTCGTCGGCCGTCAGGGGGACGTACGCCGCGCCTCCGTTCTCGGACGCCGCGGGCTGCCAGAGGTCCTTCTCGATGCGGTGCCATCCGGTCCACTCGGTGCCGGCTTCGACGTCGGCCTCGCGGAAGTCGATCTTCGGGTCGAGGTCGCCGAACGACTCGGCCACCGGCTCGATGCGCTCGTAGTGCGCCCGCGCCGACGGGTAGAGCGACCGGGCCTTCTCGTCGTCGCCGGCGGTGTACGCGGCGAGGAACTCGTCGGTCGCCGTGACGAGCTGCCCGGTCTGGTCCTTCACGTAGCCCACGTACGCCGTCGCCGCGGCGTCGATCTGCTGCTTCTCGCTGCCCGTCGCCTCGACGGCCGCGCCCGAGTCGGTCACCGTGAAGGAGGCGCGGACGCCTTCTCCGACGAGTCCCGGGACGCAGGCGGTGTAGTAGTCGCCGGCCGGCACCGAGACCGTCATCGAGCCCGTCGTGCCGGGGCCGATGTTCTCCTTCTCGCTGATGATGCGGAGACCGTCGTCGGCGAGCAGTTCGAACTCGCTGTTGTCGCTGCCGGTGTTCGTCATGGTGAACGTGACGGGGCCGCTCGGGACCGAGGTGGTCGAGAGCGAACACGTGTCGTCGGAGCCGTCGACGGTCACGGCGGTGGCCGCGGAGGAGCCGGCGGGAGCGTTCGCGACGCAGCCGGTCAGGGCCAGCGCGAGGGCGGCGACGCCCGAGGCGACGGCGAGGGGGCGGAGGGGGCTGGCGATCATCGTGATGCTCCTGCGGTGCGGGGTGACGGGGTGGTCGAGGGGGCGGACGTGCCGAGGGTCGCGGACGAGCCGGACGGGGTCGTGGTACCGGGTCGACGTCGGCGGGTCGCCCGCACGAAGAGGGGGACGACGACGGCGAGGTAGGCGAGCCAGACGACGACCTGCAGCCAGCTCGGCGTCGGGGTGAAGTTCACGAGCCCCTGGAGCAGGGTGCCGTACCAGCTGGTCGGCGGAACGGCAGCGCTCACGTCGAAGGCCAGGGAGGCGCGGCCCGGCAGCACGGACGCCTCCTGCAGGTCGCCCACCCCGTAGGCGAGGACGCCCGCCGCGACGACGACGAGGAAGTAGCCGGTCACCCGGAAGAACCGGGCGACGTCGAGGCGGACCACGCCACGGTAGATCGCCACCTGGACGGCGACCGCCGTGACGATGCCGAGGAGCGCGCCCACCAGCGGCGTCGCGCCGCCACCGGTCGACTGCACGGTGGCCCAGACGAAGAGAGCGGTCTCGATGCCCTCGCGACCGACCGAGAGGAAGGCCAGCGCGACGACCGCCCAGGCGCCACCGCCGAGGGCTCGCCTGAGGCCCGACTCGAGTTCGCCGCGCAGGCCGCGCGCGGTGCGGGCCATCCAGAAGACCATCCAGGTCACGAAGCCCACCGCCACGATCGAGAGACCGCCACCGATGATCTCCTGGGCCTGGAAGGTCAGCCCGTAGGTGCCGAAGGTGAGCACGGCGCCGAGGCCGAGCGAGAGGACGACCGCGGCGCCCACGCCCAGCCAGAGGCGGGGGAGGACGTCGCGTCGGCCGACCTTGACCACGTAGGCGATGAGGATGCCGACCACGAGAGCGGCCTCGAGGCCCTCTCGGAGTCCGATGAGGTAGTTGGCGAGCACGGGGACGGCTTTCTCGGGGGAGTGGAGCTCGTCGTCGAGCAGGATGAGGATCAGGGACGCGGGCGACCGGTCGGACCGTCGAGGGACCGAACGGGCTGGTATGGTTAGGCTAACCTCACTTAGGGCGCCCTGAGCCAGACCGACAGTAGTGCGGCGCGGCATATCCTGTCCAGTGATGAACTCCTCCGCCTCGCCGACGCCCGCGTCGCCCTCGACCGCCGGCGACCCTCGGCTCGAGCGCGTGCTCTTCGTCCACGCCCACCCCGACGACGAGACCATCACCACGGGTGGCACGATCGCCGCGATGGTCGAGGCCGGTGCCGCGGTCACCGTCGTGACCTGCACCCGAGGCGAACTGGGCGAGGTGATCCCCGACGACCTCGCCGCCCTCCGGGCCGACCAGGCCGCCCTCGCCGTCCACCGCGAGGGCGAGATCGCCGCCGCCATGCGAGACCTCGGCGTCGACGACCACCGGTTCCTCGGTTCGGCCGGTGCCCGCACGCCGGGGCTCCCCGAACGGGTCTATCGCGACAGCGGCATGGTCTGGCGGTCGGACGGCGTGGCCGGGCCGACGCCCGACCTGCACCCCGCGGCGTTCTGCGCCGCCGAGTTCGGCGAGGTCGTGAGCGACCTGTCGGCCGTCGTCCAGTCCGTGCGCCCGACCGCGATCATCAGCTACGACGAGGACGGCGGGTACCACCACCCCGACCACGTCCGGGCCAACCGGGTCGCCGTGCGTGCCGCCCGCCTCGTCGGCGTGCCGTTCTTCGCGATCGTGGCCGGTGCCGAGTCGGCCGTGGGGGCGGAGGCCGAGGCCCTCGCCACCGACGACACCGTGCTGACGACCGACACGCGTCACGTGGCTCCTCGCAAGCTCGCCGCACTCCGCGACCACCGCAGTCAGGTCGAGGTCGTCGACCTCCCGGGTGGCCGGGCCGGCATCCGGTTCCCCCACGGCGCCGTCGAGCCCGTGACGGTCCGCGAGTCGTTCCGCTTCGTGCCCGAGCCGACGGTGGACGAGGGCGATTCCGAGATGGCCCGGATGACGACGGGCGGACGCGTCGTCGCGCTCGTCCTGGCGCTCGCCGCCGGGGCCGTGTTCGGCACCATCGGCACCGTCATGCACCAGTCGACGATCACCGTCGCCGGCTCGCCGTTCTGGTCCGGGCTCGTGCTCGCGTTGCTCATGAGCCTCACGCTCCTCGCCGGTCTCCGCTCGGTCTTCGGCTCGCGGGCGATGGCCGGGGCCGCCGCCGTCGGTCTCATCGGGGCGCTCGTCGTCCTGTGGCAGGCGAGTCCCGGGGGGTCGATCCTCGTGCCCGACAACACGCCCGCCCTGGTCTGGCTCGGCGGAGTGTTCCTGATCTGCCTCGTGGTGCTCGGGTGGCCGCGATTGCGGGGCCCGGCCGCCGGGGGAGCGACGCCGCCCCGCGACGCGGCCCGCGCCTCCTCGGTCGAGGCACAGCCGGCAGACGATAAGCTGGACGCCCTGCCCGACGCGAAGGGAACCCCCCAGACGTGACGTACGTGATCGCACTTCCCTGTGTCGATGTCAAAGACCGTGCCTGCATCGACGAGTGCCCCGTCGACTGCATCTACGAGGGCGAACGCTCGCTCTACATCCACCCCGACGAATGCGTCGACTGCGGTGCGTGCGAGCCCGTCTGCCCGGTCGAGGCCATCTACTACGAAGACGACCTGCCCGACAAGTGGGCCGAGTACTACAAGGCCAACGTCGAGTTCTTCGACGAGATCGGTTCACCCGGCGGCGCGGCCAAGGTCGGCGTCATCGCCAAGGACCACCCCGTGATCTCGGCGCTGCCCCCTCAGGGCGCCGGCGCCTAGGACGGCCCCCGTGGCGCTCGACCTGCCCGAGTTCCCCTGGGACGCCCTGGTGCCGTACGCGGCCACCGCCCGGCGCCACCCCGGAGGCATCGTCGACCTCAGCGTCGGTTCGCCCGTCGATCCGACGCCCGAGGTCGTCCGTGAGGCCCTCGCCGTCGCGACCGACGCGCACTCCTACCCGCAGGTCGCCGGCACCCCGGCTCTGCGGTCGGCCATCTCGGAGTGGTACGCGCGCCGCCGAAGGGTGACCGGACTCGACGACTCGAACGTCCTGCCGACCATCGGCTCGAAAGAACTCATCGCCGGCATGGCGCTCTGGCTGGGCATCGGTCCGGGCGACACGGTGGTCTACCCGACGAACGCCTACCCGACCTACGCGCTCGGCGCCGCCCTCGTCGGCGCGACGGCCCTCGCCTCCGACGACCCGGCCGAGTGGCCCGTCTCGACGAAGCTGGTCTGGTTGAACAGCCCGGGCAACCCCGACGGGGCCGTGCTGGGCTTCGAGGCGCTCCGCGCCGCCGTGGCCCGCGCGCGCGAACTCGGTGCCGTGATCGCCGGCGACGAGTGCTATGCCGAACTCGGGTGGACGGGCGAGTGGGCCGACCGCCCCACGCCCTGCATCCTCGACCCACGCGTGGTCGGCGACGACCTCCGCGGCGTCGTCTCGGTCTACTCGCTCAGCAAGCAGTCGAACCTCGCCGGGTACCGCGCGGGCTTCGTCGCGGGCTGCGACCACGTGCTCGGGCAGCTCCTCGCCGTGCGCAAGCACGCGGGCCTCATGCCGCCGGCCCCGGTGCAGCAGGCCATGGTCGTCGCCTTGGCCGACGAGGCCCACGTGGTCGAGCAGAAGGCGCGGTACGCGGCCCGCCGAGCGCACCTCCTGCCCGCTCTCGAGGCAGCGGGGTTCCGCATCGACCGCAGCGAGGCCGGCCTCTACCTCTGGGCCACGCGGGACGAGGACGCCTGGGCCTCGGTGTCCTGGCTCGCCGAGCGTGGCGTGCTCGTCGCCCCGGGGTCGTTCTACGGGCCCGCCGGTGATCGCCACGTCCGCGTGGCACTCACGACGACCGACGAGCGCATCGACGCCGCCGTGGGGCGACTCGGCGGCTGACCGCTAGGCTGACCGGGTGACTGACACTGCCAACGACGCCCAGAAGGCCACGCTGCAGTTCCCGGGGGGAACAGCCGAGTTCCCGATCGTCGCGAGCACCGAGGGTGCCTCGGCGATCGACATCTCGACGTTCACCAAGCAGACCGGTTACACGACCCTCGACACGGGTTTCGTGAACACCTCCAACGCCCGAAGCACGATCACCTACATCGACGGTGATCAGGGCATCCTGCGCTACCGGGGCTATCCGATCGAACAAGTCGCCGAGAACTCGACCTACCTCGAGACGGCCTGGCTGTTGATCTACGGCGAACTGCCCACCCCCGACCAGCTCGCCGACTTCGACGCGCGCATCCGGCGGCACACGCTGCTGCACGAAGACCTGCGCCGTTTCTTCGACGCCCTGCCGCACAACGCCCACCCGATGTCGGTGCTGTCGAGCGCCGTCGGTGCACTGTCGACGTTCTACGAAGACAGCATGAGCGTGCACGATCCCGAGCAGGTCGAGCTCCAGACCGTCCGACTGCTGGCGAAGCTGCCGGTCATCGCGGCGTACGCGCACAAGAAGAGCCTCGGCCAGGCGTTCCTCTACCCCGACAACTCGCTCAGCTTCGTCGACAACTTCCTCAAGCTGAACTTCGGCACGATGGCCGAGCCGTACGAGGTGAACCCCGTCCTGTCGAAGGCGCTCGAACGCCTGCTCATCCTCCACGAGGACCACGAACAGAACGCGTCGACCTCGACCGTGCGTCTCGTCGGCTCGACGCAGGCCAACATGTTCTCGTCGATCTCGGCCGGCATCAGCGCCCTCTACGGGCCGCTGCACGGCGGGGCCAACGAGGCCGTCCTCAAGATGCTCGCCGAGATCCGCGACAGCGGCCAGGGTGTCGAGCGCTTCGTCGAGCGGGTCAAGAACAAAGAGGCCGGCGTCAAGTTGATGGGCTTCGGCCACCGGGTCTACAAGAACTACGACCCGCGCGCCAAGCTCGTCAAGGAGAGCGCCACCGAGGTGCTCGAGTCGCTCGGCGTGAAGGACGACCTGCTCGACATCGCGATGGAGCTCGAGGGCATCGCCCTGGCCGACGACTACTTCGTCGAGCGCAAGCTCTACCCGAACGTCGACTTCTACACGGGCGTCATCTACAAGGCGATGGGGTTCCCGCCCCGCATGTTCACGGTGCTCTTCGCCATCGGTCGCCTTCCCGGCTGGATCGCCCACTGGCGCGAGATGAACACCGACCCGACGACCAAGATCGGCCGCCCCCAGCAGTTGTACCTGGGCGCGACCGAACGCGATTGGCCGCAGCGCTAGTCCGCCGGAACGATCGGCACGACGCGAAGGGGTGGGCACGACGCCAGGTTCAGACCTGGAGTCGTGCCCACCCCTTTCGGTCGTGGTGCTCGTCGAAGACCTATGCGTGCAACTGCGAGTTGAGCGTGATGCCGTGGCCCTTGCGGGGCAGCACCTCGACGGCGCCGGTCAGCGAGTTGCGGCGGAAGAGCAAGCCCGGCTGGCCCGAGAGCTCGACGGCCTTGACCGTCTGCGGCGAACCGTCGTTGGTCGGGGTGCCGCCCACGACGACGACCTTGGTGCCCGCCGTCACGTAGAGCCCGGCCTCGACGACGGTGTCGTCGCCGATCGCGATGCCGATGCCGGCGTTGGCGCCGAGCAGGGCGCGGGCGCCGATCGTCACCCGCTGGGTGCCGCCGCCCGACAGCGTGCCCATGATCGAGGCTCCGCCGCCGATGTCGGACCCGTCACCCACGACGACGCCCTGGGAGATGCGGCCCTCGACCATCGACGACCCGAGCGTGCCCGCGTTGAAGTTCACGAACCCCTCGTGCATGACCGTGGTGCCGGGGGCCAGGTGGGCACCGAGCCTCACCCGCGACGCGTCGGCGATGCGGACGCGGTCGGGCGAGACGTAGTCGAGCATGCGGGGGAACTTGTCGATGCCGGTCGCGACGATGCCGGCACGCTGCAGCATCGGACGGAGCCGTGCGAAGTCGTCGGGGTGGACCGGCCCCGCGTTCGTCCAGGTGACGATGGGCAGGTGCGCGAACACGCCGTCGAGGTTGACCGTGTTGGGCTCGACGAGGAGGTGGCTCAGCAGGTGCAGTCGCAGATACGCGTCGGGCGTGGATGCAGGAGGCGCGCTCAGGTCGATCTCGACGGTCACCGGGACGAGGTCGACCGCGCGGCGCTCGTCGGGTCCGGCCGCGTCGGCCAGCTCGGCCGGGACGATCTCGGGGTCGCGGTCGGCCGGGAGGGTGCCGAGCCGGGGGGAGGGGAACCAGGTGTCGAGCGTGGTGCCGTCGTGCGAGACGGTCGCGAGGCCGTACCCGTAGGCGTGGGTCGGGGCGGTGGCGGTGGCGTCGGAAGTCATGGACCCGAGCGTATCGGCAGCCGCCGACGGACCGCTTCGGAGGTGACCCGTGCCCTGGCCCCGTAAACTCGCCCGCATGGCACCGATCGACCTCTCCGTCTCGCCCGTCGACGTCACCAGGCAGCTCTGCGACATCCGGTCGGAGTCGGGTGACGAACGCCTCGTCGCCGACGAGATCTGGGCCACGCTCGACGGTTGCGACCACCTCGAGTTGTTCCGCGACGGCGACGCGATCGTCGCCCGGACCCGGCTCGGCCGGGCCTCGCGGGTCGTCATCGCCGGTCACATCGACACGGTGCCGATCAACGACAACGTGCCCACGCGCTACGAGACCGAGGACGGGGTCGACTACCTCTGGGGTCGCGGCACCGTCGACATGAAGGCCGGCTGTGCCGTCCACCTGAGGCTCGCGGTCGAGTTGACCGAGCCCGGCGTCGACGTCACCTGGGTCTGGTACGACCACGAAGAGGTCTCCGACGCCCTGAACGGCCTGGGCCGCCTCGCGCGCGTCCGACCCGACCTGTTGGCCGGCGACTTCGCCGTCCTGGGAGAACCGAGCAACAGCGGGGTCGAAGGGGGCTGCAACGGCAACCTGCGCGCCGAGATCCGCACCTTCGGCGCCCGCTCGCACAGCGCCCGCTCGTGGGTCGGCGACAACGCCATCCACAAGGCCGCGCCGATCCTCGACGTGCTGGCGGCCTACGAGGCGCGAGAGGTCGAGGTCGACGGGCTCGTCTACCGCGAGGGCCTCAACGCCGTGGGCATCACGGGCGGCGTGGCCGGCAACGTCATCCCCGACGAGTGCATGGTGCACGTCAACTACCGGTTCGCCCCGAGCCGCAGCGGCGACGAGGCCGTCGCCCACGTCCGCGAGCTCTTCGAGGGCTTCGACGTCACGATCGTCGACCTCGCCCCCGGGGCCCGGCCCGGTCTGGACGCCCCGCTGGCACAGCAGTTCCTGCGTGCCGTGGGCGGCGAGGCCAAGCCCAAGTACGGGTGGACGGACGTCGCGCGGTTCTCCGCGCTCGGCGTCCCCGCGGTCAACTACGGTCCCGGTGACCCGATGCTGGCCCACCACGACGACGAGCGGGTGCCCGTGCAGCAGATCCTCGACAACGAGCGCGGACTGCGGGCGTGGCTGACGGCCTGACCGTCGACGACGCGAGTCGCGCCTCCTCGTCCCCGTCGACGCGGCACGATCCCCGACGACCGACCTCGGCGTCGAGGCCCCTCTTGCTGCGCTACCGGCTCACGCCGTGGTGGGCCCGGGTGCTCGTGGTGTTCGTCCTGTCGCGCGTCGTCAGCACGATCGCGCTGCTCACCTTCGCCGGTGCCCAGCAGGCCAACGCCTGGACGCTCGCGAGCCCTGATTACGGCAGCTTCGCCACGATCTGGGACGGTCACTGGTACAACATCATCGCCGTGGTGGGGTACCCGCGCGACCTCCCCATCACCGGGGACGGCCACGTCGGAGAGAACGCCTGGGCGTTCATGCCCGCCTACCCGTTCGTCGTCCGTGGGCTGATGGGCCTGATGGGCCTGCCGTTCGCGACGCTGGCCGTCGTCGTGTCGGTCGCCTGCGCCGCGGGGGCGGCCCTGTTGTTCTACCGCCTCATGCGGCACGCGCTGCCCGAGTCGACCTCGTTGTTCGCGGTCGTCCTGTTCTGCGTGGCGCCCCTGTCGCCGCTGCTGCAGGTGGCCTACGCCGAGTCGATGTTCCTGCTGCTGCTCTGCGCGAGCCTGCTCATGCTGGTGCGGCGGCAGTACCTGGCGATGCTGCCGGTCGTGCTCATCATGTCCTTCACGCGGCCTGGAGCCCTTCCGCTCGCCCTGGCGATCGGTCTCCACGGGGTGCTGCGCTGGTGGCGCCGGCACGACGATCCCTTCCCGGTGCGCGAGCGCGTCCGGGTGGCGGTGTCGGCGGCGGCCACGGGCGTGTTCGGCGTCGCCTGGCTCGTCGTCGCCGGCGCTGTCACGGGCGTGCCGGGTGCGTACACCGAGACCGAACTCGCCTGGCGGGCGCCCTACATCGGCTACGGACCGCTCGTGCCGTTCACCCCGTGGGTCGACGGGGCGAACTGGTGGTTTCCGGGTGGTTCCGGCATCGCCCTCCTCGTGGTCACGCTCGTGGCGTTCGGAGCCCTGCTGCTGTCGCCGTGGGCACGCCGGACGAGCACCGACCTGAGGCTGTGGGGCGTCGCCTACGGGCTCTACCTGCTGGCGGTGTTCTTCCCGCAGTCCAGCACCTTCCGGCTCCTGATGCCGCTCTTCCCCCTGCTGGGCGTCCTCGCGGTGCCGCGCTCGAAGGTCTACCGGGCGCTGCTCGTCGCCGTGTTCGTGGCGGCACAGTGGGTGTGGCTCTACTACTGCTGGTGGGTGAACGGGTACGACTGGACGCCGCCGTGATCGGCCGGGGAACGGCGTCGTTTAGGTCGGGGGCCCGAAATCACGGATAATGGGACCAGCAACTTGCGAAAGGGGACTATCTGATGGCAGCCATGAAGCCGAGGACCGGCGACGGGCCTATGGAAGCCGTTAAGGAGGGCCGTCTCATCATCGTGCGTGTTCCGCTCGAGGGTGGGGGACGCCTCGTGGTGTCGGTCAACGACGACGAAGCCAAAGAGTTGCACGACGCCCTCGCCGGCGTCGTCAGCGCCTAGTCGGCCGCCTCCTTAATAACCCCGGACGCCCCGCCCGCCGCACCTGCGGCGCGCGGGGCGTCCGTGCGCGTGCCCGCCTCCGTGCGCTGGCTACCGCGCCGGTTGCCTGCTGCACGGGCAGGGAGCCCGGCGGGGGAGCGTCACCGCTTGATCAGCGAGAGCAGCCCGTCGCCCGCCGTCGAGAGCGAGCTGATCACGGCCGGTGAGGTGGACACCTCGGTCAGCAAGGTGCGGAAGCCCGTGGTCGTGCTGTCGCGGACGGCGGGATTGGCCACCCGTCCGTGCCAGAGTGCGTGCGCGACGAGGACGAGTCCGCCCGGGCGGGCGAGGCGCAGGCCGTGCTCGACGTACTCGATGACCGAGCCGGGGTCGGCGTCGACGAAGACGATGTCGTACGAGTTCTCGTTCATCCGGGGCAACACGTCGGCGGCACGGCCGGCGATCATGCGGAAGCGGCTGGCAGGGATGCCCGCCTGCAGGTAGGCGTCCCGGGCGGCCTGCTGGTGCTCGATCTCGCGGTCGATGGTCGTCAGGACGGCCGCGGGGGCGCCCGAGAGCAACCAGAGCCCGCTGACGCCCAGGCCCGTACCGACCTCGATGATCGACGAGGCGTTCGAGGCGGCGGCGACGACCGCGAGCTGGGCGCCGACCGCCGGCGAGACGGCCTCGACCCCGACCTCCAACGAATGCTGTCGAGCCTCGGCGATCGCGTCGCTCTCGGTGACGAGTTCTTCCGCGAACTTCCAACTTGACTCTATCTGCGACACACCCACTCCTCGAAAGGCCAACTCTAGGGGGTTCCCCGAGTCGTCACCGGTTAGTCTGCTTGCGTGTCCATGTTCGGTCTGACGTTCGACAAGCTGCTCATCATCGGTGTGCTCGCGGTCTTCCTGCTCGGTCCCGAACGACTGCCCGGCTACGCGGCGAAGCTCGCCCAGCTCGTCCGGACGGTGCGCGACATGGCCAACGGTGCGAAGACGCGCATGCGCGACGAGATGGGCCCCGAGTTCGACGACGTCGAGTGGCAGAAGCTCGACCCCCGTCAGTACGACCCGCGGCGCATCATCCGCGACGCCTTGCTCGACGGCACGGATGGCGCTCCCAAGCCCTCGGCGCCGAGCATGGCGACGGCCGGTGCCGCCGCCGCGGCTGTGTCCGCAGGATTGCCGGGGGGTCGTTCCCCCGCACAGGTGGTGCCGCTCGCGACGGGCGAGGTGCCGCCGTACGACTCCGAGGCGACCTGACCCGCCTGCGGCACCGCACCGCCTGACCTCGTCGCCCGCCTCGTGGTCTGCCGCGTGGCTCCTCGCCTCCAGCCCCTCACTCGGTCTCCACGCGGCCCGTGGGCGGCGTGATGGTCAGACGCCTCCGTGCAGTGCCGCCACGCGTGAGGCCTCGGCCCTGAGCGCGTCGACGACCCGTCGCACCGAGGGACGCTCGGCCCGGTCGCGCCGCATCACGGCGGACACCCAGCGCACGGCCCGGATGCTCTCGAGCGGCACGAGCACCATGTCGTCCCGGGCGTCCTTGGCGGTGAAGCGCGGCAGCACGGCGATGCCGAGGCCGGCCCCGACGAGCGACTCGGTCACCTTGGTGTCGCTGAAGCGCTGGGCGACGCGGACGGGGCTGCCGGTCACCCGCTCGATCTCGCGGTAGACCCACTCGAACGGGAAGTCGTGTGGGACGCCGATCCAGTTCTCGCCCTCGAGGTCGCCGGGTGCGAGCGAGGCGCGACCGGCGAGACGGTGGTCGGCGGGCAGGGCGATGTCGAGGGGCTCGGTCAGCAGGGGGACGGTGACGAGTCCGCGTCCGGGCCACGGCTTGTCGTCGGACGAGTGCGCGACGACGACGTCGTGGTCGGCGGCCAGCTCGGGGAACTCGCGGATCGACGGGTCGTGGTCGCTCGCGACGACCACCAGGCCGGGGGTCTCGGCCACCGTGCGCAGCAGCCCCGGCAGCAGCATCTGCCCGCCCGTGGGGAAGGTGGCCAGCGTGACCTCGCCCTGGGGGGTGGCGACGAAGTCGTCCCAGACCGCCTGGGCTCGTTCCAGTGCCACGGCGACGTCGGTGGCCGTCTGGGCCAGCACGCGCCCGGAGCCGGTGAGCACGATGCCGCGTCCCACCCGCTCGGTCAACGCCACGCCCGCCTCGCGCTCGAGCACCTTGAGCTGCTGCGAGACGGCACTCGGGGTGCGGTGGGTGGCTCGGGCGACGGCGGCCACGCTGCCTCGTTCGGCGAGTTCGCGGAGCAGTTCGAGACGCTTGACATCCATGTAGCAAATCTACGCTGTTTCGGTAGAAACGTGAGATTGATCTACCGCTTCTCGGGGCGCATCATTGAGGAGTCCCCGGAGCGCGTCGTAGCGCTCCCGAGCTCCGGTCGACCTGGTCCCGGGCTCGGTGGCGAATCCATCCCACCACGCAGAATCGCGCGTCGAACCGCGCCAGAAAAGAGTCCCCCATGCTCACCGGAATCATCGTCCTCGCCATCGCCGCAGTCGTCGGAATCGCCGGCTCGCTCGTCTCGGTCGCCCGAGACGGTTTCCGCGCCATCCCGACCAAGACCTACAACCGCTGGTCCTAGTCCACTTCGCGGTGGTCGGCGCGTCTCCCTCCTGAGCGTACCGCCACCGCGTGTGCCGCCTCCGTGCTGGGGTGCGGCACGAGCACGTCGCCGCCCCCCGGGCGAGACGCTGTGACGAAAGGGCACCTCGCCACGCGAGGTGCCCTTTCTGCACATCCGGGGTGCTCGACCCCGGTCAGGTGACGCTGAGTCCGAGCTTCCGGCCGGCCAACCCCCGGGCCCGCACCGACAGTCGACCCGCCAACTCGTCGATGGCCGTGGCCGCAGGATCGTCGGGAGCGGCGAGCACGACCGGTACGCCGTCGTCGCCCCCCTGGCGCAGGCCCAGACTGAGCGGCACGCTGGCGAGCAACGGCACCTCGGCTTCTTGACCGGACGACAGTCGGCGGGCCGTCTCGACGCCACCACCGGAGCCGAAGAGCTCGAGGACGCTGCCGTCGGCCTGGGGCAGACCCGCCATGTTCTCGACGACCCCGAGCAACCGCTGACCCGTCTGGCGTGCCACGAGCCCGCTGCGCTCGGCGACGTCGGCGGCGGCCGGTTGAGGGGTCGTGACGACCAGCACCTCGGCGTGCGGCAGCAACTGCCCCACCGAGATGGCGACGTCGCCCGTCCCGGGCGGCAGGTCGAGCAACAACACGTCGAGGTCGCCGAAGTACACGTCGGTCAGGAACTGCTGGATCGTCCGGTGCAGCATCGGCCCGCGCCAGGCGACGGCGGTCGAGGCGTCGTCGACGAACATGCCGATCGAGATGACCTTCACGCCGTGGGCGACGGGCGGCAGGATCATGTCGTCGACGCGGGTGGGCTTCACCGAGGCGCCGTCGGGGCCGACGAGGCCGAGGAGTCCGGGGATGCTGAAGCCGTACACGTCGGCGTCGACGATGCCGACGGCGAGGCCCCGGGCCGCGAGGGCGACCGCGAGGTTGGCGGTCACGGTGGACTTCCCCACGCCGCCCTTGCCGCTCGTGACGGCGTACACGCGGGTCAGCGTGTCGGGGCCGAACTGCATGCCGCGCGCCGCCCGGCCCGCCCGCAGCTTCTCGGTGAGGGCGTGTCGTTCGTCCTTGGTCATGACGGTCACGTCGACGGTGACGTCGGTGACGCCGGTCACCGAGCCCGTGGCCTCGCGGACGTCGCGTTCGATCGTGTCGGCTGCCGGGCACCCCACGATCGTGAGCTTGACGGCCACCGTGGCCGCGCCTCCTGCGTCGACGACGACGTCACCGATCATGTCGAGTTCGGTGACGGGCTTGCGGATCTCGGGGTCGAGCACCCGCGCGAGCGCGCGACGGACGTCGTCCGGCGTCGCGGGGCGGGTGGCGGCGACCGGCTCAGCCACGGTGGTGGCCGTCGCGCCGGGCATCGCGTCGTGACGACGAGGAGGTGCGGGTCGGCTCGACCGCGGGACTCTCGTCGTCGTCACGCCGGTCGAGCTCGTCGAGCAGCGAGCGGAGCTCGGCTCGGATGAAGTCCTTGCTGGCCATGTCGCGGATCGCGATCCGGAGCGCGACGACCTCACGGGCCAGGTACTCGGTGTCGGCCAGGTTGCGTTCGGCGCGCTGACGGTCCTGTTCGAACTGCACGCGGTCGCGGTCGTCCTGCCGGTTCTGCGCGAGCAGGATGAGGGGAGCGGCGTACGACGCCTGCAGCGACAGGATCAGCGTCAGGGCCGTGAAGCCGATGGCGGCGCTGTCGAAGCGGATGTCGATCGGGGCGACCGTGTTGTAGATCATCCAGACGACGCAGAACAGGGTGAGGGCGATCAGGAAGTAGGGCGTGCCCATGCCCCGGGCGATGGACTCGGTCGCCCGACCGAAGCGGTCGCTGCTGACCCGCTTGCGCCCGGGCAGCACGCGGGGGCGCAGACCCTTGGGGGCGTCGAGGCGGACGTCGTTGCGGTTATCGCGGGCCATCGTCGCTCCTCGTGCTCTGGCCGATCGCGGGGCGACGGGCGCGGCCACGCGGTCGGCTCGGGGTCAGCGGTTGGTCGGGGTCCTGACTGCGCCAGTCGTCCGGCAGGACGTGGTCGAGGACGTCGTCGATGGTGACGACGCCGACGAGGCGGTGCGCCGAGTCGACGACGGGGACCGAGACGAGGTTGTAGGTCGCCATGACCCGCGTGACCTCGAGGGCCGTGGCGTCGACGCGGACCGGTTCGGTGGTCTGGTCGAGGATCGTGCCCAGGCGCTCGTTCGGCGGGTAACGGAGCATCCGCTGGAAGTGCACCATGCCGAGGAACCGGCCGGTGGGCGGTTCGTAGGGTGGCAGGACGACGCAGACCGCCGCGCCGAGCGCCGGGGCCAGTTCGTGACGACGGATGAGGGCGAGGCCCTCGGCGACCGTGGCGTCGGCCGAGACGATGACGGGCTCGGTCGTCATCAGTCCGCCGGCGGTGTCGGAGTCGTAGCTGAGCAGCATGCGCACGTCGTCGGCCTCGTCGGGCTCCATCAGCGTGAGCAGCTGCTCGGTGCGTTCGTCGGGCAGCTGGGCGATGAGGTCGGCCGCGTCGTCGGGCTGCATCTGGTCGAGGACGCTCGCCGCACGGTGGTCGTCGAGGCCCGTGAAGATCTCGACCTGCTCGGCCTCGGGCAGCTCTTCGAGCACGTCCGCGAGTCGGTCGTCGGACAGTTCGCCGGCGACCTCGAGCCGCCGCTCGGGCGTGAGGTCGAGCAGGGTGTTCGCGAGGTCCGCGGGCACGAGGTCGGAGTACGCGGCGATCAGGTGCTCGGCGCTCTGCGCCTCGCCCGGTCCGGCCTCCTCGACGACGTCGTCCCACGCCGCGAACGCCGTCGGCGCCTTGACGAACGGCGACGGCGACGTCTTGGGCTTGCGCAGGAAGAGCTGGCCGACCTCCCAGTCGCCCTCGCTCACCTCGTCGATCGCCACGTCCTCCATGGTGGCGTGGCCGCCACCGTGCCGGAACGACACGCGACGACCGAGCAGGTCGGCGATGACCCGGGTCTCGCCGCCACGCTGCTCGAAGCGGCGGAGCGTGATGACGCCGTTCGTGATGATCTGGCCCGAGCCGATGCTCGTGACGCGTCCGATCCCCACGAAGACCCGGCGCTTGCCGGGGACCTCGACCACGAGGCCCACCACGCGCGGCGCCCCGGTGCGGCGGTAGACCACCAGCACGTCGCGCACCTTGCCGACCTTGTCGCCCGCAGGGTCGAAGACGGAGCAACCGGCCAGCCGGGCGACGAAGACTCTGGTTGCACTCACGCGTCCAATTTAGTCGCTCGCGGGGTCGCCGCCGACGGGTGCCCGGCAGGGGCACCGTGTTTAATGCAGGGATGACGAACCCGGGCCCCGTGGGCCGCCGCCCGCCGATGGTGCCCACCCTGCCGCGGGGCGACGTCCTCGGCACCTACGACACGTATCCCGAGGCGCAGCGCGTGGTCGACCGGCTGTCACAGGCCGAGTTCCCGATCAAGCGGCTGGCGATCATCGGCAACGACCTCAAGACCGTCGAACGCGTCACCGGTCGCCTGAGCTACGGGCGCGCCGCGCTGGCCGGGGCCGTGACCGGACTCTGGCTCGGCGTCTTCTTCGGGCTCGTCATGCTCGTCTTCGCGACCGAGACCGCCACCGCGGCCACCGTCGGGGCGGCCGCCCTGCTCGGAGCCGGCTTCGGCATGCTCTACGGAATCGTCAGCTTCGCGATCACCCGTCGCCGCCGTGACTTCACCTCGACCCACCAGGTGCTCGCGTCGAACTACCAGATCGTGGTCGACCCCGAGGTCTCCGGGCGGGCGCACGAGATCCTCGCGCGTCCCGAGACCCCGCGCCGCTGACGTACCCTGGTGTCGACATGGCACCCCGCGACCCCTCCTCGACGGCCACCCGGGCCGAGCGCTTCGCGCGTGGTTGGCTGACCGCCGGTGCGTCGACCCTGGTCGCGGCCTTCTCCCACGTGGCCGGCGGTGGCATGGAGCCCGGACTGCTCGGCGTCGTCCTCGCCCTGTCCGTGGCCGTGCCCGTCTCGATCGCCCTGGCGGGCGTGCACCTCTCGACCGTGAGGCTCGCCGTCGCGGTCGCGCTCAGCCAGGTCGCGTTCCACCTGCTGTTCTCCCTCGGAGCCTCGGACGGCGGGGGCGCCTCGGCGACGGGCGGGCACCACTCCGCACTCGTGATCTCGACGATCGCCGACGGGGCCGCGTCCGGTGGCGGCGTCGGCCAGGCCATGGTCATGGGGGGCCCCGCCATGTGGCTGGCCCACGCGCTCGCGGCCGTGGTCACGATCGTCGCCCTCCGGCGTGGCGAGGGCGCCGCGTGGGCCCTCGTCCGACTGGCCGTCCGCGGTCTGGCCGTCGCGCGCCTCCTGACCGCCGGGCACCGGCCCGAGGCGCCCGTCGTCCGGCGCCCGCCGGCTCCGGTCGGCGTCCTTCCGTGCCCGCCCGGCCGACGACACCTCACGGCCCGACCCCGTCGCGGTCCGCCCTGCCCTGCCTGACCCCGCACACCGCCGACCTCCGTCGCCGGTGACCCCGTCGGACGCGCCCGTCGCGCCGTCGGGCCCCATCGTCATGCACCGCAGACCGATCGCGCTCGCGATCGAGAGGACCAGATCCATGAACCGCAGCACCAACCCCATTTCCGTCGCGTCCCGCCGTCCCCGGTCGTCCGCCGTCGTCGCCCGTTCGGCAGCGGCCCTCGGCGCCGCCGCCCTGCTCGCGTTGGCCGCGCCCCTCGCGGCCTCGGCCCACGTCCACGTCGAGCCCGGTCAGGCCGAGGCCGGTTCGTACGAGACGTTGACCTTCAAGGTGCCGAACGAGTCGGCGACCGCGGGCACCGTCGGGCTCGTCGTCGACCTGCCCATCGACACCCCGTTCACCTCGGTGTCGTACGAGCCCCTCCCGGGGTGGACCACCGAGGTCACCACCAGCACGTTGCCCGAGCCGGTCGAGCTCGACGGCACGACGATCACCGAGGCGCCGACGCAGGTGACCTGGACGGCCGAGGGCGACACGCAGATCGCACCCGGACAGTTCCAGCAGTTCGTCATCTCGGCCGGTGCGGTGCCCGACACCGGGTCGATCGCGCTGCCGGCCCACCAGCGCTACTCGGACGGCACGGTCGTCGACTGGGCCGACGCGACTCCCGCCTCGGGAGAAGAGCCCGAGCACCCCGCACCGACCCTCTACGTCAACGACGCGCCGCCGGCCGACGAACACGCCGGCCACGCGACGGACGACGACGCGACGACCGCGGGCGTCGGCACCTCCGGCGACTCGGCGTCGGGCTCCGGCGACGGCGCGGTCGGACCGCTCTCGATCGGCCTGGGCATCGGTGGTCTCGCCCTGGGTGCGCTGGCGCTCGTCGTCTCGGTCGTGGCGCTGACCCGTCGGCCCCGGGCGACCGCGTCCCGCACCTCGACGAACGGCGGGGTGGACGCGTGACGGCCGCGCGCTCGCGGACACCGCGCCTCCTCGGCGTCCTCGTGACGGCCGGGCTGGGTACCGCGGTCGGTGCCCTCGCCCTCGTACCGGCGGGATCGGCCGCAGCGCACGACTACGTCGTGAGCAGCACGCCGGCCGCGGGCTCGACCGTCGACTCGTCCCCGGCGACCGTGTCGATCACGTTCAACGACGTGATCCTCGACCTCTCGGGCACCGGCAGCTCGAACGTGCTCGAGGTGACGGACGCCGCCGGTCTGCACTACGAGGACGGCTGCTCGACGACCTCGGGACCGACGCTGACGACCGGTGTCGCGCTCGGGTCGCCCGGCGCCTACACGATGACCTACCAGGCCGTCTCGGCCGACGGCCACACGGTCTCGGACGCCGTCCCGTTCACCTACGCCCCCGCCGCGGGCACCGCGGAGGGGGCAGGCTCGCCGACCCGTCCGAGCTGCGGCAGCGCAGGAGGCGCGGCTGGCGGTGCCGGCGCCCCCACCGGTGACGAGACCGGGGCGGCCTCGCCCTCGGCCTCGTCCGAGCCCGAGATGACGACCATGGCGACCCCGGGTGACGACACCGTGGCGACGCCGTCGGCTGCGCCCGAGTCGGGCTCGGTGAACGCCGGACTCGTCATCGGCATCGCGGTCGCGATCGTCGTGCTGGCCGCCGCCGGTGTGGTCGTGGCCATCGTCACCGGCCGGCGACGTGACGGGACACCGTCCGAGACCGACGACACGTCGGCCCCGGACGGCGACTCGTCGTCCGACGGTCGATGACCCTGCCTCGCTGATCGGGGTGTGAACGGGCGAAGGGCCCCGGGTGCGACGCACCCGGGGCCCTTCGGTGTCGGACCTCAGTCGCGGGAGATCCACGCCTCGACGTCGGCGACCGTGCGGGGGATGCCCACCGAGAGGTTCTCGGCCCCGTCGGCGGTCACGAGGATGTCGTCCTCGATGCGCACGCCGATGCCGCGGAACTCCTCGGGCACGGTGAGGTCGTCGGGCTGGAAGTACAGGCCGGGTTCGATCGTGAACACCATGCCGGGCTCGAGCACGCCGTCGAGGTAGAGGTCGCGACGGGCGGCGGCGCAGTCGTGCACGTCGATGCCGAGGTGGTGGCTCGTGCCGTGCACCATGTAGCGGCGGTGGTACTGGTGGTCGGGCTGCAGCGACTCCTCGGCGGACACCGGCAGGAAGCCCCATTCGGCGGTGCGTTCGGCGATGACCTTCATGGCCGTCGCGTGGATCTCGCGGAACGCGATGCCCGGACGCACGATCGCGAACGCCGCGTCGGCCGCCTCGAGAACGGCTTCGTACACGAGACGTTGCACGTCGGTGAACCGGCCCGAGACGGGCAGCGTGCGGGTGATGTCGGCCGTGTAGAGGCTGTCGAGTTCGATGCCCGCATCGATGAGGATGAGGTCGCCGTCGCGGACGACGCCGTCGTTGCGGGTCCAGTGCAGGACGCAGGCGTGGTCGCCCGACGCGGCGATCGTGTCGTAGCCGACCGTGTTGCCGTCGGCGCGGGCCCGACGGTTGAAGGTGCCCTCGACGAGCCGCTCGCCGCGCGGGTGCGCGACGATGTCGTCGAAGTCGGCGATCACGTCGGTGAACCCCTTGCCCGTCACCGTCACGGCCTGACGCATCTGCGCGACCTCGTACGCGTCCTTGACGAGACGCAGCTCGCTCAGGTCACGGGCCAGGTCGGCGGAGGTCGCCCGCTCGCGGGGGCGGTCGTCGTCGGAGATCACGACGGCCGTAGTCCCCGCCGAGACGGGGGACTGCTCGGCGGCGGCCTCGACGACGGCGTCGAGACGGCGGGTCAGGTCGGGGTCGGCTTCGCGGACGACGAGGGTGCCGGCGTCGATGGTGCCGACCACGGCCTCGAAGTCGGCCAGGTCACGCGTGGCGAGACCCAGGTCGGCGGCGACCTGCGTCAACGACGGGCGCGGGCCGATCCAGAACTCGCCGATCTCGGGGTTGGCGTAGAACTCGTCCGAGTCACGCCCGGCGCTCGCCCTCAGGTACAGGGTGGCGTCGTGGCCCTCGGCCGTGGGCTCGAGCACGAGCACCGAACCGGGCACGGTGTCGGAACCCCAGCCCGTCAGGTGCGAGAACGCCGAGTGCGCACGGAAGGGGTAGTCGCAGTCGTTGGACCGGACCTTGGCGGAGCCGGCCGGCACGACCAGGCGGGTGCCCGGGTGCAGCGCGGACAGCCGCGCGCGACGGTCGGCGGCGAACGGCGCCTGCTCACGCGGCTCGGGGAGGACGTCGGGGCGGTCGGCCCACTGCGACGAGATGTAGTCCTTGAACGTGTCCGACCCGGGGGTGGTGGAGCGGTTGGTGGTCGCGCGCGGCGCCTTCTGATCTGCCATGCCCACCATTGTCCCGCCAATCGGGCCGGACGCCCAGTCGGTGGGCTCAGGCTCCCGTGCGACTGAGCTGGGCGACGACCGCCCGGTGGTCGCTGCCGGCGTCGTCGAGCTCGGTCACGACCCGGAAGCCGGTCGGCAGCCACTGCTCGGTGGCCATGACGTGGTCGATCGGCGCACCGAGGAGGGGAGGGACGTCGGTCGGCCAGGTCCCGACGCCGGCGTTCGCGGTCGCCTCGGCGGCATCGCGGCAGGCGCCGAGCGCTCCACCGTCGCTGCCGAGCCCGGCCATGTGGTCGAGGGTGGCGTTGAAGTCACCCGCCATGATCACGTCCCCCGACCGGCAGACGTCGGCGAGGTACCCCAGGCCGGCACGCCACTGCCCCATGTGCTCGGGCGTCGGCGACACGGGATGGGCGGCGACGATCGTGGGGCCCTCGCCCGACACGGGTGTCGCGACGACCGTCGGGAGGACGGGCGTCGTCCGTGCGTCGGTGGTGCCGTCGTCACCGATCGCGACCTGGTAGTCGCCCAGCGCGGCACTGATCAGGAGGGTCGTCGAGCGGCCGCTCGCGATCTGGTCGTAGGCCACCGTGTGCACCCACATGGGCTTGCCGGCGGCGGCCATGGCCTCGGCGACGGCGACGCCGACCTCCTGGCGGGTCTCGGGCAGGGCGATCACGTCGGCACCGACCTCGGTCGCGAGGGCGACGACGGCGTCGGCCCCGGTCGCCGCGCCGAGGGTGTTCCACGACAGGACGGTGACGTCGGTGGGCGTCTTCTCGACGAAGTCGGTGCGGCCCAGGCCGCGAGCCGTCACGACGCCCGCCGAGAGGACGCCGAACACGAGCAGCAGCACGGCCGCGCTCGCCGTGAGCGACCGGATCGGCCTCGCGACCAGGCCCAGCACGAGCAGCAGCACCATCAGGACGATCGCGACGGCCCCGGCGACGAGGCGGAACGACACCACCTGACCGACCGGGAAGACGCGCTGCAGCCCGACGGTCTGGGGCCAGAGGGCGGCCAGGAGCACGGCGGCGACGGCGAGGACGAAGACGAGGGCGACGAGACGACGGATCATGGCCCCTGGAGCCTAGGGGAACCCCCGACCGCACGTCGGGCGCCGCACGGACGGCTCGGATGCGCGCCGCCTACGATGGGGGGATGCCCACGCGCCTGGTCGACCTGCACACTCACTCGAGCGTGTCGGACGGCACCGAGGCGCCCGCCGCGCTGGTCGCGTCGGCCGTGCGCGCGGGGCTCGACACCGTCGCCCTGACCGACCACGACAGCACGGCCGGGTGGTCCGAGGCCACGGCCGCCGTCGCCGGTACCGGTCTCACCCTCCTCCCCGGCATGGAGCTCAGCACCCGGCTCGGACTGAACAGCGTCCACATGCTCGGCTACCTCTTCGACCCCGCCCACCCGGGCCTCGTCGCCGAGACGGCCCGCCTGCGCGACAGCCGTCTGCACCGGGCCGAGCGCATCGTCGAACGCATCGCCGCCGACTACGACCTCACCTGGGGCGACGTCCTCGCCCAGGCCAGCTCGGGGGCGACCCTGGGACGGCCGCACATCGCCGACGCCCTCGTCGCCAAGGGCTACGCGCCCGACCGCAGCGCCGCCTTCGCGGGCATCCTGCACTGGCGGTCCGGGTACTACGAGCCGCACGAGGCACCCAGCCCCCTGATCGGCGTCCGCCTGATCCGGGAGGCCGGGGGCGTCCCCGTCATCGCCCACCCGGCGACGCGGGGTCGCGAGCCGAACGTCTCCAGCGAGGGTTTCGAGGCCCTCGTCGACGCCGGCCTGCTCGGCGTCGAGATCGACCACCGCGAGAACACCTCGGCCGGTAAGGTGCGGTTGCTCGAGCTCGCCCGACGGTACGACCTCATCGTGACCGGGTCGAGCGACTACCACGGCGACGGCAAGCCCAACCGGTTGGGTGAGAACACCACGGCTCCCGGACAACTCGACCGGATCGTCGACGCGGCGACCGGGTGGGTGCCCGTCCGGGGTTGAACCGGCCCGCGCCTCCTCGTCCGGACGGCTCCCTGCCGGGCGATGACGTGCCGGACGGCGGCGTTCCGGACGGTGACGTGCCGGACGGCGACGTGCCGGACGCACGAGACCCCCTCGCCGCGGACGGTCGAGGGGGTCTCGTGCTAAATCGGTCGTCAGCCCTGCGGCTGTGACGACGAGTCGCCGGCGGGACGACGGCGACGGTTGCGGCTGCGCTTGCGCGGGGCCTCACCCGTGCCCTCGCCGGCCGGAGCCGCCGCGTCGGGCGCCTGTGCGGCGCCGCGGCCCGTGGTCGAGGGCTCACCAGAGGCCCGCACGGGAGCGTCGCCACGACCGCGACCGCGACCCCTGTCACGATCGCCCTGGGGGCCGCCGGTGCGCTCGCGCGAGCCGACCGAACCCGCCTTGACAGCCGACAAGGAGCTCGCGCGCAGGCGTCCCTTCGTCCCGGCGGGGATGTCGAGGTCGGCGAAGAGGTGCGGGCTCGACGAGTAGGTCTCGACCGGCTCGGGCTGGCCCATGTCGAGGGCCCGGTTGATCAGGGCCCACTTGTGCAGGTCGTCCCAGTCGACGAACGTCACGGCGATGCCGGTCTTGCCGGCGCGGCCGGTACGGCCGGCGCGGTGCAGGTAGGTGTCGTGGTCGTCGGGCACGGTGTGGTTGATCACGTGCGTGACGTCGTTCACGTCGATGCCTCGGGCCGCGACGTCGGTCGCGATCAGGATGTCTTTCTTGCCCGCCTTGAACGCGGCCATCGCGCGCTCGCGCTGCTCCTGGTTGAGGTCACCGTGGACGGCCGCCGCGTTGAAGCCGCGGTCGTTCAGCTCTTCGACGAGCTTGGCGGCCGCGCGCTTGGTCCGGGTGAAGACGACGGTCTTGCCACGCCCCTCGGCCTGGAGGATGCGCGCGATCACCTCGTCCTTGTCGAGCGAGTGGGCCCGGTAGACGACGTGCTTGATGTTCGCCTGCGTGAGGCCCTCGTCGGGGTCGGTCGCGCGGATGTGGATCGGCTTCGACATGAACCGGCGTGCCAAGGCCACGATCGGGCCGGGCATGGTCGCCGAGAACAGCATGGTGTGACGGGTGGCCGGCACCTGCTGGAAGATCTTCTCGATGTCGCTGAGGAAGCCCAGGTCGAGCATCTTGTCGGCCTCGTCCAGCACGACCTCTTGCACCTCTTTGAGGTTCAGGAGGCGCTGGCCGGCCAGGTCGAGGAGGCGCCCGGGGGTGCCCACGACGATCTGCGCGCCGGCCTTGAGTTGCTCGACCTGGCCCTCGTAGGCCTTGCCGCCGTAGATGCTGACGATCTTGGTCGCCCGGTTCGAGGTGGCGAGCTCGAGGTCGTCGGCCACCTGGACGCAGAGTTCGCGGGTCGGGACGACGACGAGCACCTTGACGCCGGGGGCCGGGTCGAGGCCGATGCGCTGGATGATCGGGAGGCCGAAGCCGAAGGTCTTGCCGGTGCCCGTCTTGGCCTGGCCGATGATGTCCTGCCCGGCGAGGGCGAGGGGGATGGTCTGCGTCTGGATGGGGAAAGGTTCGAGGATCCCCTTCGACGCCAGAGCGTCGACCATGTCGGGGTCGATCGCGAGGTCAGTGAATGTCAAAGTGTTGCCCTGTCTCATATAGGGGGATGCGTCGAGTTTAGCCCGTCGCGACGGGCGGCCCCTCGGACCCCGTAAGATGTGGGCGTGGTGTCCTGGCCCGGTCGAGGTGCGAAACGCGGCGTCCCGTCCCTGCAGTGGCCGCGGCCCGCGGCGAAGCCGACCCCCGCGGCCCGGGTCGAGCTCGACCAGTTCACCCCCGACCTGTTGGTCTTCCTGGGGCACGCGGCCTACCTCGAACTCGCGCTCTTCGAGACGCTGGGCCGCTCGTCGGCCTTCGCCCCCGACGTCCGTGCGAAAGAGACCACCGGCCGCATCGCCGAGACGACCTTGGCCCGACACCGCGGCCTGGTGGCCGAGATCGAACGGTCCGGCCACGACGCCACCGAGTCGATGGAGCCCCACATCGCCGCCATCGACGAGTTCCGGGCCCGGACCGGAGGCACGGACTGGTACGAGGCGATCGTCGCGGACTACGTCGCGGCCGGCCTGCTCAACGACGTCTTCGTGCGGTTGGCGGCCGGACTGCCGGCGGACCACCACAAGCGGATCGTGGCGGTGCTCGAGGCCCACGACGACGCACCGCTCGTGGTGCGAGAACTCTCCGCGGCCATCGAGGCCGACCCGCGGCTCGCGTCACGGCTGGCCCTCTGGGGGCGCAGGTTGGTGGGAGACACCCTGTTGGTCGCTCGCGCCGCGGTGTCCGCGTCGCACGTGTCCGCCGACGACGAGCGTCTCGAACCCGTCTTCACAGAACTCATCGCCGCCCACACGCGCCGCATGGACGCCCTCGGACTCACCGCCTGAGCGCTGACCGCTGGTAGTCCTCCGGCTGGCGGGACTGTTCTCGGCGACCTGGCGTGGCCGCCCTGGGCGACCGGCCGTGCATCGAGGGCATGGCGGAGGCGCGGCGTCAGGAGGCGGAGCGCACCAGGCGGGCGAAGTGCTCGCTGTCGTGAGCCCGGCGGCGAGCCGCCGCGACACGGCAGACCACGAATGCGACGACGGCGGGAAGGACGAGTGCTGCCACCCAGATCCATCCGCCGTCGGCGGGCCATCCGGCCCAGGTCAGGACCTCCCACACGATCGCCGCCACGACGGCGCCGGACGCGGGCGCGAGCAGGACGCCGCGGGTGTCGCCGTCGGGCAGCGCGTAGTGGAGGACGAACCCGAGGATGGCGCCACCCAGGACGACGAAGAGGAGTTCCACGACTAGCTGACGAACCCGACCTTGCGGCTCTCTTCGCTGCCGACCTCGACGTAGGCGAGCGATGCGGTGGGGACCAGGTAGGTCTTGCCCTTGGAGTCGGCGAGGGTGACGTACGACTTGCCGCCGTCGAGCGCGTCGCCGACGACCTTCTCGACCTCGTCGGCGGTCTGGGCCGTCTCGAAGCTGATCTCACGGGGGCTGTTGGTGATGCCGATGCGAATGTCCACGAGGTCACGATATCCGACCTCGCCGTCCCGACTCTGCACGTTCTCTGTCGGCGCACACGGGGTGGCCCGTCGGGCCGTCGAGGGTCCACGCGACCGACCTCGATGTCGGTGCCAGCCGGTAGCGTCGGGACATGGCCTCGACCGTCTCACCGCCCCTCTCGAGTCCGGCCCGAGCCTCGGTGTCGCCGGTGCTCGACGACTCGCAGCGGGCCGTGCTCGACCTGGCCGACGGGCGATCGGCCGCGGTCCTGGGTGCCCCGGGCTCGGGCAAGACCCGGACGCTCGTCGAGTTCGTGGTGGACCGCGTCGAAGGGCGCGGTTGGGGTCCGGCCGCCGTCATGGTGCTCGCACCGACGCGCTCGACGGCGACGACGCTCCGTGACGTCATCGCGTCGAGGCTCACCGTGCCGACTCCGGGGCCCCTGGCCCGCACCGTCTCGTCCCTGGCGTTCGACGTGGTCGGCCATGCGGCGCGGCTCGTCGGCCTGCCCGCGCCGACCCTGCTGACGGGCGGTGACCAGGACAGCATCGTCCGTTTCCTCCTCGAGGGGCACGAGGTCGACGGCACGGGTCCGTCCTGGCCCGAGGGGCTCGGCCCGACCGTTCGTCGACTCCGCGGCTTCCGCACCGAACTGCGCGAAGTCCTCATGCGGTCGACCGAGCATCGCATCGGGTCCGAGGGGCTCCGACGAGCCGCCGAACGGGCCGACCGGCCCGAATGGGCGGCGGTGGCCGACTTCCGCGACGAGTACCTGAGCGTCCTCGACGCGGCGCGGGGGCAGCACCTCGACTCGGCGGACCTGGTCGACTACGCCGTCGCCGCCCTCGACCGCGGCGAGACCTCCCCGGTCGTCGAGGGGCTGCGGGTCGTCCTCGTCGACGACGCGCAAGAAGCGACCGAGTCGACCCTGGCGCTGCTCCGCGCCCTGACGCGGCGGGGTGTCGCCGTGGTCGCGTTCGGCGACCCCGACCTGTCCACCAGCGCGTTCCGCGGGGGCACGCCCGACGTGCTCGGTCGTCTCGGCCCTCGGCTCGGCCTGTCCGACGTCGAGACCCTGTACCTCTCCACGGCCCACCGGCACCAGCCTCCGTTGCGCGATCTCGTGCAGCGGGTCACCTCGCGCATCGGGACGGCCGGCGCCGGTCGCCAGCACGCCGCGGTGGCGGCTCCGGCGATCGAGCCCTCCGAGGCCGGGGGAGCGGCGGACCCGGTGGCGGTCCCGATCGTGACCGTCCGGGCCGACAGCCCGAGCCACGAAGTGGCGTCGGTGGCCCGCCTGCTGCGCGAGCACCACCTGGTCCGCAGGGTGCCGTGGTCGCGCATGATGGTCGTCGTCCGCAGCGGTGGGCAGGTGGCCGGAGTCGCCCGGGGGCTGCAGCTCGCCGAGGTCCCGACCCGCACCTCCGTCGCCGGACGCGCCGTGCGCGACGAACACGCGGCCCGCCACCTGTTGCTCGCCGCCGCCGTCGCCGTCGGTCGCGACGAGCTCACCGTCGAGCTCGCGACCGAGCTGCTGCTGGGGCCGCTCGCCGGCTTCGACGCGTTGTCGCTCCGACGCCTGAGGCTCGCCCTGCGAGCCGACGAGCTCGGCACGGGCGGCGTCCGCTCGGCCGACGACCTGCTCGTCGAGGCGCTCGAGGGGGCCGGTCGCTTCGTCACGATCGACTCGAGGTTCGCGGCCCGAGCCGGGCGTTTCTCCACCAGTCTCGACGCGGCCCGTCGTGCAGCCGCGACCGGCGCCAGCATCGAAGAGGTGCTCTGGGGCCTCTGGGAGCGCAGCGGACTCGCGGCCGAGTGGTCGGCCCAGAGCGACGGTCGCGGCATCGTGGCCGCCGAGGCGGACCGTCACCTCGACGGTGTCGTCGCCCTGTTCACGGCCGCCAAGCGCTTCGTCGAACGCACCCCCGAGGCACCCGCCGGTGCCTTCCTCGACTCGCTTCTCGGGGCCGAGGTGCCCGAGGACACCCTCTCGCCGCAGGCGACGGCCGAGACCGTGTTGGTGTGCTCGCCGTCGAACGCCGTGGGCATCGAGGTCGACGTGGTCGTCGCCGCTCGGCTGCAGGACGGCGTGTGGCCGAACCTCCGGGTCCGGGGCGGGCTGCTCGCCCCCGACGAGCTGGTCGACCTCGCCGAGCGCGGCCTGCTCCGCGGCGGTCCGATGGACGACCACGACCACGACGACGAGCCGGCAGCCCCCTCCGACGCGCGGGCCACGGTGCTCTCCGACGAGCTGCGCATGTTCGCCCTCACCGTGTCGCGGGCCACCCGACAGGTCGTGCTCTCCTGCACCTCGAACGACGACGAGGGGCCCTCGCCGTTCTTCCGGCTGCTGCCCGACGGCTGCCCCGAGGCACCCGCCGGGCACCCCCTGTCGCTTCGAGGACTCGTGGGGCACCTCCGTCACGTGCTCGTCTCGGCGCCTCACGGACCACGGGCCGACGACGCGGTCGAGGCGTTGGCCCGACTCGCCGGCGAAGGCGTGGCGGGGGCGTCGCCGGACGACTGGTACGGGTTGCTCGACCCCAGCACCGTCGAGCCGCTCATCGACCTGGAGGCTCCCGAGGCCCACGTGCCGGTCTCGCCGTCGCAACTCGGGTCGTTCGAGGAGTGCCCCCTGCACTGGTTCGTCGACCGGTTCGGCGGGTCCCCTCCCAACGCGGCGATGGGTCTCGGCACGGTGCTGCACGACGTGATGGAGCACGCCGAGGGCACCGACGTCGACTCGCTCTGGCAGTCGGTCGAGGGGCGCTGGCCCGAGCTCGAGTTCGAGTCGGCCTGGATCGCTGAGGCCGAGAAACGCCGGGCGCGCGACATGACCGAGAGCCTCTCCTCCTACCTGCGGGACTTCGAGGCGTCGGGCGGGAGCCTGCTCGGCGCCGAGTCCACCTTCAGCCTCGACATCGGGCCGGCACGTCTGCGCGGGTCCATCGACAGGGTGGAGCGCACCCGCGAGGGCGCCGCCGTGATCGTCGACCTCAAGACGGGCCGGTCGGCCCCGACGTCGCCCCAGGCCGTCGCCGAACACCCCCAGCTGGGCAGCTACCAGGTCGCCCTCGCCGACGGTGCCGTCGAGGCCGTGCCCGAGGGCACACCTCCCGGCGGGGCGAAGCTCGTGATCGTGTCGTCGGGCGTCCGGGGCAAGCTCTACCGGGAGCCCGCCCAGGGGGCGTTCGACGACGACCGACTCGCGGCCTTCCGTGCCCGGGTCGTCGACGCGGCCGAGCACATGGCGGGCCGGGTGTTCGTGGCCCGCCTCGACGACCACTGCGAAGGGCGGCACGGCGGATCGTGCCGCATCCACGTGGTGGGCGAGGTGAGCGGCTCGTGACGGCCGGAGGCCGCGCCGCCGACGGGGGTGGCGCCGCGGGCACGCGTGACGGGGTGGACGGTCGTGGCGTCGACGGCACGACGCGCGCCTCCTCGTCCCGGCTCGGAGCAGCCGAGATCTCCGAGGCGCTCGGGCTTCCCACGCCGACCCCCGAGCAGCAAGCCGTCATCGAGGCCCCTCTCGAACCCGCCCTGGTCGTCGCGGGCGCCGGCAGCGGCAAGACCGAGACCATGGCCAACCGCGTGGTGTGGCTGCTGGCCAACCGTCTCGTCGGCGTCTCGCAGGTGCTCGGCCTGACGTTCACCCGCAAGGCCGCCGGCGAACTCGGTGAGCGGATCGAGCGGCGCATCGGCCAGCTCGCCGCCGTCGGACTGCTCGGCGACGAGGCCGATCCCTTCGACGTGCCCACCGTCTCGACCTACAACGCGTTCGCCAACGCGATCTTCCGCGACAACGCCCTGCGGGTCGGTCGAGAGAGCGAGTCGCAGGTGCTCGGCGATGCGTCCGCCTGGCAGCTGGCACGCTCACTCGTCGTGGGCAGCCACGACGAGCGCCTCGCCGGGCTCGGTCGAAGCGTCGACGGCATCACCGAGGCCGTCCTCCGCCTGAGCCACGCCCTCAGCGAGAACGTCACCGGGCCCGAGCCCGTGGCACACCTGGCCGACCGGTTCCTCGACCTCGCGAGTCTTCCGTCGACCAAGGGCAGCGCCTACAAGTCGGTCGTCGACGCCGTCGGCGCGGTGTCGGCGCTCCCGCCGCTGCTCGACCTAGCCGTGGCCTTCGCCGACGAGAAGGCCCGTCGGGGCCTCGTCGAGTACTCCGACCAGGTGGCCCTGGCCCTCGAGGTGTGCGACACGGCGCCGAACGTCGTGGCCGAGTTGCGCGACCGCTACCGCGTCGTGTTGCTCGACGAGTACCAGGACACCAGCGTCGTGCAGACCACCTTGTTGTCCCGCCTCTTCGAGGGCACCGGGGTGATGGCGGTCGGGGACCCCCACCAGTCCATCTACGGGTTCCGGGGTGCCAGCGCCGCGAACCTCGGACGGTTCCCGGTGGACTTCGGAGCCCGGCCCGATGCGGTGTTCAGCCTCTCGACCAGCTGGCGCAACGCGTCACGAGTGCTCGACGCCGCGAACACCGTCGTGGCCGAACTCGCGCGGTCCTCCGGGGCGGTCGTGGGCGAGCTGCGAGCCCGGCCGGGTGCGCCCGAGGGGCGCGTCGAACTGCTCTTCGACCAGACGCTGCCGGGCGAGGCCGACCAGGTCGCGGCCTGGCTGCAGAGCGAGCTGGCCGTGCCCACGATCGTCGACGGCGAGCCCGCCCGCCGAACGGCGGCGTTGCTCTTCCGATCGAAGAAGACCATGCCCGTCTTCGTCGAGGCCCTCGCCGCTCGCGGCGTCAGGTACCACGTGCTCGGCGTCGGTGGTCTCCTGCAGCGGCCCGAGGTCGTCGACCTCGTGTCCTGCCTCCGGGTGCTGCACGACCCGTCGGCCGGTTCCGAGGCGATCCGTCTGATGGCCGGTGCCCGATGGCGGATCGGCGTTCGAGACATCGCCCGGCTGCGCGACGTCGCCTCGTGGCTCTTCTCGCACGACCACGCCCAACAGCGCCTCGACGACGAGGTCGCCGCCGGGTTCCGGGCGTCGGTCGCCGCGGGTGAGCACGGGTCGATCGTCGACGCCCTCGACTTCGTGGCCACGGCGCCCGTCACGCATCGGCAGCTCTCCGAGTTCAGTGACGAGGGGCTCGTCCGCCTGAGGCGGCTGGGCTCGCAGCTCGCCTTCCTCCGCGCCCGCACCGGTCTCGATCTCGTCGACCTGGTCACGCTTGTCGAGCACGAGATGCTGCTCGACGTCGAGGTGGCGGCGGCTACCGGCGCGCCGTCGGGGGGCGCGTGGCTGCAAGCCTTCGAAGACGAACTGGCGGGGTACGTCGCGACCGACGAGAACGCCGGCCTCGGGGGCTTCCTGTCGTGGCTGGCAGCAGCCGAGCGGCGGGACGACATGGGTCCGCGGTCCGAGCAGGCCGAGCGGGGCACCGTCCAGCTCCTGACCATCCACGGCTCCAAGGGGCTCGAGTGGGACGTCGTCGCGGTGCCACGACTCGTCGAGGGCGAGTTGCCCGGCACCTCCCGCGAAGGCGTGGGGTGGCTCGGTTTCGGCGAACTGCCGTACGAGTTCCGCGGCGATGCCGCCGAGCTGCCCGTGCTCGGCTGGCGGGGCGTGGCCGACCAGAAGGAGTTCGACCAAGCGCTGAAGGCGTTCAAGGACGAGTTGATCGTCCGGCACCAGGCCGAGGAGCGGCGTCTGGCCTACGTCGCACTCACCCGGGCCCGTGACGCCCTGCTCGTGAGCGGCTCCTTCTGGACGAGTGCCGTCCGCCCCCGCCCTGCCAGCCGGTTCGTCGTCGAATTGGCCGAGCGTGGGCTCGTACCGACCGGAGACCTCCCCGAACGACCCGACGACGACGAGAACCCCCTGGCCGCCGCGTCCCGAGAGCTCAGCTGGCCGCTCGACCCCTTGGGGCAACGCCGCGCGGTGGTCGAGGACGCCGCTGCACGGGTCACCACGGCCGTCGACCGGCGCTCACGAGACGAGCCCGCCGACACGCAGCAGCCAGGCACCGCGTCGAGATGGTCGTCCGACATCGACCTGCTGCTGCTCGAGCGCGACGCCGCGCGAGCGGGCGCCGGGGCGGTCCCCCTTCCCCAGCGCATCCCGGCCTCGAGGTTCAAGGACTACGTCGACGACCCCGCCGCGGTCGCCGCCGCGCTCCGTCGTCCCCTGCCCGAACGGCCCTACCGGGCGACCCGCCTCGGCACGCTGTTCCACGAGTGGGTCGAAGAGCGCTTCCGGCCGACGGGTCGTGCCGAGACCCTCGACGCCTGGGGTGACGAGAGCGATCTCGACGACGAGCGGGTCGGCTCACCCGGGTCGGGGCCGATCGATCCCGACGACGCGAGGCGGTTCGAGCAGCTGGTGACGACCTTCGAGCGCTCGGCCTGGGCATCTCTCGAACCGACGGACGTCGAGCTCGAGATCCACCTCCCCTTCGGCAGTCGCACCGTCATCTGCAAGATCGATGCCGTCTTCGAACGCGACGGCCGGTTCGAGGTCGTCGACTGGAAGACGGGCAAGGCACCCACCGACGACGCCGACCTCGAGCTCAAGCAGCTCCAGCTGGCGCTCTACCGCGAGGCCTACGCGCGATTCAGGGGTGTCCCGGCGGACACGATCGACGCGGTCTTCTACTTCGTCGCCGACGACGTGGTGCTGCGGCCCCGGCACGTGGCCGACCGCGACGAGCTCGTCGAACTCTGGCAGCGGGTCGAGGCGTCGACTCAGACGTGACGGCGCTCGGTGGCCTCGAGCAGGTCCTCGACGCCGTCCACGTCCAAGGCCGCGGTCGAGCCCGAGCCGATGCCGGCCCGTCGGTCACCGGGCAAGGAGTCGACCAGCTTCGTCATCATCTCGACGGCGTCGTCGACCACCGACGTGTTCTTGGTGCCGGTGCCGTGCAGCAGCCACTTCGCCAGGTCGAGTTCGCGGTAGAGGGTCGCCCGGTGCCGCAGCTGGTGGTCGCTCGTGCCGCGAGCGGTGTTGTAGGCGTCGAACGCCGTGTCGACCGCCGTCGGGCTCGGGGCACCCAGCAACCAGGCGAGGTCACGGGCGGGGTCACCGACCTGGAGGTCGTGCCAGCCGAGCACACCGCTGACCGTGTCGCCGAGGACGAGCACCGAACCGGCGTCGAGGGAGCCGTTGACGACCGTGGGCTGGAACTGCCACAGCACCGAGTCCTGGATCGCGGCTTCCCATCGCTCGAGCAGCGCGGCCGGCAGGAGGCGGGTCGAGGCCGCACGATCGACCAAGGCCGCCGACGAGCGCATGGCCTCGAACGGGGTGTGACTGATCAGCCCGGCGTCGGTCACGAAGCTCGTCGGCAGCGAGTGGATCGCCGCCACGGCACGGCCGAGTGCCGTCGGGAGGTCGCTGGTGGCGGTCAGTCGCGAGATCGACAGGTGCTCGCCGGGGACGACGTCGTAGACGATGCCGCGTGTGCGGCCGATCGGGGCCTGACCCCGGTAGGCCGGCACGTCGAACGAGAGCCGCCCTCGGACGCCTGCGCTCAGGGCACGGAGGGCGACGAGATCGGCCGACTGCTCGGCCTCGGCCCGTTGCGAGCGAGGGACGCGGACGATGCAGTGCTCTCCGCCACGGCCGTCGACGAGTGCGGAGTCGAAGTCGCCGCCCGTCTCGCTGCCGTGGCGTGACGCACGCGTGACGTCCAGGTCCGCGACGGCGGCCGTGGCCAGCGCGGCTAGAGTGAGATGAGATCTGGCCATGCCCTCAGGGTAGGCCGCCGCACGCGATGCCCTGCCGTGCGCCACGCTGTCAACTCGCGATGATTGGTCGTCCGATGTCCTCGCCTCTCACGTCCCGGCTCCCGCTGTCCCGACACCAGGTCGACCGGGACTACCTCACCCGTGAGCGTGACGGAGTCGTCGACGAACTGCTCGCGTCGGAGGTGACCCGTGTGCTCCCGGTCTGGCGGGGGCGGACGTTGATGGCCTCCCCGGATTCCCTCGCGCTCCTGCCGGCTGCCGCGGTGCCGGCCGCCGACGACTACGTCTACCTCGGTGTCTCGAAGGACCCCTCCGCCGTCGAGCCGGTGGGCACACCCGTCCTCGCGGCGCTGCTCGACGACGAGCGCGCGCGGTCGCTCTCGTCCGACGACTCCGCCTGGGGCAGCCCGCGGGTCTCGGGAACGGCGTTGAGTGCCCGGGACGCGGGCCTCGCCGTCGAGGCCGTCGCCGTGGCGAACTGGCACGACTCGCACCGGTTCTCGCCGCGCACCGGCCGCCGCCTGGTCACCGACAAGGCGGGCTGGGTCCGTCGCGACCCGGATGACGGCCACGAGGTCTTCCCCCGGACCGATCCTGCGATCATCGTCGGCGTCACCGACGCGGACGACCGACTCCTGCTCGGCTCGAACGCCCTGTGGGAGCAGAACCGGTACTCGTTGCTCGCCGGCTTCGTCGAGCCCGGCGAGTCCCTCGAGCACGCGGTGCAGCGCGAGATCTTCGAGGAGTCCGGCATCAACGTCGTGTCGCCTCGATACGTCGGCTCGCAACCGTGGCCCTTCCCGGCGAGCCTCATGCTCGGCTTCCGGGCCGAGGTCGACGCCGACGACCCGGGGACGCTCACGCCTGACGGAGCCGAGATCCTCGACCTGCGCTGGTTCAGTCGTGACGACCTGGTCGCCGGCCTGGGCGAGATCGTCCTGCCCGGACGGACGTCCATCGCCCGGGCGATCATCGAGGACTGGTTCGGCGGCGAGATCGACCAGTGACCGAGGCCGCCGACCTGATCGCGGGGCTCGACGAACAGCAGCGCCGTGCGGCGTCGAAACTGCTCGGCCCCGTGTGCCTCCTCGCGGGTGCCGGTACGGGCAAGACCCGTGCCATCACCCATCGCATCGCCTACGGGGTCGCCACCGGCGTGTACGCCCCGAAGCGCGTCATGGCGCTCACATTCACCTCACGCGCGGCCGCCGAACTGCGCGGCCGTCTGCGTCACCTGGGCGCCGGGGGAGTCTCTGCACGGACCTTCCACGCCTCGGCCCTGTCCCAGCTGTCGTACTTCTGGCCGCAGACGATGGGTGGTCAGATGCCGCGCCTCCTCGACAGCAAGGCCAAGGCGCTCGCCCACGCCGCCGAGTCCCTGAGGCTCAAGATCGACACGGCGGCGCTGCGCGACCTCGCGGCCGAGATCGAGTGGCGGAAGGTCTCTCGGCTCACCCTCGAGGACTATGCCGAGGCGTTGCCGAGCAGGTCGTTGCCGCCGGCCATCAGCGTCGAGAAAGCCGTCGACCTGCACCGTGCCTACGAGGCCGTCAAGGACGAACGGCGACAGCTCGACTTCGAGGACGTCCTGCTCGCGACGGTCGGCATGCTCGAGCTCGAGCCGCGGGTGGCCCAACAGGTGCACGAGCAGTACCGCTTCTTCGTCGTCGACGAGTACCAGGACGTCTCGCCCCTCCAGCAGGACCTGCTCGACCTGTGGCTCGGCGGCCGGAACGACCTCTGCGTGGTCGGCGACGCCAGTCAGACCATCTACTCGTTCGCGGGTGCGTCCTCGGACTACCTGCTCGGGTTCGGTTCACGGTACGACGACGCCACGGTCGTCCGTCTCGAGCAGAACTACCGCTCGTCGCGGCAGATCGTCGACACGGCGAACCAACTCATGCGGGGCCGTCCGGGTGCCCTGCACCTCCACCCGGCCGTCGAGACGACGGGCCCGGTGCCGCCCGTGACCGAGTACGCCAGCGATTCGGCCGAGGCCAGGGGCATCGCCGAGACCATCGCCGACGAGATCCGGTCGGGCGTCGCGCCGGAGGAGATCGCGGTGCTGTACCGGGTCAACGTCCAGGCGGCGGCGATCGAGCGTGCACTCGCCGACGTCGGCGTGTCGACCCGCATCCACGGCGCGACGCGCTTCTTCGAGCTCCGTGAGGTGAAAGAGGCCCTGATGATGATGAAGGGCGCGGCGGTGAGCATCGTGGGCGAGCCGCTCTTCAAGACCGTCAGCGACGTCCTCCGGTCGCTCGGCTGGACCCAGGACGCACCCGACCAGAGAGGCGCGATCCGCGACCGCTGGGAGTCCTTGAACACGATCATGGGCCTGGCCGAGGCATCACCCCCCGGGACGACCCTCCGCCAGTTCGTCGACGAGCTCTTCGCCCGCCAGGCCGGTCAGCACGAGCCGACCATGGCCGCGGTCACCCTGGCGACGTTGCACTCCGCGAAGGGCCTCGAATGGCGCAGCGTCTACCTGATCGGCCTCAGCGAGGGCCTCGTCCCGATCAGCTACGCGAAGGACGACGCGGCGATCGACGAGGAGCGCCGCCTCTTGTACGTCGGCGTCACGAGGGCGCGTGAGCGGCTCCGGTTGTCGTGGAGTCGCTCGGGGCAGGGGCGCGGCGGCGAACGGCGGGTGAGCCGGTTCGTGGAAGAGCTGCGCACCCGCACTCCGGGTGCGGCGGCACGTCCGCGCGAGTGACCAGCCCGTCGGCGATCGAGATCGACTCGACCTCGGAGTCCTCGGGGGCGCCGTCCGCGCCGGTCAGACGGGACCACAGCCGGCGGGCGGTTCTCGTGGCGACCTCGTGGACGGACAGCAGCGGAGGCGCGGTGAGGGGACGGGCGCTCAGCTGACCGGCGATCGCGGGCCAGGCACGGTCGGCCTCGCCGGCGTGGAGGTCGAGACATCGGGCGCAGGCCGTCGAACCGGGCACCGTCACGGGGCCGATCCGCGCGTGACGATCGCCCACGCGTACGACGAGGTGCGTCAGGTCGGACCTCACCCACTCTCGGACGACCCCGGGGTCGAGCACGTGCCCGCCGACCAGGACGCCCGTGGCGTGCCGCGGCGGAGCCAGGTCGGCGTCGGCCCGTCGGACGTCGGCACCGCAGGAGCCGAGGAGGCGCGCGACGGCATCGGCGACGGGGCCCGGCCCGCCGACGACGACGGTCGGCGGGACGACCGACCGGGTGTCGCCGCCCAGCGCGGGTCGCAGGCGCTCGACGGAGGCTTCGACCGCGGCGCGATCCAGGCCGAGGTGGGCGACGAGGGTGGGCAGGCCCCCGCGCCGTGCCCCGAGGCGAGGGCCGCGACCACCCGCTCGTCGAGCCTGCTGACCGGACTCAGGACGAGCGTGGGGCGGTCGACGCCGACCTGGAGGGTCGACGGATCGCGCCAGACGACGGGGATGCGGGGATCGAGGACGAGGGGCATCGTCCGATCATGTCGTGGGGCCGGGCGGATGAGGAGTTGTCCACAGGTCCGCCCGGGCCCCGGTGACGGTGTCCGTCAGGACCGGGGGGCGTCCTGGTCGGGCCCGGACTCGCCGGGCTCGGTCGCCGAGCCGTCGTCCCCCTCGCGGGGGCGGTCGTCGGTCGTGTCGTCGAGCAGGTCCTGGATCGCCTGGTCGACGTCGTCGAAGGTGGGCACGTCCGACGTCAGGCGGGCCACGAGGGCCTGCGGGTCGTCGACGTCGGCGCTGGTGGGCACGATGTCCGGGTGCGACCAGAGGTCGTCTCGGCGCTCGGCACCGACGGCGTCGGTCACGGTCTGCCAGAGGACGGCCGCCTCGCGGAGGCGCCGCGGCCGCAGTTCGAGGCCGACCAGGGTGGAGAAGGCCGACTCGGCAGGTCCGCCGGCGGCCCGGCGGCGGCGGACCGTCTCGGCGATCGCCGCGGACTTCGGGAGGCGCGCCGTGGCCTGGGCGGTCACCACGTCGACCCAGCCCTCGATCAGGGCCAGGGTGGTCTCGAGCCGGGCGAGGGCGGCGAGCTGCTCGTCGGTCTTCGGGGGGATGAGGGCCCCGCTCTTCATGGCCTCCTGCAGGTCGCCGGGGTTCGAGGGATCGAAGTCCACCGCGAGTTCTTCGAGCCGGGAGGTGTCGATGCGGATGCCCTGGGCGAACTCGCGGATGGACGAGATGAGGTGCAGGCGCAGCCATCGGGCGTGCCGGAACAGGCGGGCGTGCGCGAGTTCGCGGACCGCCAGGTAGAGCTGTACCTGGTCGGCCTCGATGTCGAGGCCCTCGCCGAAGGCGGCGACGTTCTGGGGGAGCAGCGCCGCCTGCTGCTCGTCGAGGAGCGGGATGCTGACGTCGCCGCCGGACACGACCTCGGTCGAGAGCTGGCCGACGACCTGTCCGAGCTGCATGGCGAAGAGCGTGCCGCCGACGCTGCGCATGACCTGGCTGGCCCCGGCGAGCATCGAGCGCATCTCTTCGGGAGCCTGCTCGCTGAGCACGCCGGTCAGGGAGTCGGCGATCGACGTGGCCACGGGCTCGGCGAGCTGGCTCCACACGGGCATGGTGAGCCGGGCCCACTCGGCGCGGGTCACGAGGCGGGGCGTGGCGGTGAGCTCGGCCACGAACGTGACGTCGTCGAGCCACAGTGCGGCGACGTGAAAGGCCTGCTCGAGGGCGGCGGTCTCGGCCGCGGTCGGCACGACGGCGCTCTGGGCGCCCACGGCGGTCGCCTGTTCGGTGGCGATCGACCAGTCGATGCCGTCACCGCTGCTGTTGACGGCGTTCTGCAGCTGACTCATGAGTCGCGCCACGAAGGCCGGGTCGTCGGGCAGCCCGGCGGCCCCGGCGAGCTGCGACGGATCGATCTCGGAACCGCCGGACAGGAACTGCCGCAGCATGTCACGGAACTCGTCCTCAGGCCCGCGCGGCGAATCATCGGTCATGCTGACTACGCTAGCTGCTGGCCGCACGAAGATCCTGGGATTCGGCCACCGCTCCGGGGGCGTCGCTCCGCTCGTGGCGAACGCGACCCGCGCCTCCCCGGCCGATCCCGAAAGGACCCTCCGTGGCCTTCTTCACGCCCCCGCGCACCGCCCCCTCGTCAGCACGCCGAGCGAGTAGGTTCGGCTGGCCCCTCCTGGGTGTCGCCGTCGTCTCGGCCGTGGTCCTGAGCCTCCTCCCGGGGCCCTACCTGATCGAACAGCCCGGCCCCGTGTTCGACACCCTGGGCAGTGCCGAGTACGAGGGTTCGTCCCAACCCCTGATCACCGTGTCGGGCCACGAGACCTACCCCACCGCGGGCACCCTCGACCTGCTGACCGTGAGCGTGCAGGGCAACCAGGACGTCCGGCCGGGCTGGGTCGACGTCGTCCGCGCGTGGTCGGACCGTAGCCGTTCGGTCATCCCGGTCGAGGCCGTGTACCCGTCGGGGGTGTCGAACGACCAGGTCGACGAACAGAACGCCGTCGACATGCAGAACTCCCAGAAGTCCGCGATCGCCGCGGCGCTGATCCACGAGGGATACGCCGTCCCCAGCGCCGTGACCGTCAGCCAGGTCTCCGAGGGGAGCCCTGCCGAGGGCGTCCTGCGCGAGGGAGACGTCCTGGTCAGCGTCAACGGCACCAGTCTCGCCACCGATGCGGACGTGGACGTCCTCCGCGGCCTGGTGGCGGCGAACGGGGCGTCGACGCCGGCGGAGGTGGTCCTCGAACGCGCGGGGACGAGCATGACCGAGCAGGTCACCCCGCAAGAAGTCGACGGCACGCCGCTCCTCGGCGTCGGGGTCAGCGTGGACTACACGTATCCCTTCGACGTCACGCTCAAGCTCGACCAGGTCGGTGGACCGAGTGCCGGCATGATGTTCGCGCTCGGCATCATCGACAAGACGACACCCGGCGAGCTCACCGGCGGCGCGAAGGTCGCGGGCACGGGCACGATCACGGCCTCGGGCGAGGTGGGTGCCATCGGCGGCATCCGACAGAAGCTCTACGGTGCTCGCGACGCCGGGGCGACCGTCTTCCTGGCGCCGTCCACGAACTGCTCCGAGGTCGTCGGGAACGTGCCCTCCGGGCTGGACGTCTACTCGGTCGCCACGTTGGACGATGCGGTCACGGCGCTCGAGACGGTCGCGGACGGCGGCGACACGTCGTCCCTGGCCACCTGCACGGCCGGTCGATAGCGTTCGTGCAGCCCGCGCAAAGCTGAGAAGGGGACGCTGAGTCGGCCAGGCTCGACACGTAGGATGGCCGTCCACGTCCCCGTCAGCCAGGAGTCCACCCTTGACGTCACCCGCATCGTCGCGAACCGCACGACGCTCGCCCCGATTGCCCGTCCTGGTCACGGTGGCCGTCCTCGCCGCCCTGGTCATCGCCTTCTTCATCTTCTCGTCGCTGCTGACCGACTACCTCTGGTACCAGCAGCTCGGGTTCACGGGAGTGCTCACGACACAGTGGATCTCCCGCCTCGTGATGTTCGCGGTGGGCTTCGTGGCCATGGCGGTGCCGGTGTACGTCAGCATCGAGGTGGCCTTCCGGTTCCGGCCGGTGTACGCCAAGTTGAACTCCCAGCTCGACCGCTACCAGCAGGTCATCGAGCCCCTGCGCCGGGCCGTCGTCATCGGCGTCCCCGCCGTCCTCGGCCTCTTCGCCGGCATCGCCACGTCGACGCAGTGGCAGACCGTCCTCGAGTGGATCAACCGCACCCCCTTCGGTCAGACAGACGCGCAGTTCGGGCTCGACATCGGGTTCTACGTCTTCGAGCTGCCGCTCTACCAGGCCGTGGTCGGCTTCGCCTCGGCCGTCGTGCTCATCGCCGGCATCGCCGCCGTCGCGACCAGCTACCTCTACGGTGCCCTGCGCTTCACCGGTCGCGAGGTGCGCATCTCGAAGGTCGCGCGCATCCAGTTGGCCGTCACGGCCGCCGTCTACCTGCTCCTCCAGGGCGTGAGCCTCTGGCTCGACCAGTACGCGACCCTGTCCGACGGAACGAACAAGCTCCTCACGGGTGCCACGTACACCGACGTCAACGCGGGCATCCCCGGCAAGCAGATCCTGGCCGGGATCGCGGTGGTCGTGGCCGTCCTGTTCATCGTGACCGCGATCGTCGGCCGCTGGCGCCTCCCGGTCATCGGTACGGCCGCGCTCATCATCATCAGCATCATCGTCGGGGGCATCTACCCCTGGATCGTCCAGCGCTTCACGGTCGAGCCCAGCGAGCGGACCGTCGAGTCGCCGTACATCGAGCGAAACATCCAGGCGACGCGTGAGGCGTACGGCGTGGCCGACGTCGAAGAGCAGACCTACGATGCGAAGTCCGACGCCGAGGCCGGTGCCCTGGCCGGTGACGCCGTCACCACCGCGAACATCCGCATCATCGACCCCGCTCTCGTGACCGACGCCTTCGCCCAGCTGCAGCAGTACCGCCAGTACTACAGCTTCCCCGAGCAGCTCGCGGTCGACCGGTACACGATCGACGGCAACGTGCAGGACACCGTCATCGCCGTGCGCGAGCTGAACACCTCGCAGCTCGGCAACTCGGCGACCCCCTACAACACGACCTTCGTCTACACGCACGGCTACGGCGTGGTGGCGGCCTACGGCAACCAGCGGTCGGCGGACGGCCAGCCGGTCTTCCTCGAGTCCGGCATCCCGGTGACGGGTGCCCTCGGCGACGCCGGCGACTACGAACCGCGAATCTACTTCGGCCAGGAGTCGCCCACCTACTCGATCGTGGGTGGCGACGGCGGCAACGACATCGAGCTCGACTACCCGTCGGGCAGCAACGACAACGGCACCAACGAGACGACGACCTTCGAGGGCGACGGTGGGCCCAAGCTCGACAACGTCTTCAAGAAGCTCATCTACGCCATCAAGTTCCAGTCCGAGCAGATCTTCCTGTCCGACGCGGTGAACGACCAGTCGCAGATCCTCTACGACCGTGACCCCACCGAGCGCGTCCAGAAGGTCGCTCCCTACCTCACCATCGACAGCGCGCCGTACCCCTCCGTCGTCGACGGCAAGGTCGTCTGGATCGTCGACGGCTACACCACGACCAACGAGTACCCGTACTCGAAGCCGCAGGCGTTGTCCGACGCGATCGCCGACACGTACAACGACCGCCCGGTGTACGCCTCGAACAACATCAACTACATCCGCAACTCGGTCAAGGCCACGGTCGACGCGTACGACGGTTCGGTCAAGCTCTACGCGTGGGACACCAGCGACCCCATCCTGCAGACCTACGACAAGATCTTCCCCTCCACGCTGTCGCCGCTGAGCGACATGTCGGCCGAACTGCTCCAGCACGTCCGCTATCCGCAGGACATGTTCAAGGTGCAGCGGGCGATCCTCGGCACGTACCACGTGACGGACGCCGACTCGTTCTACTCGAGCGACGACGCGTGGGTCACGCCCAACGAGCCGACGAGCAACGCCCAGAACCCGCCGTTGCAGCCTCCGTACTACCTGACGCTGCAGCTGCCCGATCAAGACCCTGCGTTCTCGATCTACTCGACGTACATCCCGCAACAGTCGGGTGAGAACGCCCGGAACGTGCTGACGGGCTATCTCGCGGCGAATGCCGATGCCGGGTCGACGCCGGGCGAGATCTCGTCGGACTACGGCAAGCTGACGCTGCTGGCCCTGCCGCGCACCGACACGCTGCCCGGTCCCGGACAGGTGCAGAACAACTTCAACACCGACACGGCCGTGGCCAACCAGCTCGCTCTCCTCACCCGGGGTGACACGAGCGTCGTCCGAGGCAACCTGCTGACCCTGCCGGTCGGCGGTGGTCTGCTCTACGTCCAGCCGATCTACGTGAAGTCGAACTCCGAGACGTCGTACCCGGTCCTGCAGCGCATCCTGGTCTCGTTCGGAGACAAGATCGCCTTCGAGGACACCCTCGACGGCGCCCTCGACTCGCTGTTCGGCGGCAACTCGGGTGCGACCGCCGGAGACAACGGCGTGCCGACCACGGGTGACGGGACCGACGGCACGGGCACCGGCACCGGCGACGGAGCGACCGACGGTGGCACGGCGACCCCCGACACCGGCGGCACCGGATCGGGTACCGACAACGCGGCGCTCGACCAGGCCCTGGCCGACGCTCAGCAGGCCCTGACCGACCGTGCCGCGGCCTACGCCGACAACGACCTGGTCGCGGCGGCGGAAGCCGACACGCGCCTCCAGACCGCGCTCGAGGACGCGGTCGCCGCCAGCGGTCAGTAGGCCCGAGCGGTGATCGTCGACCCCCCTTCCGGCATGCCGGGAGGGGGGTTCGTCGTCGATCCAGCGTGGTGGGTGCCTCTTCCGGTGGCTCGATTGGACGGGGGCCGAACGGCGTGCTAGAGTCATTTCTTGTGCCGCGGGGTGGAGCAGTTCGGTAGCTCGCTGGGCTCATAACCCAGAGGTCGTAGGTTCAAATCCTGCCCCCGCAACAAGAACGATGAAGGCCCCGGTCGAATGACCGGGGCCTTCTTCGTGTCCTCGTGCGCGTGATCGGGTCTGTGCCCCGGCCGCCGATCATGCCAAGGTTGAGGCATGTCGAGACTCCGGGTGGTCATCGCGCCCGATTCGTTCAAGGGATCCCTCGGCGCACCAGAGGTGGCGGCGGCCCTCGCTGCCGGCTGGTCACGATCACGGCCGGACGACGTCGTCGTCACCCTGCCCTTGGCGGACGGCGGCGAGGGCACCCTCGACGCGTTCGAGCGGGCGTGCCCCGGGAGCGTCCGCCACGAGAGCGTCGTGGAGGGCCCTGACGGCCGCCCGGTCGACGCCCCCTGGCTCACGCTGCCCGACGGTACGGCCGTCGTCGAGCTCGCCTCGTCCTGCGGGCTCGGCCTGCTGAGCTCACCTGCGCCGCACGACGCGAACACCCGCGGCCTGGGTGACGTCATCCGTGCGGCCGTCGACGCCGGAGCCACCCGACTCGTCGTCGGCCTCGGAGGCAGCGCGTCGACGGACGGGGGAGCGGGCGCTCTGACGGTCCTCGGTGCCCGCATCGTGGATTCCCTGGGGGAGCCCGTCGCCTCGGGCAACCACGGCCTCACGACAGCCGCCCGGGTCGATCTGTCGGGTCTCATCGCCCTCCCGCCCGACGGCGTCACGCTGTTGGTCGACGTCGACAGCCCCCTGCTCGGTCCCGACGGTGCCGCGGCCGTGTTCGGGCCGCAGAAGGGTGCCTCCGTCGACGACGTCCTCGCACTCGAGCAGGGTCTCGAGCGTTTCGCGAGCCTCGTCGACGTCGATCCCACGACGCCCGGGGCCGGGGCCGCAGGAGGAACGGGTTTCGGTCTGCTCGCCTGGGGTGCCCGTCTGCAACCCGGAGCGGTCGCCGTCGCCGAGACGGTCCGTCTCGCCGAGGCCCTGGCCCACGGTGACGTCGTCGTCACCGGAGAAGGATCGTTCGACGGTCAGACCGCCGCCGGGAAGACCGTGTCGCTCGTGCGTCGGATGGCCGACGCCGTCGGAGTACCGGTCGTCCTCGTCGCCGGTGCGGTCGACGCGCCTGCGGACGGCTTCGCGGACGCCGTCTCGACCACGCAGGTGGCCGGGGGCGTCGCCGAGTCCACGACCCGCGCCTCCTACTGGGTGGGCGAGGCCGCCGCCCAGGTGGCGGGGCGGTGGGCGCGATGAGCGCCGGCAGGACACCCGAGGTCGTCGTCGCGGTCGTGCAGACCGCACCCGGCGACGACCCGGCGAGCAACCGGCGGACCATCACGGACCTCACCGAGGAGGCGGTCCGCCGCGGAGCACAGGTGGCGGTCTTCCCTGAGTACTCGTCGTATTTTTCCCCCGACCTGGGCCCGGCGTACCTCGAGGCCGCGGAACCCACGGACGGGCCCTTCGTGCGCCATCTGACCGCGCTGGCCGACCGGCTCGGCGTCGTGGTCGTCGCCGGCCTCGTCGCCGTCTCGCCCGACCCGGCCCGGTTCGAGAACCTGCTCGTGGCCGTGGCGCCCGGTCGGGGCGTCGTCGCCCGCTACTCGAAGCAGCACCTCTACGACGCGTTCGGTGGGCAGGAGTCCCGGTGGATCGTGCCGGGCCCGTTGGCCGTCGCCGCGACCTTCGAGGTCGGCGGGCTCGTCTTCGGTCTGCAGACCTGCTACGACCTGCGGTTCCCCGAGGTCACGCGGACGCTCGTCGACGCCGGGGCCGACGTCGTCCTGATGCCGGCCGAATGGGTGCGCGGGCCGCTCAAGCAGCACCACTGGACGACCCTCCTGACCGCTCGTGCGCTCGAGAACACCGTGTACGTCGCCGCCGCGGACCACGCACCGCCGATCGGCGTGGGCTGCAGCACGATCGTCGACCCGACGGGCGTGGCCGTCGCCTCGGTCGGGGACGAGGTCGACGTCATGGCAGTGGCCGGGGTCTCGGCCGACCGGATCGCCGCCGTGCGGCGCCTGAACCCGTCCCTGGCCCTGCGTCGGTACGACGTGGTCCCGCGCCGCGTGGGGGCCGGCGAGACCTCCACGGAGCGCTCAGACCGAGAGTGACGCGAGTCGGGCCGCGGCCTGCTCGAGCACCTCGACGCGCTTGCAGAAGGCGAAGCGGACGAGGGACGACTGCTCGGCGGCGAGCGCCGGGTGGCAGAAGGCGCTGATCGGCAACCCGACGACTCCGACCGATTCCGGGAGGCGCCGGCAGAGCTCGGCCGCGTCGTCGAACCCCAGCGGAGCGGCGTCGGCGACCACGAAGTACGAGCCGCGGCTCGCGCGCACCGCGAAGCCGGCCCGACGCAGCCCGTCCGACAGCACGTCTCGCTTGTGGGCCAGCGTGCGAGCGATCCCGTCGAAGTAGGCGTCGGGAAGTCCGAGTCCGACGGCGATCGCGGGCTGGAAGACCGAGCCGTTCACGAAGGTCAGGTACTGCTTGACGGCGACGATGCGGTCGACGAGTTCGGCCGGACCGGTCAGCCAGCCGATCTTCCACCCCGTCGTGTTGAAGGTCTTGCCTCCCGACGAGATGCTGATCGTCCGGGCCGCCGCTCCGGGCAGAGTGGCGAACGGCACGTGTGCCGCTCCGTCGAAGAGCAGGTGCTCGTAGACCTCGTCGGTGACGACGAGCGCGTCGTGCTCGACGGCGAGTTCGAGCAGGAGGCGCCTGGTCGCGTCGTCGAGGACGCTGCCCGTGGGGTTGTGCGGGTCGTTCAGCACGACGAGGCGGGTGCGCGGTCCGAAGGCCCGCCGCAGTTCGTCCGGGTCGACGACCGAGTCCGGACCCCGGAGCGGGACGGTGACGTGGACGCCGCCCGCGAGCCCGATGACGGCTCCGTAGGCATCGTAGAAGGGCTCGAGCGTCACCACCTCGTCACCGCGGTCGACGAAGGCCAGGATCGTGGCCGCCAGCGCCTCGGTCGCCCCCGCGGTCACGAGCACCTCGCGTCGCGGATCGAGGTCGATGCCGTAGAACCGCCTCTGGTGGGCGGCGACGGCGTCGAGGAGGACGGGCATGCCCCGGCCCGGCGGGTACTGGTTGAGGCCCGAGCGCAGTGCCTCGTGCGCCGCCTCGAGGACCTCGACCGGGCCGTCCTCGTCGGGGTACCCCTGCCCGAGGTTGATGCTGTCCGTCGCCGTGGCGAGCGCCGACATCTCGGCGAATATGGTCGGGGCGAGTCGACCGGCGCCGTCGAGGAGCATGGCGCCGCTCGCCGCGCGTTGCCAGGGTGCTTGAGGAGTCATGATCCCGTCACCGTAGCCGCGCTGGAGGGGCTCGGGGGAGGTCCCGTCCAGCCGCCGCATAAGCTGGGCGCAGTCCGCTCACAGGCTCGCCGTATGATCCGCCCAGCTTGGGCGACCAGGCTGTCAGGGCTTGGAAGGAGCACCATGACCGACACCCCCCGCCACGACGACGCCGACGACGGCGCACCGCGCACGCCCGAGGGCACCGCCGCCGGTTCGCAGGGCGTCCCGGGCGACGACCGGGCCACGAACGACGGTGCCCAGCCCACGACGCCGTACCCGGCGGACCAGGGCGTCACCTACGGTGCTCCGCCTCTCCCCGGCAGCACGCCGCGAGCGGGCGAGTTCGAGTCCGGCCCCGACGGGCGCCGGAACGACGACTCGCAGCCTCGACCCGGCTCGTTCCCGCATCCGTCGTCTCACCAGCAGGCGGGTCCCTACCAGCAGCCCGCTTCGTACCAGCAGATGGGTTCGTACCAGCAGTCCGGGGACCCTCAGCAACCCGGTTCCTACCAGCAGCCCGGTTCGTACCAGCAGCCGTCCTCCTACCAGCAACCCGGGTCGTACCAGCAGCCGTCCTCCTACCAGCAGGCCGGGACCGACCCCTATCGGCAGCCGGACTCCGACCCGTCGGCGTTCGCGTACGACACGACGAACTCGTACGCAGCGGCTGGTTGGCGGGCGCCTGCGGAGAAACCGAAGAAGAGCCGGCGTGGTGCGGGGTCCGTCGCGGCGGCCCTCCTGGTCGGCGTCCTCGTCGGAGGCGCGGCGGGCGGCGGCGTCGCCGCGGTGCTGTCCCGCGACTCCGGGGCCGGCGTCTCGGCCACGGGTCAGTCGCGAGACCTGACGGTCAACGACTACGACGACGCGACGGTCGTCACGGCGGTGGCGGCGAAGGCCACGAAGTCGGTCGTCACGATCAACGTGACGGCGGGCGAGTCCGGCGGCACCGGCTCGGGCGTCATCCTGAGCGACGACGGCTACATCGTCACGAACACGCACGTCGTCACCCTCGACGGGGCGAGTGCGTCGGGTTCCGTCACCGTCACGCTCAGCGACGGCAGCATCCTGCCGGCCGAGGTCGTGGGCCTCGACCCCACCGTCGACCTCGCCGTGCTGAAGGTCGACGCGACCGGGCTCACCCCCATCGCCTTCGCCGACTCGTCGGAGCTGAACGTCGGCGACACCGCCGTGGCCATCGGCGCACCGCTCGGTCTGTCGAACACGGTGACCGACGGCATCGTCTCGACCCTCAACCGCAGCATCACCGTGCAGTCCTCGGCCGCCCCGACGGACGGCAGCGACCAGGGCCAGCAGAACGACAACAACGGCCAGGGGCCCTTCTCCTTCAACAACGGGGACGGCGGCACGCAGAACCAGGCCAGCTCGGTCATCTCGCTGCCGGTCATCCAGACCGACGCGTCCATCAACCCGGGCAACTCGGGCGGTGCGCTGCTCGACTCGCAAGGAGAGCTGATCGGCCTCAACGTCGCCATCGCCAGTTCCGGAGAATCGTCCGGCAGCATCGGCGTCGGGTTCTCGGTGCCGTCGAACCTCGTGCAGCGCGTCGCCAAAGAGATCATGGCGAACGGGAAGGCCAGCCACGGCCTCCTCGGCGCCAGCGTGAACGACGCCACGAGCGACGCGGCCGCCACCCGGGTCGGGGCGCTCATCGTCCAGCTGAGCCCTGGTGGTGCGGCGCAGAACGCCGGCCTGCGGCAGGGCGACGTCGTGACCGAGTTCAACGGCGTGCCGATCAGCGACCGGACGGACCTCACGGCGCAGGTCCGGTTCCTCGCCGGTGGCGCGACGGCCGACCTCACCTACGTCCGGGACGGGAAGACCGACACCACGAAGGTGACCCTCGACACCTTGACCTCCTGAGGCTCTGCCCGGTCGGTGCGGCGGGGGTCGGGACGCGACGGCGTCCCGACCCCCGTTGGGGTGTTGCTAAGCTCGCCACGATCCCTGCGGCCGTCCGCAGTCCCGACCCGCGCCTCCCCGGCGCTCACGAGCCCGAGGAACGCGATCCATGCAAGCAGGCGACGCCACCCGACCCGGTGTCTCGTACGTCATGCCCGTCCTCAACGAAGAGCACGAGATCCGGGCGGCGGTCGAGAGCCTGCTCGACCAGGACTACGAAGGCCCGTTCGAGGTGATCCTGGCCCTGGGTCCGAGCGTCGACCGCACGAACGAGGTCGTGGCCGAGATGTCGACTGCCGACCCGCGTGTCCGCAGCATCCCCAACCCCGTCGGTTCGACGCCTGCCGGGCTCAACGTGGCCATCCGGGCTTCGGTCCACCCCGTCACGGTCCGCGTCGACGCCCACTCGGTGCTGCCTCGCGACTACACGCGCATCGCGGTCGAGACCCTCGAACGCAGCGGGGCCGACAACGTGGGCGGCATCATGGCCGCCGTCGGGCGCACCCCCTTCGAAAAGGCCGTCGCCCGCGCCTACGGCAGTCGGGTCGGCCTCGGTGGGACGCCGCACCACGTCGGTGGGGCCGAGGGGCCGACCGACACGGCCTACCTGGGGGTGTTCCTGCGGCACCGTCTGATCGAGGTCGGCCTCTTCGACGAGGGCGTCAAGCGCGGTCAGGACTGGGAGCTCAACCGCCGGCTCCGGGCCACGGGCGGCATTGTCTGGTTCACCCCGCGGCTCGTGGTGACCTACCGTCCGCGACCGAGCCTGCGCAAGCTGGCGCGCCAGTTCGTCGCCACCGGGCTCTGGCGGGGCGAACTGGCCCGACGCTTCCCCAAGGCGAACACCGTGCGGTACCTGGTCCCTCCCGCCATGGTGCTCGGCGTGGCGCTCGGCCTGGTGGTCGGCCTGACCGGCCTGGTCGGCCTCGCCCTCGGCACCGCCCTCGGGTGGGCCACGCTCGCCCTCGTCGTACCCGGTGTCTACGTCGTCTTCGTGCTCGCGGCCGCTCTGCTCGCCGCCCGCGGCGACGACCTCCGCACCCGGCTCTGGTTTCTCGTAGTCTTGCCTTCCATCCACTTCGGGTGGGGCGTCGGCTTCGTGCTCGGCTTCCTCGACCTCACGAAGAACATCACCGCCCAGACCGGAAGGTAGCCGCCGATGACCGCGCTGCCCACCAGACCGAGCTCGATCGCCGAGCTGCGACGCGTCGCCCAGCCGCCCGAGGTGCGCAGCCGCGCGAACGCCGAGCACTGGACGGCCTCGCTGTACCTGCGCGACGTCTCGCCCTACCTGACCTGGTGGCTGCTCAAGACCAGCGTCTCGGCGAACGGCGTGACCGGGTTGATGATCCTCGTCGGCTGGTGCACCGCCCTGTCGCTGCTCGTGCCGGGCATCACCGGTGCCCTGCTCGCCCTCGTGCTGGGCCAGCTGCAGATGCTCGTCGACTGCTGTGACGGCGAGGTGGCCCGCTGGCGCGGAACGAGTTCGCCGGCCGGGGTCTTCCTCGACAAGGTCGGCCACTACTCGACCGAGGCGCTCATCCCGATCGTGCTGGGCGTCCGTGCCGCCGGATTCCCCTTCGAGACCCCGGACGACTTCCTCTGGACGACCGCCGGCTTCGCCCTGGCCCTCGTGATCGTGCTCAACAAGGCCCTCAACGACATGGTCCACGTCGCCCGGGCGAACGCGGGCCTCGCCCGGCTCGAAGACAAACGAGGAGGCGCGACCCAACCGAGCGGGCGCCTCCTGTCCCGACTGCGCAGCGCCGCGCGCTTCGTGCCGTTCCATCGGCTGTACCACTCGGTCGAGCTGACGATGCTCGTCTTCCTGGCCGCGATCGTCGGCCTCGTCGTGGGCGGTGTCACCGCCGACCGCGTCCTGCTCGTCGCCCTGCTCCCGCTGTCGGTGCTGGCGTTGGTCGGCCACTTCGTCGCCATCATGGCGTCGAAGCGGGTGCGCTCCTGAGCGAGGTCCGGCCCCGGGTCGGAGTCGTGAGCCTGACCCAGGGGCGACGTCCGCGCGACCTGGCTCGGGGATTGGCCACGATGCTGGCCCAGCGCGACGTCGAGCTGGACGTCGTCTGCGTGGTGAACGGACGAGACGCCGCGACCGCCGAGGTCGAGGTCCCGACCGGGGTCCGTCTGCTCGAACTCGCCGAGAACGTGGGCATCCCCGCCGGCCGCAACCGAGGAGCCGAAGCGGTCTCGGGCGAGTGGATCTTCTTCCTCGACGACGACGCGAGCCTGCCCTCCGAGCGGTTCCTCGCCGACGCCGTCGCGTTGATGCGGGCCCGACCCGAGATCGGGCTCCTGCAGCCGCGGGTCGTGGACCCCGACGGCGCCGCGAACCCCCGCCGCTGGACGCCTCGACTGCGCAAGGGCGACCCTCGCCGCTCGAGCGACGTGTTCTCCGTCTGGGAGGGGGCCACCCTGCTGCCCCGCGACGTCTTCGACGCCTGCACCGGCTGGGGGGAGCCGTACTTCTACGCGCACGAGGGCATCGAGCTGGCGTGGCGGGTCTGGGCCCAGGGCAGGCGCACCTGGTACGAGGGCTCGCTCGTGGCGAACCACCCGGCCATCGACCCGGCGCGCCACGCGGACTACTACCGTCTGAACGCCCGGAACCGGGTCTGGCTCGCCAAGCGCAACCTGCCCTGGCCGTTGGTCCCCGTCTACGTCGCGTCCTGGACCGGGGTCCAGCTGCTGCGCTGGGCACGCACCCCGCAGCGCCTGCGGCCCTGGTTCGCGGGCTGGGTGGAGGGGTGGCGAGAGGCGCCGGGCGGTCGACGGTCCATCGGTTGGGTAACGGTCCTCCGCATGTCCAGGGCCGGTCGACCTCCGGTCCTCTAGGCTTTCCGGGGTCCGGCGCCGATCGGGTGACGGACCGACCCGAGGAGGGCATGTGCCGCTGACCCGAGACCTGGGGCTCGCCTGGAGCCTCGCCCGCCGTGCCGTCCGTTCACGCAGCAGTCGACGTCGGCTCGAGCGCGACCCGCGGGTCGCGGTGACGCCGGCTCCGGGCACCGTGCGCGTCGCCGTGTACTTCGCCGACACGGCCGTCAACATGTACCAGATCCGCCAGTGGTACGCGCCTCTCGCCCACCTGGCCGAGACCTTCCCCGTCGCCATCGTCGTCCGTTCGCCGGGCACCATGGTGACCATGCTCGACGAGAGCCCGGTGCCGCTGGTCTACGCCCGCAAGGTGGCCGACCTCGAGGACTTCGTCGCCGCTCAGCCGCTGGCCCTGACCCTGTACGTCAACCAGAACGCCAAGAACTTCCAGATGATGCGGTACGGCCGCATGTGGCACGTCTTCGTCAACCACGGCGAGAGCGACAAGATGTACATGACGACGAACCAGTTCAAGGCCTACGACTACGCCTTCGTCGCGGGCGACGCCGCCAAGGACCGCCTCGCCGCCAAGCTCTGGGACTACGACCTCGAGAAGCGCGCCGTGCCCATCGGCCGCCCGCAGGCCGACCACTTCTCGGGCGAGGTGCCGTACCCCGACGACGACCGCCTCGTCGTGCTCTACGCCCCGACCTGGGAGGGTGACCGTCCCGCGGCCGCGTACGGGTCGATCGCGACGCACGGCCTCGCCCTCGTCAGGGCTCTGCTGGCGTCGGGGCGTCACCGGGTCGTCTACCGGGCGCATCCGCGGAGCGGCGTGCTCGATCCCGAGTACCGGCGGGCGCACGAGGCGATCATCCGGGCCCTCGGCGAGGCGAACGCGCGTGATCCCGACGCCCACCACGTCCACGACGTGGGGCCCGAGCTCGGCTGGCAACTGGCCGCGGCCGACGTCGCCGTGACCGACATCTCGGCGATGGTCTACGACCGCCTGGCCACGGGCCGTCCCCTCGTCGTGACCCGTCCGGTCGCCGTCGAGGCCGACGTCGACGAATCGGGCTACCTCGGTGACGCCGAGTGGTTGACGGCCGACGGTGCGGGCGACATCGTCGCCCTCGTCGATCGGGTCGTCGACGATCCGGAGGCGCGGGGTCGCCTCGAGCACTGGGTCCGTCGTCACTTCGGTGACACGTCGCCCGGAGCGGCCACGCATCGGTTCGAGAGCGCGGTGGCGCGCCTCGTGCAGCTGCGTGACGACTACGCGGCGCGCCGGCCGTCGACCGATGACCCACGTTCGACCGGTTCGGCGGGCGACGCCGAGCAGGAGGCCGGCGACGCGGAGGCGTCCGACCTCTGACCCCCGGCACCGCACGCGAGGGGTCTGAGGCACCAGGGCTTTCATGTCTCGGTGCCGTGGACTCTGGATGTCAGACGCTGAGCAGCGTATCCATGAGGCATGCCTGAACCGACGTCCGCCGCCGCCCGCCTCTTCGGAGAACGCATCCGTGACGAGCGTCTGCGCCTCGGGCTGAGCCAGGACGAGGTGGCGCACCTGGCGGGCATGAACGTGTCCAACTACGGAAAGATCGAGCGCGGCATCGGCAACCCCGTGTTGCACACGATCGTCCGTCTCGCCGTCGTGCTCGGGGTCGACCCGGGCGTGCTGGTCACCGACCTCGGGGCCGATCACCTGCCGCCCGTCCTCGAGGCCTTCACGGCTGCGGACTACGTCGCCGAGAGACGCGCTCGGCTCAGCAGCTGACCCGCCACCTCACGGGAAGGGCTCGTCGGCCAGGGTTCCGTCGACCAGGCTCAGAAACTGAACCGCCAGAGGTACTCGTCGCCGCCGGGCCGGAACCATCGCACGACGGCGATCGCACTCCGGCTCAGTTCGACGCCTAGCACGCAGAGGTCGACGGACTGGGCGGGGTCGAGTCGGGTGGTCGCGACGGGGACGAGGAGCCCGGTGCCCACGAGGGTGACCCTGACGCCCGTCACGGTCTCGGGGGAGTCGTTGACCAGCCGGTAGACGCGGGGTGCGCGGGAGCGGTCGAGGCTGAAGGGGACGGTGTAGGCAAGGGTCGACGTCGTCATGTCGTCGACCCTAGGAGCGACCGACGCGGGTCGACGCGCGTTCTTGTGGACGACGGCTGACTGGGGAGGACCCGTCGCGGGACGGGTCGCCGCCTCGCGCGAGGCCCGCGTGGCCGCCTCGCGGACGCCGGGTCGCCCTGGCGAGGGGAACGGTCAGAGCGACAGGTCGAGGGGGAATTCGGCAGGGGCCGCACCGAACGCCGTGCGGGCCGTCGTGACGACCTTGCGTCCGAGGAGGTGGTTGCCCGTCCCTCCCACGACGGCACCGATGCCGAACGGAAGGGCCCTGCCGAGGACCGAAGCCCCCTGCGACGCCGCGAACCGTCGGATGAACTGCTTGCGGATCGTGTCGGTCAGGCCACTCATGGCCGCCTTGGGGAGTTTCGAGGTCACGAGCTCACCCCAGAACGCGGTCCTGGCCGGGGCCGTCCCCATGGCCTCGCCCGCGAACTGTCGGACGAGGCTGGCACCCGGGCCGCCAAGCAGCATCGCCATGACGAGGGCCCGGGCGCGGTCGGGGTCCGAGACGGCGATGCCGTGGACCTCGGTCACGGACTGCGCGAAGAGGGCGCTCGCCTCGAGGAAGCCCGCGGTCTCGACACCCGAGAGGGCCAACGACACGCCCCAGCCGACACCGGGGATCACGGCGCTGGCCCCGACGGCGGCCCCGCCGGTCGTCACCGCGGCGAGGTACTCGCGTTCGAGGATGGTGATCAGCTTCTGTGGCGTCGCCTTCTTGTGCCGACGGCGCAGCGTGGCGACGTGCTTGACGACCACCGGACGTTGGACGGCCAGCAGCTTGTCGAGACGGCGCACCCAGGCGGTGTCCTCGGACCTGTCGGGCGCGGACGTCTGGTAGTGGTACTCGGTCGAGTTCCCGGCGTCACGGGCGACGAGTCGTCCGTCCGCCGTCGAGGCGTCGTGGTCGGGGCTGTGGGACTGACTGCGTTCGGGCACGCCTCGACCCTACGCCGAGGGGCGGGGAGGGTGATCGGTGGCGTACCGGGCCAGGGCGTCGTCGAGGGGGCCGTCGAACACCAGGGCGCCCTTGTCGAGGTAGAGGCCCCGTCGGCAGAACCGTTTGAGGTCGCGTTCGTTGTGCGACACGAGGAAGAGCGTCCGACCGTCGGCGAGCATCTCGCCGATCCGGGCGTAGCACTTCTCACGGAACGCCTTGTCGCCCACGGCGAGCACCTCGTCGACCAGCACGACGGGCTCCTCGAGCCGAGAGATGACGGCGAAGGCGATGCGGACCTTCATGCCGCTCGAGAGGTGTTTGTAGGGCGTGTCGACGAAGTCGCCGATCTCGGCGAACTCGATGATCTCGTCGAATCGCCGGTCGATCTCGGGGCGGGACATGCCGTGCAGGCCGGCGGTCAGGTACACGTTCTCCCGGACGGTGAGGTCGGCGACGAAGCCACCGGTGATCTCGATGAGCGGCGCGACGCCGCCCGTCACCTCGACGGTGCCGGTGTCGGGCAGGATCACCTCGGCCACCAGCTTCAGCAACGTGGACTTGCCCTGGCCGTTGCGTCCCACGACGCCGATGGCCTCGCCCGGCTGCACCTCGAAGCTGATGTCGCGCAACGCCCAGAACTCGCCCGGCCGCGACCGCCTGCCGCTGTCGGCGAAGAGGTCCTTGAACGACCGTCGGCCACGTCGGTTGCGGCGGAAGCGGATTCCGACCCCGTCGACGCGGATCACGGGGCGAGGTCCGGTGACGGTCATCAGATCTCCTTCAGGACGGCACGTTCGCTGGCTCGGAAGACGAGCAGCCCGACCGCCAGGACCACGACGCACACGCCTCCACCGACGAGCACCTCGGTGAGGTCGAACTGCTCCGGGAAGAACGCCGACCGGTAGAGGCCGAAGATGCCGCTCAGCGGGTTGAACGCCGCCAGCAGGTGGAGGCTCTCGGGGAGGTCCTGGGTGCCGTAGATGATGGGCGAGGCGTAGAAGGCGAACCGGAGGGCGAGCTTCGTGGCGCGCTCCAGGTCGCGGAAGAACACGACGAGCGGCGCGACGATCAGCCCCACCCCGGCGACGAGCACGGTCTGCATGACCATGGCCAAGGGGAAGAACACCACCTGCCACTGCAGGTGCGCGCCGCCTACGACGGCGAACAAGGCCAGGACGGGAAGGCTGAGGGCGAACTCGATGCCCTTCGAGCCGACGAGCCGGAACACCCAGATCGTCCGGGGGATCTTGGTCGACCGGACGAGCTTCGCCTCGCGGATGAACGCCCGGGTGCTGTCGGACACCGCACCGTTGAACCACATCCAGGGCAGGAGGCCCGAGAGCAGGAAGACGATGTACGGCTCGTCGCCGACCGACCGCTTGAAGACGACCGAGAAGACGAAGAAGTAGATGCCCGACATGACGAGCGGGTCGAGGATCGACCAGAAGTAGCCGAGTTTCGACGTCGAGTACCGGACCTTGAGGTCGCGGCTCGTCAGCAGCCACAGCGTCTGTCGGTACCGCGCGAAGCCGCTACGACGGGGCCGTTCGGCCAGGTCAGTGCTCACGGACGTCCTTCTCGTTCAGGACACCAGGCACCGGCGCGCAGCCGTCGGGAGACGGCTCGGTTCAGACGAACAGGTTCGCGCGCTCGAGGTCTTCGGCGAAGTCGACCTCGACGGCGTAGAGGTCGGAGATGTCCACGGGCTCAAAGCGTAGCCCGTCCTGGCCGATGGCCAGTTCGATGCCACGCTCGAAGTAGTCCTGGTTGTCGACCTTCGAGAGCTGGTGCATGAGCGTCGCCTTGTCGGCCTTCGACACGAAGTTGATGCCGACGGCCTCGCCCAGACCACCCTTGACCTGCTTGGACAACTCGGCGATGTAGCCCTCGGCATCGGTCGTGTACTTGACCTCTTCGTCGGACACCTTCGAGGTGTTGACGGTGACGAACGACTGGTCGTCGCGGACCAGGCGGGCCGCGCGAGTCAGGGCCGTGGGGTCGAAGACGACGTCGCCGTTCATCCACAGGACGCCACCGGAGGCGCTGGCCCGCAGGGCGCGGAGCAGGCTCTTCGACGTGTTGGTCTGGTCGTACATCTCGTTGTAGACGAACGAGGCCGACGGGAACGCCTCGACGATGTGCTCGAACTTGTAGCCCACGACGACGGTCACCCGGGCGTCGGGCCCGAAGGCGTCCCGGATGTTGTCGAACTGTTGCTGCATGATGGTGCGGCCGTCGTTGAGCTCGGTCAGTGCCTTGGGCAACGAGCGGCCGAGGCGGCTGCCGAGCCCGGCGGCCAGGATGACGATCTGCTGGCGGTGGTTCGTGTCGTTCTTGCTCACGCTGGTCTCCTCACAAGGGGCGAGCCCATGCGGGACGGGCTCTGCGGTGGCCCCGGCGGTGCGGACCGGACCCGTCTCTGGGTGCGATTCGCCTCGTGTTCGAGCGGTGTTCACCGCGGAGCATCGATCTGGACACGTCGTCGTGCTGTTGCAGACTACCCGATGGGGCCAGGAGCGGCCAGGGACCGTGCCCGAAGCGTGTCCGTTTCGTGATATGAGTCACCCGTCGACCGGTCGGCGTCGCGGCCTTGGTACGGTGGGGCGATGGCTGGACGGCGCGAGGACGAATTGGGTGACATCGCCCCCGACTCGACACCGGGTGACGACACGGTCGGGGCGGTGGGCGCGTCCGACCAGGGGGAGAAAACAGTGGACGACGACTCGACGACCGCGGGGGACGTGGCCGAGGGGACGGCTGAGTCGACGGAGGCCGCGACGCCCCGCGTCCCGGTGACGAAGTCGTCGACCGCGCGCAAGCCCCCGGCACCCCGGAAGCCCTCGTCGCCCCGCAAACCCTCGCAGCGCACCGCCGCCGACCGGTCGGCGGCGGCCAAGAAGGCAGCAGCAACCCGTGCCGCGAACGCGCGCGCCCGGGCCGAGGCGGCGGCGAAGGCCGCGGAAGAAGAGGTCGTCGCCGAACTCGCCGACGCGGGTGCCACGACGGACGGTACGGTCGTCGTCCCCGTCTCGGCCGACGACTACTTCGGCGACGCCCTGACGGCCGAGGAGGAATCGGCGGTCGCCCCGGACGACACGCTCGCCGCCGACGCACCGACGACCGCCGGCGCGACCGCCCCGGCCGACGAGGCCACCGTCGAGGTCCCCGAGGCCGACGGCGGCGACGTCGAGGCCCTCGACAGCGAGGGCGACGTCCGACCGACCCGCCAGGTCGACGTCGAGGCGCCCGTCGTGCTGTCGATCTCGGGGCTCATGAAGCGCTACGGCGGCACGGTCGCCGTCGAGAACGTCGACCTCGAGGTGCGGGCCGGGTCGTTCTACGGCATCGTCGGTCCGAACGGGGCCGGCAAGACGACGACCCTGTCGATCGTGACCGGCCTCCTGCGTCCCGACGCCGGCACCGTGACCGTCCTCGGGGCCGACGTCTGGCGAGACCCGGCCGCGGCGAAGCGAAGCCTCGGCGTCCTCCCCGACCGCCTGCGGCTCTTCGACCGGCTGACGGGTGCCCAGCTCCTCTACTATTCCGCGACCCTGCGGGGGCTCGACGGCGTCACGGCGCGCAAGCGCTCCTCCGACCTCGCCACCGCGTTCGGGCTCCACGACGCGCTCGGCCGTCTCGTCAGCGACTACTCCGTGGGCATGACGAAGAAGATCGCCCTGGCCGCCGCGATCATCCACTCGCCCCGGGTCCTCGTCCTCGACGAGCCCTTCGAATCGGTCGACCCCGTCTCGGCCGCGACCGTGACGGACGTCCTGCAGCGCTACGTGGCCGGGGGCGGGACGGTGCTGCTCTCGAGCCACAGCATGGACCTGGTCGAGCGCATCTGCGACAGCGTCGCGGTGATCGTCGACGGCCACGTGCTCGCCAGCGGCACGGTCGACGAGGTTCGGGCCGGACGCTCCCTCGAGCAGCGGTTCGTCGAGCTCGCCGGCGGGCGCGCGGTCACGGAGGGCATGGAATGGTTGCAGAACTTCTCCGACTGAGGCTCCAGACGATCGGCAACACGGTCCGCTTCGGGCCCCGCCGACTGACCGTCGCCGTGGCGTCCGTGCTGGCCGTGCTGATCGTGACCATCGCGGTCGCGAGCCTCGTGAGCGGCCTGCGTGATGCGCCCCTCGACGACGTGCGCGCCCTCGCGGTCGGCGGGGGAGCCCTCTTGCTGGTCGGATTCGCCGTCGTCCCCTTCGCGACGGTCCGTCCTGCCTGGAGCGACCCCCGCCGCCTCGCCGTCCTCGGCGTGCCCGAGGGGCGGGCGGCGATCGGACTCGCGCTCGGTGCCGCGGTCGGACTCCCCACGCTGGCCCTGCTGGTCCTCTCGACCGGGTACGTCCGGGCCTGGGGCGAGGGCACCGGCGTCGCCGCCGTCGCGGTCGTGGGGGCACTCGTCGCCGGCGTCACCGCGCTGTTGTTGGCCCTCGTGGCCTCGACGCTGAACAGCGTCGTCCTGACCTCCCGTCGCGGTCGCGAACTCGCACTCGTCGGTGCCGTGCTCGTCGTGCTGCTCGCCGTGCCCGTGGTCGTCGACCTCGTCCGTCTCTCGCTGCCCGGCCGTTCGGGCACCGGCGTGGTCGCGGACGCCCTCGCCTGGACGCCCTTCGGAGCCGCGCTGGCGCTCCCCGGTCACGTCGCCGCAGGTCAGACCGGTCGCGTCGTGGCCGACGTCGCCATCGCCGCCGTCACGCTCGTGGCGCTCTGGCTCGCCTGGCGGGCACTCGTCGCGCGCGCGTTCGTCGACCGACCCGAGCCCGAGGAGGTCGACGACGGCGACGGACTCGGGTGGTTCGAGTACGTCAGGGCCTCGCCGACCGGAGCCGTGGCGGGCCGCAGCCTCACCTACTGGATGCGCGACGCCCGCTACCGCATGTCGCTCGTCATCATCCCGTTCCTCCCGTTGCTCGTCGTCCCCCTCGGCATCGCGGGTGTCAGCTGGAACTGGCTGGCCCTCGTCCCGGTGCCGATCATGTGCCTGATCCTGGGGTTCCTGCCGCACAACGACGTGGCCTACGACAGCACGGCGCTCTGGATGCACGTGGCGTCCGACACGCGGGGTCTGGCGGACCGGGTGGGTCGACTCGCGCCTCCTCTGCTGATCGGCGTCCCGCTCGTGGTGCTCGGCTCGGTCGTCGCCACCTGGTTGTTCGGCGACTGGCAGGCCCTGCCGTCCGAGCTGGGGGTCAGCGCCGGCTTCCTCCTCAGCGGCCTCGGTCTCTCGAGCCTGGTGTCGGCCCTCCTGCCGTACGCCACGGTCCGACCGCACGACGACCCGTTCCAGCAGCCGCAGTCGAACGGCGCGACCGCGGCCTGGGCCCAGACCGTCATGATCGGGGGAGCCGTCCTCGCCACCGCACCCGCCCTCTGGTTCGCCGGTCGCGGGCTCATCACGGGCTACCCCGCGGGTGGCACGTGGGCGCTGGTCCTCGGCGTCGGCATCGGACTCGTCGTGCTGGTCGCGGGTGTCGCCCTGGGTGCCCGGGTCTTCTCGCGGCGGGCTCCCGAGCTGCTGGCGTTCGCCCTCCGCAGCTGAGCCGAGGTCGACGTACGATGTCTGCATGACTGACACGCAGACGGGCGGCGGCCTCGACGTCATGGACCGCGAGCTCGAGAAGCTCCTGAACGACGAGGCGATCGACCCGGGCGACCACGAGCGCTTCTCGCACTACGTGAAGAAGGACAAGATCATGGAGTCCGCGTTGAGCGGCAAGCCCGTCAAGGCGCTCTGCGGCAAGAAATGGACGCCCGGTCGCGACCCCGAGAAGTTCCCGGTGTGCCCGACCTGCAAAGAGATCTACGAGAAGATGACGTCCGAGTGAGCTCGGCGCCTGATCACGCGTAGACGGTCGGCACGACCGGCTCGCCACGACCGAGCCGCAGCGCCTGGTCGGGTAGCTCGGCCACGGCCGCGGCTCGGTGGAGGCGCGCGCGAGCGACACCCTCCGGCCCGGTGTGCCGGGCGTCGATCTCGCCGGCCGTGACGAGCGGGACGTGCAGCGACCGTTCACCGGACGCCGTCTCCGACGACCCGACGCGGATGAGTTCGCGGGTGGCGACCCCGTCCACGATGACGCGCACGGGGGACTTCCGTCCACCCACGGAGGCCTTGTCGGCCGACTTCTTCGCCACGGAGACCCACTCGCCGTCGTCGCCGCGACGGGCGACCAGTTTGAAGACCATGCCGGCGGCCGGGTGGCCCGATCCCGAGACGACCGAGGTGCCGACGCCGAACGAGTCGACCGGGGCCGCGCGCAGGGCGGCGATCGTGTACTCGTCCAGGTCGTTCGTGACGGTGATCTTCGCCGCCGTCGCGCCGAGCTCGTCGAGCTGAGTGCGGACCTGGCCCACCAGCGACGGCAGGTCGCCGCTGTCGATGCGCACGGCCCCGAGCGACGGCCCGGCGACCCGGACGGCCGTGGCCACGGCTTCGGGGATGTCGTAGGTGTCGACGAGCAGGGTGGTGCCCGGCCCCAAGGTGTCGACCTGGGCGCGGAAGGCGTCCTCTTCGGTGTCGTGCAACAGGGTGAACGCGTGGGCGGCGGTGCCCATCGTCGGGACGCCCCACGACCGGCCGGCCTCGAGGTTGCTCGTGGCACCGAAGCCCGCGATGTAGGCGGCCCGGGCAGCGGCCACGGCGCTGCGTTCGCCCGTCCGCCGTGAGCCCATCTCGGCGAGCGGGCGACCGTCGGCGGCCGAGACCATGCGTGCCGCCGCGCTGGCCACGGCCGAGTCGTAGTTGAAGACGCTCAGCGCCAGGGTCTCGAGCAGCACGGCCTCGGCGAAGGTCGACTGGATGACCAGCAGCGGCGACCCCGGCAGGTAGACCTCGCCCTCGGCGTAACCCCAGATGTCGCCCGAGAACCGGTAGTCGGCCAGCCAGTCGGCGGTCGTCGCGTCCACGACCCCCGCCTCGCGCAGCCAGGCCACCTCGTCGTCGCCGAACCGGAAGTCGGCGAGCAGCTCGAGGAACCGACCGGTGCCCGCGACGATGCCGTAGCGCCGCCCCTCGGGCAGACGTCGCGCGAACACCTCGAACACGCTGTCGCGGTGGGCCGTGCCCGCCTTGAGGGCGGCCTCCACCATGGTGAGCTCGTACCGGTCGGTCAACAGCGCGCTGGTCACCCCGCCAGCCTAGGCTCGCCCGGTCGTCGAGGGGGTCGCGGCTCGCGCCGGGTAGGCTTCGTGGTCGTGACGGACGCACCCATCGGAGTCTTCGACAGCGGCGTCGGCGGGCTGACCGTGTCGAGGGCGATCATCGACCAGCTGCCCCACGAGTCGATCCGGTACGTCGGCGACACGGCCCATTCGCCGTACGGGCCGAAGCCGATCGCCCAGGTGCGCGGCTACGCCCTCGCCGTGATGGACGACCTCGTCGCCCAGGGTGTCAAGTTGCTGGTCATCGCCTGCAACACCGCCTCGTCCGCGGTGCTGCGCGACGCCCGGGAGCGGTACACGATCGGCGCGGGCATCCCCGTCGTCGAGGTGATCCAGCCCGCCGTGCGCGCGGCGGTGCAGCAGACGCGCAACGGCCGCATCGGCGTCATCGGCACCGAGGGCACGATCAACTCGCGCGCCTACGAGGACGCGTTCGCGGCGGCCGCGGGTCTCGAGCTGATCACGCAGGCCTGTCCCCGCTTCGTCGAGTTCGTCGAGGCGGGCGACACGTCGAGCCCCGAGCTGCGGGCAGTCGCCGAGGGGTACCTCGCCCCGCTGCGCGACGCCGGCATCGACACCCTCGTCCTGGGCTGCACGCACTACCCCCTCATGTCGGCGGCCGTCCAGTACGTCGTGGGCCCCGACGTCCGTCTCGTGTCCAGCGCGGAAGAGACGGCAGCCGACGTCTACCGCACCCTCGTCCAGCACGGGCTCGAGCGCACCGACCGGGGCGAGCCGCACCACGAGTTCGAGGCGACCGGGCCCGACGAGAAGTCGTTCCTGCGCCTGGCCCGCCGGTTCCTGGGTCCCGAGGTCTCGCGCGTCGGGCACCTCGAGACGGGGGCGATCGAGTTGCCCCCGGGCCTCCGCACCGTCGAGCGGACCTGACCCGCGCCTCCTGCGCCCGCGGGGTCGACGACCCCGCCCGCCACCCGTCCATCCCCAGCCGAGAGAAGGCACCATGACCGACACCACGAGCACGACCGTCCGCGCCGACGGGCGCAGCACGACCGACCTGCGCCCCGTCACGATCGAGACCGGGTGGAGCGCCCACGCCGAGGGCAGCGCCCTCATCACCTTCGGCGGCACGAAGGTGCTCTGCACGGCGTCCTTCACGAACGGCGTGCCCCGCTGGCTGACCGGCAAGGGCAAGGGCTGGGTCACGGCCGAGTACGCGATGCTGCCCCGGGCCACCAACTCGCGCAACGACCGCGAGAGCGTCAAGGGCAAGATCGGCGGTCGCACGCACGAGATCTCGCGCCTGATCGGCCGCAGCCTCCGCGCCGTGGTCGACACCAAGGCCCTCGGAGAGAACACGATCGTCCTCGACTGCGACGTCCTGCAGGCGGACGGCGGCACCCGCACCGCCGCCATCACGGGTGCCTACGTCGCCCTCGCCCAGGCGATCGAGTGGGGGCGCGAGAAGAAGTTCGTCGGGCAGAAGGCCACGCCCCTGACCGACAGCGTCTCCGCCGTCTCGGTGGGCATCATCGACGGCGAGCCGATGCTCGACCTCGCCTACGTCGAGGACGTCCGGGCCGAGACCGACATGAACGTCGTCGTCACGGGCAGCGGATCGTTCGTCGAGGTGCAGGGCACGGCCGAGGGCGCGCCGTTCGACCGTCGCGAGCTCGACTCGTTGCTCGACCTCGCCGTCGCCGGCGCCGTCGACCTGAGTCGCTTCCAGCGCGAGGCCCTCGGCCGATGACCCGTGTCGTCATCGCCACGCACAACCAGGGCAAGGTGGCCGAGCTCCGGCTGCTGCTCGCCGAGACGGCGCCGGGCGTCGAGCTGGTCGCCTACGACGGCCCCGAGCCGGTCGAGGACGGTGACTCGTTCGCGGCCAACGCCCTGATCAAGGCGCGTGCGGCAGCACGTCACACCGGGCTGCCCGCCCTCGCCGACGACAGCGGGATCTCGGCGGCGGCCCTGGGCGGGGCTCCCGGCATCCACTCGGCGCGCTACGCCGGTACCCGCGACGCGGACGACAACATCGACAAGCTGCTGACCGAGCTCGACGGTGCCGACGACCGCTCGGCCTGGTTCTCGTGCGCCGCCGCCCTCGTCGTGCCGTCGGCCGTCGGTGTCGAGGGCTCCGACGGGCCGCCCGACGCGAGCGCGTGGGTCGAGCACGTCGAGTACGGCGAATGGCACGGCGAGGTGCTGGAGGCGCGGGTCGGCTCGAACGGGCACGGTTACGACCCCGTGTTCCGCCCCGAGGGCGAGAGCCGCAGCGCGGCCGAGCTCACGGCGGACGAGAAGAACGCCGTCAGTCACCGCGCCCGGGCGTTCCGGGCGATCGCGCCCCGGGTGGCCGCGCTCGCGGACTGAGCCGCGCGCGCCTCCTCGGGGCCTCGGCCATCGGCCGACGGGCGCCTGGGTGCCCGCGGTGGTCAGGCGTCGTGCGGCGCGGACGACACCTGCGGCGTCTCGACCTCGCCCGAGGCCTCGGCCTTCTTGGCCTGGTGCACCCCGTGGAAGTAGTGGATCGCGATGGGGATCACCGTCGCCAGCACGGCCCCGAGCAGGATGAGGTCGATGTACGAGCTGACGAAGTCCGCGACGGGCGGGATGTGTCCGATGCCGAAGCCCGCCAACGTGATGCCCATGCCCCAGACGACGGCGCCGACGGCGTTGAACAGCGAGTACCGCCGGTAGCTCATGTGGCCGACTCCGGCCATGATCGGCGCGAAGGTGCGGATCACCGGGACGAACCGGGCGATGATGACGGCCATCGGGCCGAACCGCTCGAAGAAGGCGTTCGTGCGGTTGACGTTCGCGACGCTGAACAGCCCGCTCTCCTTCCGCTCGAAGATGCGGGGGCCGACCTTGTGGCCGATGAGGTAGCCGAGCTCGCCGCCGGCGAACGCGGCGATGCTGATGAAGATCGCGATCAGCCAGATCGGCAGGCCGAGGGCGCCGGGGTTCGTCGCGGCGAGGATGCCCGTGATGATCAACAGCGTGTCACCCGGGAACAGGAAGCCGATCAGCAGGCCCGTCTCGGCGAAGACGAGCAGGCAGACGCCGAGCACGGCCCACGGTCCGAAGGACGTGAGCAGGTACTCGGGGTTCAACCAGGGGATGGAGACGAGGGGCAGCATCGGGTGTTCTCCGGTCGTGGTGGCCGGCCTGCCGGTCTCGCTCAGGGTACCCGTGCGGGTGGAGGGACGTGAACCCTGGCGGGAGGGAGCACGTCGAAGTCGTCATCTGTGCGGGAGAAGGGACGTGAACCCTGGCGGGAGGGGGCACGTCGTGACGGCGCTCTGTGTGCGGGAGAAGGGACGTGAACCTTGGCGGGAGGGGGCACGTCGTTACGGCGCTCTGTGTGCGGGAGAAGGGACTTGAACCCTCACGCTCGAAAGCACAGGAACCTAAATCCTGCGTGTCTGCCAATTCCACCACTCCCGCGGCAGCACCGAGTGTACCGACGGCGACCCTCGGCGGGAACGGGGACGAGGAGGCGCTAGCGCTGCGAGCGGGGCACGTGCGGTGAGTAGCGGGGCACGTAGCGCACGAGGATCGCCGCACCCACGAGGCCGAGGACGCCCATCACCCCGCTGGCGAGCGAGATCGACACGACCGCGGTCACCCCGGAGATGAGCAGGGGCGCCGCAGCGCTGCCCGCGTCGCCGGTGAAGCGCCAGGCGCCGAGGAAGGGTGCGGGGTCGCCTTTGTCGGCCAGGTCGGCACCGAGCGTCATGAGGATGCCGCTGCCGACGCCGTTGGCCAGGGACATCAGGATCGCGACGGCGACGAACCATCCGACCCTGGCGTCGAGGTCGTGCGTGAACGACAGGGCGAGGTACGAGAGCCCGAGGCCCACCATGCAGGGGACGGCGCTCCAGAGGCGCCCGAAGCGGTCCATGATCTGTCCGCTCGTGTAGAAGAGCGCGAAGTCCACGGCGCCGGCGATGCCGATGATGATCGCGGTCTCGGACGCCCCGAGGCCGATGCTGACGGCCCAGAGGGGCAGCATGACCTGGCGACCGGAACGCATGGCGCCGATCAGGGCCGCCCCGCTGCCGAGCTTCAGCAGCACGCCTCGATGACGCCAGAGGGTCGCGAAGAGGCCGTGTGCCTCCCGGGCGACGAGGTCGGCGCCGTCCTCCGTGCCGCTGCCCGGCCGGACGCCGAAGGCAGCCGACGGGTCGCGCAGGACGAGCAGCGCGATCGCCGCGCCGAGGCAGCCGACGATGTGGACGACGAACGCCGATTGCACGGACCCGGTCAACTCGATGACCCCGGCCGAGAGGAACGGGCCGACGAAGTAGCCGAGTCGGAAGACTCCGCCGAGGCTCGACAGCGCCCTGGCGCGGATCTCGACGGGCACGAAGCTGGTCATGAAGGCGTGCCGTGCGAGGGCGAAGACCGCGGTCGCGAGGCCGATCACCAGCACGCCGACGGCGAGGACGATCTCGTTCGGCGCCAGCAGACAGGTGACGAGTCCGCCGATGCTCACGAGCGAGGCACCGATCATCGCGGTGCGCTCGCCGATGCGGCTGACGAGCCATCCGCTCGGGATGTCGCCGATCAGCTCGCCCACGAGGATGAGCGCGGCGACGAAGCCGGCGAAGGGGAGCGAGGCACCGAGCTCGCTCGCCACGACGGGGATGATCGGGATGATGGCCCCCTCGCCGATGGCGAAGAGCGCCGCGGGCAGGAACGCCGCGAGGGCCACCGACCGCATGCTGAAGGCGGGGGAGGAGGAAGACATGTCGCTCGCCACCCTAGGCCCGCTGCGTACACTTGTCGGATGAAGGTCTTGGCAGCGATGAGTGGTGGAGTCGACTCGGCGGTGGCCGCGGCGAGGGCGGTCGAGGCCGGCCACGACGTGGTGGGCGTGCACCTGGCCCTCAGCCGGATGCCGGGAACGCTCCGAACGGGCAGCCGTGGCTGCTGCACGATCGAGGACTCGATGGACGCCCAGCGCGCCGCCAACAAGATCGGCATCCCCTACTACGTGTGGGACTTCTCCGAGCGCTTCAAGCTCGATGTCGTCGACGACTTCGTCGCCGAGTACACCGCAGGCCGCACGCCCAATCCCTGCATGCGCTGCAACGAGCGCATCAAGTTCGCCGCCCTGCTCGAGAAGGCGCTCGCGCTCGGCTTCGACGCGGTCTGCACGGGTCACTACGCGACCGTCGTCACCGACGACCGGGGCAACCGAGAGCTGCACCGCGCCTCCGCCTGGGCGAAGGACCAGTCGTACGTTCTGGGCGTGCTCACCGCCGAGCAGCTCGCGCACTCGATGTTCCCGCTCGGGGCGACGCCCTCCAAGGCCGAGGTGCGGGCCGAGGCCGCCGAGCGCGGCTTCAGCGTGGCGTCCAAGCCCGACAGCCACGACATCTGCTTCATCCCCGACGGCGACACCCGCGGGTGGCTCGCCGAGCGGGTCGGTGCCGAGACGGGTGAGATCCTCGATCGCAGCGGTGCCGTGGTCGGGTCGCACGAGGGGGCGCACGCCTTCACGGTCGGCCAGCGCAAGGGCCTCAACATCGGCTTCCCGTCCGACGACGGGAAGCCGCGCTTCGTGCTCGAGGTGCGACCGGTCGACAACACGGTCGTCGTCGGACCGAAGGAGGCCCTCGACATCGCCGAGATCGCCGGCGGCTCGTACACCTGGGCCGGGCTCGCCCCGGTCGACCCGACGGTCGCGTTCGACTGCGACGTGCAGATCCGTGCCCACGCCGACCCCGTACCCGCCGTCGCGCGGGTGTCGGAGGTCGAGGGTAAGAAAGAACTCGTGATCACACCTCGCGAACCCCTCAACGGCGTCGCCCCCGGGCAGACCGCCGTCGTCTACGTCGGCACCCGCGTCCTCGGTCAGTGCACGATCGACCGCACGGTCAGCGCCGTGCCCGTGCCCGCAGACGTCACCGTCTGAGGCGACCACGATGAGCGAGACCGGCGACGACGCCTCCGCCTCCGGGCCCGCGGTCGAGACCGACGGCGTCCCCGACGACCTGTCCCAGGCGCGAGACGAGGCCGAACGTCTGACGACCCGCATCCTCGAGCTGCGTGACCAGTACTACGAGGGCAACGGCTCGACCGTCTCCGACGCCGACTACGACGGCCTCGTGCGACGCCTCGACTCCCTCGAGCGGGCTCACCCCGAGCTGCAGAAGCCCGACAGCCCCACGCAGACGGTCGGTGGCCGGGCCGAGACCACGCAGTTCGCCCCGGTCGAGCACGCCGAGCGCATGCTCAGCCTCGACAACGTGTTCAGCGACGACGAGCTCGCCGAGTGGGCGGGCAAGGTCCAGCGCGACGCCGGGGCCGAACGCGTGCGGTTCCTCACCGAACTGAAGATCGACGGCCTGGCGATCAACCTGCGGTACGAGGACGGCGTGCTCGTCACCGCCGCCACCCGTGGCGACGGCGTCGTCGGCGAGGACGTGACCGGCAACGTGCTCGCCATGGGCACGATCCCCGAACGGCTCGAGGGCACCGGCCACCCGCCGCTGGTCGAGGTGCGAGGCGAGATCTTCTTCCCGGTCAGCGAGTTCGACGAACTGAACGCCCAGCAGCGCGAGGCGGGAGAACGCGTCTTCGCGAACCCCCGCAACGCCGCCGCCGGCTCGCTGCGTCAGAAAGAAGAGGGCAAGAGCCCCGAGAAGCGCGAGTTGATGCACGCACGCCTGCGCCGCCTGCGGATGCTCGTGCACGGCATCGGCGCGTGGCCGGTCCGCGAACTCGAGCGTGCGACCGAGGTCCGGTCGCAATCCGAGGTCTACGACCTGCTGGGCGGGTGGGGCCTGCCCATCTCGACCCACTACCGCGTCTTCGACACCGTCGACGAGGTCGAGGCCTTCATCCACGACTACGGGGTGCGGCGCTCGTCGGTCGAGCACCAGATCGACGGCATCGTGGTCAAGGTCGACGACCTCGCCCTGCACGAAGAGCTCGGGGCCACGAGCCGGGCTCCCCGGTGGGCGACGGCGTTCAAGTACCCGCCCGAAGAGGTCAACACGACGCTGCTCGACATCGTCGTCAGCGTCGGACGCACGGGCCGAGCGACGCCCTTCGCCGTCATGGAGAAGGTCGAGGTCGCCGGCAGCGAGGTGCGCCAGGCGACCCTGCACAACCAGCAGGTCGTCAAGGCGAAGGGCGTGCTGATCGGCGACACCGTCGTGCTGCGCAAGGCGGGCGACGTCATCCCCGAGGTGCTCGGCCCGGTCATCGAGCTGCGCGACGGCACCGAACGCGAGTTCGTCATGCCCGTCGACTGCCCCGAGTGCGGCACCCCGCTCAAGCCCGCCAAAGAGGGCGACATCGACCTGCGCTGTCCCAACGCCGAGAGCTGCCCTGCCCAGGTCCGCGGACGCGTCGAGCACATCGCGTCCCGCGGCTCGCTCGACGTCGAAGGTCTCGGCGAGGTCGCGGCGGCCGCGCTGACGCAGCCCGTCGAGCCGGCCACGCCGCCCCTGCGCACCGAGGCCGGCCTCTTCAGCCTGACGATGGCCGACATCTTCCCCGTACGGGTCGTCGTCCGCGACACCGAGACCGGCATGCAGAAGCTCGAGGCCGACGGGCAGCCGAAACTCGTCACCCCGTTCCGCCGGAAGCGCGCCAAGCGCGACGGCGCCTTCGACCCCTCGGCCACCGAGTTCTCGGGTGACGAGACCTCGGTGCCGTCCAAGACGGCGATCGAGATGCTCGCGAACCTCGAGAAGGCGAAGACCAGCCCGCTGTGGCGGTTCCTGGTCGGTCTGAGCATCCGACACGTCGGGCCGGTCGCGGCCCGGGCGCTGGCCAACCACTTCGGCTCGCTCGACGCCATCCGAGCCGCCTCGCGGGACGAGCTCGCGGCCGTCGACGGCGTGGGCGGCATCATCGCCGATGCGCTGCTCGCCTGGTTCGACGTCGACTGGCACGTCGAGATCATCGATCGGTGGACGGCGGCGGGAGTGCAGTTCGCCACACCCGGTCATCCCGGACCGGGTGCCGCCGAGGCGGCGGGTGGCGTGCTCTCGGGCGTGACGGTCGTGGCGACAGGGAGCCTCGAGGGGTTCACGCGCGAGGGCGCACTCGAGGCCATCGTCGAGGCCGGCGGCAAGGCGGCGAGCAGCGTCAGCAAGAAGACGGACTTCGTCGCGGCCGGACCCGGCGCCGGATCGAAGTTGTCGAAGGCCGAGCAACTCGGGGTACGGATCATCGACGCGGAGCAATTCGCTGTCCTCCTTAAGGAGGGCCCGGCGGCTCTCGTTGTCCCCCAGGTGGGGGACGAGGAGGCGCCTGAATCATGATTTCCCTGGTCAGGGGCACTTTCGTTTCCTAGGATGTGAGGACGTGTCGTTCTCCAGCAGTAGGGAGCCGGGGTACAGGCACGTGACTAGGGGGAAGACCCGACGTGCTGTTCCTCGCTGCAGCAATGCTCTCTGCCTCGGTGCACCTTGCCGGGGTGGCCGACGCTCCGACCGTGCCGTCGGCGACCGCCGTGACGCTCGACCGCCCGGCGACCGGACCACTCGTCGTGGCGTCGCCGGACGGCGTCCCGGGGATCGCACCGGTACGGGACGGGCGTGCCGTGCCCGAGCTCGACGGCTGCCGGGAGGTCGAGGCGACCGCCTTCTCGGCCGAGGCCTGCCTCGACCAGCTGGCCCGCGCCTCCTCGGCCGGAGTCGAGCGCTTCGCCGACACCCTCGACGCCGACGGTGACGACGCGACGGCGCTGACGGCGGTGCTCGGTGAGCAGGTCGCACCCGAGGTGACGGCCGCCTGGTGGACCGGGCTGGGCGACGGTCGGCAGGCGGTCCTCGCGCGCAGCGTGCCGGGCGTCGTCGGCAACCTCGAGGGCGTCCCGTACTCGGTGCGCGACACCGCCAACCGGCAGCTCCTGCGGTACGCGACGGTCGCCGTCTCGCAGCGGATCGGTTCGGACGACGAGGAGCCGGGTGACGCCCGTCGTCTGGCCATGCTCCAGCAGGTGCGGGCGACGCTCGACGGGGCGACGAACGACGTCCCCTTCGCCGGGGCGGCCGATCGACACCTCGTGGCGCTCGACACGGTCCTGTCCGGACGCGCGGCCGTCACCGTCGGGGACCTCGACACCGCCGACGACGTCAGCGTGCTCGTCCCCGGCATGCTGTTCACGGTGTCGGACCAGCTCGTGGACTGGACCAACACCGCCGGCGCCCTCCACGACGAGCAGGCCACCTGGGCGACGTTGCTGGGCCGCGGTGGCCCCGGCCCCGTGCCGACCGTCGCCGTCGTGGCCTGGATGGGCTACCAGACGCCCGACCTGACCAACTTCTACGACCTCGGCCTCGCTCGGCAGGGTGCGTCCCACCTCGTGGACGCGCTCGACGGGCTCGACGCGGCCCGGGCGGACGACGAGCCGCGGGTGTCGGTCATGGCGCACTCGTACGGCTCGACGACGGCGACGATCGCCCTGTCGTCCGGACGCGTGTCGGTCGACTCGCTGGTGCTGCTCGGATCGCCCGGCAGCGTCGTCTCCGACGCCGGGGAGCTCGCGGTCCGCGGTCACGACGTGTACGCCGCAGCCGGCAGCTTCGACCCCGTGGCCGGGAGCGGCTTCTTCGGGGCCGACCCGGCGACGGGCGCCTTCGGCGCCGTCGTGCTGCACCTGAGCGGTGGAGCCGACGCGGTGACGGGACACGCCCTGGCCTCCGCCCTCGGGCACAACGACTACTTCCGGGCCGGCACCGAGTCGATGCGCAGCCTGGCCCTCATCGGGCTCGGGCACGGCGCACTCGTCGACGGTCGCACCGGCCAACCGGGCGAGGGCGGTCCGGAGGCGCCCGCCCTCACGCTCGTGCGGCCGCAGGACGTCTACTTCCGCGACTGAGGGTCCGACGCCGCGACCCCCCCCACGACCCCGCGCGTCGGTGCCGCCCCGTAGAATCGTGCGGTACCGCCGCCGCGGTACCCCCGCACGACCACGTGAGAGAGAAGCATGTCCGAAATCACGCGCGAGCAGGTGCAGCACCTCGCCGGTCTCGCCCGCATCGCCCTCACCGAGGCCGAGATCGACACGATGACCGCCGAGCTCGGCCACATCGTCGACAGCGTCGCCAAGGTCCGAGAGGTCGCGACCGACGACGTCCCGGCGACCAGCCACCCGATCCCGCTCGAGAACGTGTTCCGGCCCGACGTCGTGGGCGAGACGCTCACGGCCGAGCAGGCCCTGTCCGGCGCCCCCGACCACGACGGCTCGCGCTTCCGGGTGAGCGCGATCCTGGGAGAAGAGCAGTAGCCATGACCGACACCACCTCGCTCGTCCACCTGTCCGCCGCCGAGCTGTCGACCCGCCTCGCCGCCGGCGACGTGTCGTCGGTCGACGTCACGCGCGCCCACCTCGATCGCATCGAGGCGGTCGACGGGGACGTCCACGCCTTCCTGCACGTCAGCACGGCCGCACTCGACACGGCGGCCGACGTCGACCGCCGCCGCGCCGCGGGCGAGGCCCTCGGCCCGCTCGCCGGCGTCCCGATCGCCATCAAGGACGTCCTCTGCACGATCGACATGCCGTCGACCTCCGGCAGCAAGATCCTCGAGGGTTGGGTGCCGCCGTACGACGCCACCGTCGTCGCCAAGCTGCGCGCGGCCGACCTCGTCCCCCTCGGCAAGACCAACATGGACGAGTTCGCGATGGGCTCGTCGACCGAGTTCTCGGCCTACGGACCCACGCACAACCCCTGGTCGCTCGACCGCATCCCCGGTGGCTCGGGTGGTGGCTCCGCGGCCGCCGTCGCCGCCTTCGAGGCGCCCCTCGCCCTCGGCAGCGACACCGGCGGGTCCATCCGCCAGCCCGGTGCCGTCACCGGCACCGTCGGGGTCAAGCCGACCTACGGGTGTCAGCCGCTACGGCGCGATCGCCCTGGCCAGCTCGCTCGACCAGGTCGGCCCGGTCAGCCGCACGGTGCTCGACAGCGCCATGCTGCACGACGTCATCACGGGGCACGACCCCCGCGACTCCACCTCGCTGCGCGACGCCTGGCCCTCGTTCACCGAGGCGGCCCGCACCGGTCTCGCCGGCGGTGCCCTGCAGGGCGTCCGCATCGGAGTCGTCCGCGAGCTGAACGGCGAGGGCTTCCAGGCCGGCGTCAAGACCCGCTTCGCCGAGGCCCTCGAGCTCATGAGCGCGGCCGGTGCCGAGATCGTCGAGATCTCGGCCCCCAGCTTCGAGCACGCGATCAGCGCCTACTACCTGATCCTGCCGGCCGAGGCGTCGAGCAACCTCGCCAAGTTCGACTCGGTGCGCTTCGGCCTGCGGGTCGTCCCCGAGGGAGGCGGCACCGTCGAGGACGTCATGGCCGCCACCCGCGAGGCCGGCTTCGGCCCCGAGGTGAAGCGCCGCATCATCCTCGGCACCTACGCGCTGAGCGCGGGCTACTACGACGCCTACTACGGCAGCGCGCAGAAGGTGCGCACCCTCGTGCAGCGCGACTTCGCGGCGGCGTTCGACCAGGTCGACGTCCTCGTCTCGCCGTCCGCGCCCACCACGGCGTTCCGGCTCGGCGAGAAGATCGACGATCCGCTGGCCATGTACCTCAACGACATCACGACGATCCCGGCCAACCTGGCCGGCATCCCCGGCATCACGGTGCCGATGGGCCTGGCCGCCGAGGACGGGCTGCCGACGGGGTTGCAGTTCATGGCCCCCGCGCGCGGCGACGCCCGCCTCTACACCTACGGTGCCGCCCTCGAGCAGCTGCTCGAGCAGGGCTGGGGCCACACGCTCATCTCGCGCGCGCCCGACCTGAGCGCGACCGAGCAGACCGCCGCCACCGAGGGAGTCATCTGATGGCCAAGGCAGACCTGATGGACTACGAGAAGGCCCTCGAGCAGTTCGAGGTCGTCCTCGGCTTCGAGGTCCACGTCGAGCTCGCGACCAAGACCAAGATGTTCTCGGACGCCCCGAACTTCTTCGGTGGCGAGCCCAACACCAACGTCACCCCGGTCGACCTGGGTCTGCCCGGGTCGCTGCCGGTGGTCAACGAGCAGGCCGTGCGCTACTCGATCAGCCTCGGCTTGGCCCTGGGCTGCTCGATCGCCGAGAGCTCGCGCTTCGCCCGCAAGAACTACTTCTACCCCGACAACCCCAAGAACTACCAGGTCAGCCAGTTCGACGAACCCATCGCGTTCGAGGGCGAGGTCGAGGTCGAGCTGCCGGACGGGACCGTCTTCGCGATCCCGATCGAGCGCGCCCACATGGAAGAGGACGCCGGCAAGCTGACGCACGTCGGCGGGTCGACCGGTCGCATCCAGGGCGCCGAGTACTCCCTCGTCGACTACAACCGCGCCGGCATCCCGCTCGTCGAGATCGTCACCAAGCCGATCATCGGCGCGGGCGCCAAGGGTCCCGAGCTGGGTGCGGCCTACGTGTCGACCATCCGTGACATCGTGCGGGCCCTCGGCGTCAGCGAGGCCCGCATGGAGCGCGGCAACCTGCGCTGCGACGCCAACGTTTCCCTGCGTCCGCACGGGCAGGAGAAGCTCGGCACCCGCACCGAGACCAAGAACGTCAACTCGTTCCGTTCGGTCGAGCGCGCGGTCCGCTACGAGATCCAGCGTCAGGCCGCGATCCTCGCCGCGGGCGGCACCATCACGCAAGAGACGCGCCACTGGCACGAAGACACCGGTCGCACCTCGGCGGGCCGCCCCAAGAGCGACGCCGACGACTACCGGTACTTCCCCGAGCCCGACCTGCTGCCCGTCGTCCCTCCTCGCGAGCTCGTCGAAGAACTGCGTCTGGCCCTTCCCGAGGCGCCGGTCGCCCAGCGTCGCCGGCTCAAGTCCGAGTGGGGGTTCGCCGACCTCGAGTTCCAGGACGTCGTGAACTCCGGCCTGCTCACCGAGCTCGTCGAGACCGTCGCCGCGGGTGCCTCACCCCAGGCCGCACGCAAGTGGTGGACCGGCGAGATCGCCCGCCTCGCCAACGCGCAGGGCGTCGAGGCCTCGAGCCTCGTGTCACCCCTGCACGTCAGTGAGCTCATCGCGCTCGTCGAGAGCGGCGAGCTGACCGACCGACTGGCCCGTCAGGTGCTCGAAGGCGTCGTCGCCGGCGAGGGCAGCCCGTCCGAGGTCGTCGAGGCCCGCGGGCTGAAGGTCGTCTCGGACGACGGCGCGCTCATCGCCGCCATCGACGAGGCCCTGGCCGGTCAGCCCGACGTGCTGGCGAAGATCCGCGACGGCAAGGTCCAGGCCGCCGGTGCCGTCATCGGCGCCGTCATGAAGGCCATGAAGGGGCAGGCGGACGCCGCGCGCGTCCGCGAGCTGGTGCTCGAGCGGGCGCAGGCCTGATCGACGTGACCACGGCCGCGGCAGGGAGCGGCGCACGATGAACCTCGTCGCGCGTCTGCGCCCCGCCGTGCCCGTGGCCGTCGCCCTCGTCGGCGTGCTCGTGACGCTCGCGGTGGCCTCGCGCGTCCTGCCCGGCCGGGTCGTGATGGTCCACCTCAGCGAGACGGGTGGGTCGGCGTTCGCGGCGAGCCGTGACGACCTCGTCCTCCTCGGCGCCGTGCTCGTGGTCGGCATCGTCGTGACCTGGTCGGTGTCGGCTCTGTTCCTCGCGGTCACGCCCGCCCGCCACGTGCTCGTCCCGCACGCCGCCTTCTGGAAGAACCCGGCCAACCGGGCCGAGATGAGGCGCCGGTACCAGCGCTACCTCGCGGTGGCGACCAGCGCCTCCCTGTGGTTCGTCGCGGCGCTGTTCGTCCTGGCCCTCGTCTCGCAGGGTGGGCCCCTCGCGGCCTGGTGGCTGCCCGCGGCCGTGTCGGCCGCGTTCGTGCTCTTCGTCCTGGGTGGTCTGATCTGGGTGTTCACGGTCGGCTTCACGCCGACCCCGGCGGGCGTCGCGGTCCGCACGGCCGCATCCGACCGCGAGGCGCGGGTCGCGTCGTCACCGTCCTCCACCCGCGTCGCTCTCCCGAAGCCCGACGCGTCGGCGGCGCGTCCGCCGAAGGTGAGCCAGCGCCCGACCGAGGCGACTCCACGGAGCGGCACCGCGCCTCCTGCTCCGTCCCCCCGGCCGGGCCGCACGTCCGGGCGTCCCGAGACCGCACCCGCCGACGGCCCGCGAAAGGGCCCACCCCGCCCCTACCAACCCCGACCACGCTCCGGAGGCCCCCGTGGATGACGACCGGTACGGTGCCGACGTGCTCGCCGGCGACTGGAAGCGCTCGACGAAGCCGGCGCCGACGCCGACCGACGCGGTCCGCGACCTCGTGGTGGAAGAGGTCCGGTCGGGCTTCACGGGCGCGATCGTCCGCGTCGAGGCCGGCACCGTCGAGCTCGAGGACTGGAAGGGCCGGGTGCGGGCCTTCCCGATGTCGGGCTCGTTCTCGATCGACGGCGCCCCCGTGGCGCTGCGGGTGCCGCGGGCGGCGCCTCAGGGTCGGGCGCGCACGGCGTCCGGCTCGTTCGCCGTCGAGGGGGCCAAGGCCCGGGTCGCCCGTCAGAGTCGCATCTTCGTCGAGGGGCGGCACGACGCCGAGCTGGTCGAGAAGGTCTGGGGCTCCGACCTGCGGGTCGAGGGCGTCGTCGTCGAGTACCTCGAGGGCGTCGACCACCTGGCCGACGTGCTCCGCGACTTCCGGCCGGGGCCCGAGCGACGCGTCGGCGTGCTCGTCGACCACCTGGTGCCGGGCTCGAAAGAGAGCCGGGTCGCCGAGGGCATCGCCCGAAGTCCGCTCGGCCGCCACGTGTTGGTGGTCGGGCACCCGTTCGTCGACGTCTGGCAGGCCGTCAAGCCGGGGCGGCTCGGTGTCGAGGCCTGGCCGGTCGTGCCCCGATCGGTCGAGTGGAAGCACGGCGTGTGCGAGGCCATGGGCTGGCCGCACGAGGACCAGGCGGACATCGCGCGGGCCTGGCAGCACATCCTGTCGCGCGTGCGGAGCTATGCCGACCTCGAGCCGTCGGTGCTGGGCCGGGTCGAAGAACTCATCGACTTCGTCACGTCGGGCTGAGTCCCGGCGTCGACGCCAGGGACGCGGCCCGACTCGCGCACCGCCGTCGGCTCCGCCGGGCTGCTCGGACACCTCGATCCCCGGGAATCGCCCGGGCGTGTCGGCGTCCCGGCCGCTTTTCGCCCTAGATTCGAGGCATGGCCGAGCAGATCGAGGGACGTGTGAGCTCTGCCGTCGACGCCTGGCTGCGCTGGCTGCCCCGGTGGCACATCGGCACCGCCCGCGGTCGCACGCGACCGTGTCGGATGTGCCTCGGCTCGCCCGTCGCCACCGCCGCCGGATTCGATCACGACGTGCCGCACGCCGTCCAGCACGCGCTGCTGAACCGGATGCGGCAGATCGTCGACGACGACGTCGACGAGTACACGGCCCGCAACCTCCCGCTCGTCACGCGCGAGCTGCGACTGGCCGAGGCCCAGGAGGCGCGGGGCTACCGACCCGAGCAGGGTCTCGACCCCGAGTTCCAGGGTCTCGATCTCGACCCCGAACCCGAACCGGGCCAGCCGTTCCTCTTCACGCTCGCCGGGCTCGCGGGGATGCCGGCGGACGCCGGCATCGTCCCGCCCGACCCGACCGTCGTGGGCGGGTCCACCGGAGCCACCTCCACGACCGAGCCCGACGTCGCGGCCGCGTCGTTCGACCCCGACGACCTTGACGGCTGGCTGCTGCCGCCGGACGCGGTGACGCCGACCGACGCGCCCGTGCCGGACGTGCCTCGCCCGGCCGCAGGATCGGAACACCGACCGGGTCCGACCCCACGACCCGAGCCCGAGCCCCAGCCCGAGTACTCGGACGAGGCCAAGGCCGCGCTGCGACACGAGATCACCTTGGCGGGCGACCACGCCGAGTCCGTCGGAACGAGCCTGTGCCTGGCCCTGGTGCAGCACCGTCCGCGCATCGCCGAGGCCCTCGACCGCCTCGTGGCCCCCCAGGTCGACGAACTGCTGGCAGAGTTGTCGCGCGCACTCGAGCAGCCGCGGTCGCGCTGAACCCGAGCGACCCGGTCCGCGGCGCGTGCCGACGTCACGAGAGGACACCGAGATGACCCGCACCAGCCCGACCTCGTCCCCGACGACCCGGCGGCGGGAGGTCGGCCCGGCCTGGTGGCCGATCGTCGTCGACCTCGTCGCGGTCCTGGCCTTCGTCGTCATCGGCCGTCGCAGCCACGCCGAAGGCCTTGACCTGCCCGGCCTGCACGGCACGCTGTGGCCGTTCGTGGTCGGCTCGGTCGTCGGCTGGGCGAGCGTGACCGGCGTCCGCTGGCCGCTGTCGGCCGTCCGCTCGGGAGCGGTCGTCTGGGTCTCCACCGCCGTGATCGGCGTGCTGCTCCGTGTGGTGAGCGGTCAGGGTGTGCAGGTCAGCTTCGTCGTCGTGACGGTCGTCGTGCTCGGCGTGTTCGTCGTGGGGTGGCGAGCGGTCGCCGCCCTCGTCCGCCGCTGACGCGGAGACGTCAGACGACGCGGACCGAGCGGGCCTCGATGCCCACGTTTCCCCGGCCGTCGAGCGCGTAGACGTAGATCTTCCACACCCCGGGGCGGGGCGGGGCCTGTACCGTCATGGTCCCCGGCCCCGTGGTGGTCGCCGGCAACGGCCGGAGGGACTCGTCCCCGTCGACGTACCGGCTCGTGGCGTAGACCCGGTAGGTCACGGGGTCGCCGTCGGGGTCGGTCACCGAGGTCGTCAGCGTGACGGGTGCGCCCGGGCGCACTCCCGAGGCCGGGGACAGCGTCATGGAGCGCACGACGGGCGACGTGTTGGTGGGCGCTTCCCCGCCGTAGGCGCGTTGGACCGCGAAGTACGACAGCCGACGGAGGCCGTCGGTCCGGAGGTTCAACCAGACGCCGGGCTCGTCGTTCTCGAGGCCGTAGTTGAAGACGGTGGCCCCGAGGGCGACGCCGGGATGGGACAGGACGGCCTGCCACGCGGCGGTGTAGGCCCGGGCCTTGGCCTCGTCGCCGGGTTCGAGCGGGATGCCGTTCGCGTCGTCGGGGACCTCCCACGAGCCGGCCGGACCGGTCTCGGTCACCAGGTAGGGCTTGGTGTAGCCGCCGGAGATCCACCCGTCCTCGAGGTACCCGACACCGCCGTACGAGTTGACCGAGTAGAAGTCGAGCGACGGAGCGTGCTCCTCGTAGTACGAGAGGGCGCCGATCCAGGCGTCGGTCGAGGTGACGGGGTGGCCCGGGTCGATCGAGTGGATCGTCCGGGCGACCTCGTCGACGAAGCGGGCGTAGGCGACACGTTGGCTCTCGCCCTGCCCCAGCATCACCTCGTTGCCCACGTCCCATGCCAGGAGGCTCGGCCGATCCCGGTAGGCGGCCACGGTCGAGCGGATGGTCGCCAGGGTGGCCGTCTTGTACGCGGTGTCGCCGACGTAGTCGACGCCGTGGTCGAGCCACAGGCCGGCGACGACGTGGAGACCGGACGCCGACGCGGCGTCGAAGAGGCGCCCCGAGCCCGTGTCGGTGCCCCAGGTGCGGACCGTGTTGGCGCCCATCGAGGCGATGTCGGGGAAGTGGGTGGCCGCCTCGGCGACCGGGGCGCCGTAGGTGACCCCCTCGACCATGAAGGGCCGCCCGTCGACCTCGAGGCGCCACGAGCCGGCACCACCGGCGAGCCGGACGCCCGGAGTGGTGGACGGCGACCCGGTCCGGGACCCACGCACCGTCAGCTCGGACAGCGAGTACCCCGTGCCCGTGGCCGAGACCGTCGCGAGCACCCGGACGTGCCTCCCCGTCCCCGCCACGTCGTACGTGTCCGTGCCGCCGTCACCCCGGGTCGTCGACGCCAGCGTGCGCCAGGTCTTGCCGGTCGACGAGATCTGGACCTCGTAGGCCGTCGCCGGGGCGTCACCCCACTGCAGCGAGACCTGCGACACGTCGACCTGCGGCCCGATGCTGACCTGCAACCACTGCGAGCCCGCCCGCGCGCTCCTCCAGCCCGTCCGCCCGTCGCCGTCCACCGCGGCCGCTGCCGGGGTGGACCGCGAAGCGACCGACGAGGCCCCCGCACTGCGTCCCTGCGAGAGGACGGCGTCCGAGGCCCGGGCCGCGACGGAGGCCTGGGCCGTCACGAGGGCCGCGACCAGGGCGACCGTCATCATCGTGGCGATCGCCAGACGGCCCGCGCTCGCGCGCCTGGCACCCTGCATGACCGCCCCCTCCGTCGCCGTCGGGCCCACGGTACGGAACGGACCCGAACCGGGTCAACGCCTCGAAAGGGGGGAGGCGCGGGTCAGCCGCGTCGCTTGGCGCTGTTGTCGAGACTGGGCTCGTCGGTGAGGACGAGGCCGGACGAGCTGTTCGACGAGGCCGTCAGCTCGGTGAGCCAGTCACGGTTGATCGACGGCACCCGGCCGCCGGAGTACTTGAAGTAGAGCGGGATGCCGGCGTCCAGCCAGATGCTGCTGCGACCGTCACCGACCTTCTGCGTGTCGCGCCACGAGAAGAAGAACGACTCGCGGCGACGCAGCTTGGTGGCGATGACGATCTGGAGGTGTTCGAGCACGCGGTCCTCGAACTCGACCTCGATGCCCGAGGTTCCGTAGATGAGCGATCCCATTGGGGTCCTGTTTCGTGAGTGTGTCCGGCGTCGGAAACCAAGCCGACACAGGTCAATGTAGCAAGCGATGCGGTGTTCCCCGTCAGGCGCAGCCCACCCGGGCGTTGTGGGCGGACGCGCAGGCTGCCCCGCCATACTCGGGGCTGCCGATCCGTTGCGCCCCCGAGCGCCCGACCGACCACCTGGGACCCATGACCTCGACAGCCCTCGTCCTCCGCGCCTCCTCGTCCTCGAGCCAGGACGTCGTCGCCGACCTCGACGGCCTCGTCGGGTTCGCCGCCCGCGTCATCGACGCCCTCGGCGAGTGGGGCGTCGCCCTGCTGACCTTCGTCGAGACCGTGTTCCCGCCGATCCCCAGCGAGGTCATCCTGCCGCTGGCCGGGTTCCTGGCCGGCGCCGGGTCGATGAACATCGTGCTGTTGATCGCGCTGAGCACCCTCGGCGCCTACCTGGGCGCCCTGGTCCTCTACGGGCTCGGGGCCGGTCTCGGCCTCGACCGCAGCATCCGGTGGCTGGCCAAGCTGCCGCTGGTCGACCGCCACGACTTCGAGAAGGCGGCCGGCTGGTTCGAGCGCCACGGACGGTCCGCGGTGTTCTTCGGCCGGTTCATCCCGGGCGTGCGCAGCCTCATCTCGCTTCCCGCCGGTGCCGAGCGCATGCCCCTGCTGGTCTTCTCGGTCTTCACGATCGTGGGCAGCGGCCTCTGGAACGGGCTGTTGATCGGGTTGGGCGCCGCCCTCGGCACCCAGTACGAGCTCATCGACCGGTACGCGAAGTACCTGGACTACGTCGTGTACGCCGCCATCGCGGGCGTCGTGGTGTTCCTCGTCGTCCGGTCGGTGCGCCGCCGTCGAGCCGGCGTCGACGACGCGTCGCGTGACGCCGTCGATCAGGACGTTCGCGGCTGACGTTCCGTCGCCGTCCAGGCGGCGGGCCGGGACGATCCGTACCGTGGTGGGCAGACCGACGTCGCGCCCCGCGTGCGGCACCGAGCACACGATCCGACAGGACACCACCATGGGAATCCTCGACCGCCTCCTCGGCCGCGAGCCGCAGCAGGGCCAGCCGCAGCAGCCCTCCGCTCCGCAGGGCTACCGGTACGGGCAGCAGAGCTACGAGCAGCCCGCCGCCCCGCAGCAGGGGTACGGCCAGCAGGGGTACGACCAGCAGGGCTACGGCCAGCAGTCGCCGGTCCCGGCCTCGTCGGCCGGCACCGGCCCGGCCCGCAGCGACGACGAGATCGCCGTCGAGCGGTATCGCTACCTGCTGAAGACCGCCCCGCCCGAGACCATCGAGCAGGTGCACGCCGAGGCGTTCGCGAAGCTCAGCCCCGAACAACGCCGTCTCGTCTTCGACCAGCTGACGGCCGAGTCGAGCCCCGGCGAGGCACCGCGCGGCGACGACGCCGGCTCGCTCGCCCAGGCCGCCACCCGGTCCGAGCTGCGTCGACCCGGGACCCTCGAGCGCACCCTCGGCGGCGGCCCGGACGGACGGCAGCAGATCGGGCCGAACGGCCAGCCCCTCCGTCAGGGCCCCGGCATGGGTTCGATCATCGGCGGATCGATCCTGGGCACGGTGGCCGGTTACGTCATCGGGTCGACCCTGATGAGCGCGTTCCTGCCCGACGCCGGGGCGACGGCGGACGGCGGCGAGGGTGACGACGCCGGCGGCGACCAGGGCTCCGAGGGCGAGGGCGGTGCGGACGGCGGTGCCGACGCCGGCACCGAGACGGCCAGCGACGGCGGCGGCGACTTCGGTGCCGACGGGGCCGGCGACTCCGGCGGGGGTTTCGGGGACTTCGGGGGAGGCGACTTCGGGGGAGGGGACTTCGGCGGAGGCGACTTCGGCGGAGGCTTCGACATCTGACACCTGGGCATCACCCCCGGGACGGACCTCCGGTCGCGGACTAGCGTCGGGGGTCCGTCCACGATCCGCCGAGAGGCCCGAGGGAGCACCATGACCAGCACGAGAACCGCCGTCGTCACCGGAGGGTCCGCGGGACTCGGCCGGGCCACCGTCCGAGAGCTCGCCGCGCGCGGATGGGACGTCGCGATCCTCGCTCGGGGACAGGACGGGCTCGACGGGGCCGTCCGCGACGTCGAGGCCGCCGGTCGCCGTGCGCTGGGCATCTCGACCGACGTGGCCGATCGCGCCCAGGTCGAGTCGGCCGCCGATCGCGTCGAGGCTGAGCTCGGGCCGATCGACCTCTGGGTCAACGACGCCATGGTCGGTGTGTTCGGCGAGTTCCTCGAGACGGACCCCGACGACTTCGAGCGGGCCACGGCCGTCAACTACTTCGGCTTCGTCAACGGCACTCGTGCGGCCCTGTCGCGCATGGTGCCCCGCGACCGCGGGCAGGTCATCCAGGTGGGATCGGCGCTCGCCCACCGAGGCATCCCGCTCCAGGCCTCGTACTGCGGCGCGAAGCACGCCGTCCAGGGCTTCACCGAGTCGGTGACGACCGAGTTGATCCACAACAAGAGCTCGGTGCGGATCAGCACGGTCGACATGCCGGCCCTCAACACCATCCAGTTCAACTGGGTGCGCTCGACCCTGCCCGAGCACCCCCAGCCCGTGCCGCCCATCTTCGAACCCGAGGTCGGGGCCCGGGCGATCGCCGACGTCGCCGACAAGCCGCGTCGCCGGACCTGGCTTGGCGAGCCCACCGTCATGACGGTGCTCGGCAACCGGTTCGTCGCGAACTTTCTCGACGTCTACCTCGCCAAGAGCGGGTACTCCGGCCAGCAGGCTCCCGACAAGAGCGAGCCCATGCTGCCCGACAACCTCTACGAGCCCACGGCCGGTGACCACGGGGCTCGCGGCATCTTCAGCGACCGCGCGCGCACCACGAGTCCGCAGGTCTGGTACACCCGCAACCGCGCCCTGACCGTGGGGGCCGTGGTGGGGGCGTCCGCGGCCGCCACCGCCGCCGTGGTGGGTCGGGTGACCCGCGGGCGTCGGGCATGAGCGCCGCGCCCGAGGTGGACGCGGTCGTCGTCGGTGCGGGGCCCAACGGTCTCGCGGCGGCCGTGGTGCTCGCTCGGGCCGGTCTCCGCGTCGAGGTCGTCGAACGGGCCGACACGATCGGTGGGGGAGCGCGCACCCAGGAGGCGACCCTGCCGGGCTTCCGCCACGACATCTGTTCGGCCGTGCACCCCATGGCCCTCGCGTCGGGGTTCTTCCAGCGGTTCCAACTCGACCGCCGGATCGAGCTGACGGTCCCCGACATCTCGTACGCCCACCCGCTCGACGGCGGACGTGCCGGCATCGCCTACCGGGACCTCGACCGGACGGCGGACGGGCTCGGTGTCGACGGGGCCGCCTGGGCGCGCCTCCTGCGGGGTCTGGTCGAGACCGAGCCCCGCATGGCGAAGTTCACGATGCGCGAGCTCGTCCGGGTGCCGGACGACCCGGTGACCCTCGCACGCTTCGGTCTGGCCGCCCTGTCACAGAGCGGCCCCTGGTGGAACGCCGGGTTCTCGGGTGACGAGGCCCCGGCCATGCTCGCCGGGGTGATGGCCCACGCGATCCGCCCGATGCCGAGCCTGTCGACCTCGGCCGCCGGACTCGTCCTGGCCGTCCACGCGCACGCCCGGGGCTGGCCGGTGCCGACCGGTGGCAGCCAGTCGATCGTCGACGCCATGGCCGACGACGTCCTGGCCCACGGAGGCACCATCACGACGGGCGTGGACGTCACGTCGATCGACGAGCTGCCGAGGGCGAAGGCCACGATCTTCGACACGAGCGCCCGTGCCCTGGCCGACATCGCGGGCAGTCGTCTGCCCGACCGGTACGAGCGCGCCCTGCGGCGCTTCCGGTACGGGAACGCGGCGGCCAAGGTCGACTTCGCGCTGTCGGGGCCGGTGCCCTGGGCGAACGACGAGGCCCGGCGCAGCCCCACGCTGCACCTCGGGGGGACGCGGGCCGAGATCGCCTCGGGCGAGCACGACGTCGCCTCGGGTCGACACGCCCGCACGCCGTACGTCCTGGTGGCCCAGGCGGGCGTGGTCGACGGCACGCGCGCCCCCGACGGTGAGCAGGCCCTGTGGGCGTACACGCACGTGCCGCGCGGGTCCACGGTCGACCAGACCGAGACCGTCATCGCCGGCATCGAGCGCTTCGCGCCGGGGTTCCGTGACACGATCCTGGCCACGAACAGCCGCACAGCGGTCGACCTCGAAGCGCACGACCCCAACTACATCGGCGGCGACATCGCCGCCGGGGCCCCGAGCGTCTGGCAGCTGGCGGCACGGCCGACGCTGTCGACCGAACCGTGGCGCACGCCGACGCCTGGCCTCTACCTGTGTTCGTCCTCGACCCCGCCGGGCCCCTCGGTGCACGGGCTGGGTGGCGCCTACGCCGCGCGCAGCGCCCTGAAGCACGAGTTCGGCATCGACCGGCTGCCGTACCTCGGAGTCGACTCCTGATCGCGTCGACTCCCGACGGGGGAGGCGCCCGACGCCCGATCTGATCCACGGCGGCAGGGGCGCGTCAACGGGGTGCGCCGCGCGCGGGGACCGTGCCAGGATCGACGGATGAGCACCACGCACCGCTTCATCGAGGCCTCACCCCACGACGTCTTCGACGTGCTGAGCGACGGGTGGCTCTTCACGAGCTGGGTCGTCGGGTCGGCGCGCATCCGCGAGGTCGAACTGACCTGGCCGAGCGTCGAGGCCAGGGTCCACCACTCGTTCGGAGTCTGGCCGTTGGTCATCGACGACGAGACGACCATCCTCGAGTGGGACCCTCCGGTCCGGGCCGTGTTCCACGCCAGGGGCTGGCCGATGGGCGAGGCCCGGGTCGAGATCGACGTGCGCAACCGCATGGGCGGCTGCTTCGTCACGATGACCGAGTACGCCGTCGCGGGCCCCGGTCGGCTGGTGCCGAAGGCCCTGATGGACCCGCCGCTGCACTGGCGCAACAGAGAAGCGCTGCAGCGACTGGCCTGGTTGGCCGAGGGTCGCATGACGGATCGCGTCTCGCCCAGCTGAGCCGCGCCTCCTGAACCGCGGCCGCGGGTGGACCGACCCGCACCTGCCGACCGTCGTCCGGTCGAGGAGGCGCGGGTCCGGTCTCAGCGCTCGGCCAGCGAGTCGCGTACCTTGCGGCGCAACACCTTGCCGATGAGCGACCGGGGGAGGTCGTCGACGACGACGATGCGCCGCGGCACCTTGTACGGCGTGAGGTGCTTGCGCGCGAACGAGCGCAGGGCCGCGACGTCGACGTGGGCGCCCGGCTTCACGACGATCGCGGCGGCCACCTGTTCGCCGCCGGGGGTGGGCAGACCCACGACCGCGGCTTCGGCGACGCCCTCGAACCGGGTCAGGACCTCTTCGACCTCGGACGGCGAGACGTTGAAGCCGCCGGTGATGATGAGCTCCTTGATGCGGTCGACGATGCGGACGAACCCGTCGTCGTCGATGGTGACGATGTCCCCGGTGCGGAACCAGTCGCCGTCGACGAAGACCTCGCCCGATTCTTTCGGCTTGCGGTAGTACCCGCTGAAGACCTGCGGGCCACGGACGATCAGCTCGCCGCGTTCACCGGCCGCCACGTCGACCGTGGGGTTCTCGGGGTCGACGACGCGCACCTCGGTGCCCGGCAGGGGCAGACCGACCGTGCCGGCGCGGCGCGTCGGACCGACGGGGTTGGCCATGAGGACGGGCGAGCACTCGGAGAGCCCGTAGCCCTCGACCAACCAGCCGCCGGACTCGGCCTCCCACGGCTCGACGACGTCGGCCGAGAGCGGCATGGCCCCCGAGATCGCGACGTCGACGCCCTTCAGTGAGACGCCGGCGTCGTCGGCGGCCTTCTGCAGACGGGCGTAGATCGGGGGGACCGCGGGCAGGAAGGTCGGCGGGTGCTTCTTCATGACCTTGAGCACCAGCGCCGGGTCGAAGGCCGGGAAGAGCACGAGTCGGGCGCCCATGCTCATCGCGAAGGTGAGGCAGAGCGTCAGGCCGTACGCGTGGAACATCGGCAGCACCGCGTAGACGACGCAGGTGCCGCGCTCGATCGTCGGCACCCAGGCCTGGGCCTGCGCGGCGTTCGACAGGAGGTTGTGGTGCGTCAGCTGGGCACCCTTGGGCGCGCCCGTGGTGCCGCTCGTGTACTGGATGACCGCCAGGTCGTCGGTGGCCGGTCGCGGGTGCCTCGCCTTGATGCGGGACGAGCCGACGACCTTCTCCCACGGCGTGGTGCCCGTCACGGTCGTCGTGAGGCGCTCACGGGACTGGCGGGCCTTCTTGATCGGCAGGGCCAGGGCCGCCCGCGTGGTGAACGGCATCGCCCGGGTGACGTCGACCGAGACGAGGTGATCGACGGCCACGTCGTCGGGGAAGGCCTGGATGGTCTCGACCACCTTGTTCCAGGCGATGGCCACCTTGGCGCCGTGGTCCTCGAACTGGTGACGCAGCTCGCGCGGCGTGTAGAGCGGGTTGTGCTCGACGACGATCGCGCCGAGGCGCAGCACCGCGTAGAACGCGACGACGTGCTGCGGACCGTTCGGCAACACGATCGCGACGGTGTCGCCGTGGCCGACCCCGAGCTTGCGCAGCCCCTCGGCCGCCCGCGCGATCTGGTCGACGAGCTCGGAATAGGTGGTCGTCGCCCCGAAGAACTCGAGCGCCACCGCCCTGGGGTACCGCGCCGCGGAGGCCTCGACCAGGTCGAGCAGCGAGCCGTCGACCGGTTCGAGGTCGTGCGGCACGCCGGGTGCGTAGGAGTCGAGCCAGGGACGAGCGCTGTCGGTGGTCACCGGGCCACTCTATCGACCGCCGGGCGTACCCCGTGGGCTCGGTGCCGGCTGGCAACCTGACCGCGGACGAGGAGGCGCGGCGCAGCATGGTCCTCGACATCACGAAGAGAGGAACGACACATCGTGAGCAAGGTCTGGTTCATCACCGGTGCATCCAAGGGCTTCGGCCGCGAGTGGGCCGAGGCGGCCATCGAACGCGGCGACAAGGTCGCGGGCACCGCACGGAAGATCGACGACGTCACGCCCCTCGTGGACGCGTACGGCGACTCCTTCCTGCCCCTCCAGCTCGACGTCAACGACCGTGCGGCCGACGTCGCCGCGGTGCAGAAGGCCGCCGAGCACTTCGGACGACTGGACGTCGTCGTGAACAACGCCGGCTTCGGCCATTTCGGCATGATCGAGGAGATCACCGAGGACGAGGCCCGTGCCCAGCTCGAGACGAACCTGTTCGGCGCCCTCTGGGTGTCACAGGCGGCGCTCCCGATCATGCGCGAGCAGGGCTCGGGTCACATCGTCCAGGTGTCGAGCATCGGCGGCATCAGCGCCTTCCCGACGGTCGGCATCTACCACGCCTCGAAATGGGGGCTCGAGGGCTTCAGCCAGTCGCTGGCCCAGGAGGTCGCGGGCTTCGGCATCAAGGTGACCCTCGTCGAGCCCGGCGGCTACTCGACCGACTGGTCGGGCCCCTCCGCCTCGCGCAGCGACGAACTCGAGGCCTACGCCGACGTCCGTGAGGCCGCGTCGAAGCGTCCCTCGGCCGCCGACCCCGGCGACCCCACGGCCACCCGTTCCGCGATCCTCACGGTCGTCGACGCCGACGAGCCGCCGCTGCGCGTCTTCTTCGGCAAGGCGCCGCTCGAGATCGCCACGAAGGACTACGAGTCGCGTCTGAAGACGTGGAACGAGTGGCAGCCCGTCTCGATCGAGGCTCACGGGAACTGAGACCCACCCCGAGTCGCACGCCGCGCCTCCTGCCCCTCCCCGGGACGCAAGAGGCGCGGCGTGCGTCCGGCGGGACCGCAGACGGCGTCCGCCGCGAGCGTCCAGCCACCGCGGCGCATGATCGAGGCATGCCCGCACTGACCGAACCGCTCCGCGCCCGCCTGCAGTACACCTTCAACGGGCAGTACACGGGCACGCCCGAGTGGGTCACCGACCTCGAGAAGGGCGACGACGAGGGGTTCTTCCTGCCGGGCTCGGCGGTGTGGGCCGTGCACGGCGCCATGTCGACCATCCCCGCCGGCGTGCGGGCACTGCTCGTCCAGGCGCTGCACCCGGGGGCGCTCGCCGGCGTCCACGACCACTCGCGTTTCCGCGAGGACCCGCTCGGCCGTCTCGCCGGCACCATCCGCTGGATCTACACCGTCTCGTACGGCAGCCGCGAGGCCGCCACCCACGCGTCGAACTGGGTGTCACGCCTGCACACGAAGGTCGTCGGCACGTACGACGACCGGAACGGCGTGACCCACGACTACGCCGCCAACGACCCGGAGCTGCTCAGCTGGGTGCACATGGCCTTCGCCGACTCGTTCCTCGCCGCCTACCTCGAGTGGGGCCACGAGCCGATCCCCGGGGGACCCGACGCCTACATCCGCGAGTGGGCGACGGCCGGCGAGCTGATGGGCGTGCCGAACCCGCCGCGCAGCGTCGCCGAGATGCAGTCACAGCTGATGGACTTCGACCGCCGGGGCGTGCTCGAGCGCACCGCGCGCACCGACGACGTCGTGAAGTTCATCAAGCGGCCCCCGCTCTTCCCCGCCCTGAAGGTCGGCTATCCCGTGCTCTTCAACGGCGCGGTGGGCACGCTGCAGCCGCGCTTCCGCGAGTTGCTCGGGCTGCGCGCGCCGCACGTCGGCCCGATCGGCATCCCGACCCGGGCGCCGGCGCAGGCCATGCTCGCGGGCGTCGGGGGAGTCCTCGGCAAGCGACCCGTCGCCGAGGAGCACGCCCTCGCCCGGCTCGACCGCATCGGATGGACGGCCGCCTGACGGACGACCCGGGGCACCGGGACCGTGGCCCCACGGCCCCCTGACCGGGGAGGGCGGACGCGGGCACGCGCTGACAGGATGAGCCGGTGACCGACAGCAGCCCCCTCGCGGACGCGACCGACGAGGGCGAGGGGACCCGCGCCTCCGGGATCCGCCGGAACCCCACGGGCCGGTGGCTGCTCGAGTTGCTCGCGATCGTCCTGGTGGGGCTGTTGCTGTCGTGGGGCGTGCGGACCTTCCTCGTGCGCAGCTTCTCCATCCCGTCGGGATCGATGGAACGGACGCTGATGATCGGCGACCGGATCATCGTCAACGAACTGGCACCCGGACTCCTGCCGTTGCACCGCGGCGACATCGTCGTCTTCGAGGACCCGGGCGGGTGGCTCGGCTACGGCGACGACGCCGGTCAGGACCTCGTCAAGCGCGTCATCGGCCTGCCGGGCGACCACGTCAGCTGCTGCGACGCGGACGGCCACGTGCTCGTCAACGGCCGGGCCCTCGACGAGCCGTACCTCACGCTCGCCGACGGCGGACCCCGCGCCTCGGCGACCGACTTCGACGTGACCGTGCCCGAGGGGGCGCTCTGGGTGCTCGGCGACAACCGCGACCGGTCGGCGGACTCGCGCGCACACCAGACCGGGCCCTACGCGGGCTTCGTTCCCGTCGACGACGTGATCGGGCGGGCGTTCGTGATCAGCTGGCCGGTCGACCGGTGGCAGGGCCTCTGACCACGCCGACCGGACACGCCGACGGGTCCTGCCGACGGGGCCCCGTCGGCAGGACCCGCCCGGAGGGTCAGCCCGCAGCGATGAGCCGGTCGCGCACCTCGCGCCGCAGCACCTTGCCGATCAGCGACTTGGGCAACTCGTCGAGCCGGACGACCCGCCGCGGCACCTTGTAGGCCGCCAGCTGGCCGCGTGAGGCGTCGCGGATGGCCTCGGCGTCGAACTCGGCACCCGGCTCGAGCACGACGGCCGCCACCACGTCCTCGCCGCCGCCCGACCGGGGCAGGCCGACCACGGCCACCTCGGCCACGCCGGGGGCGTTGCGGACCGCCTCCTCGACCTCGGAGGGGGCGACGTTGAAGCCACCCGTGACGATGAGCTCCTTGATGCGGTCGACGATCGTGACGTACCCGTCGGCGCTCATCGTGACGATGTCGCCGGTACGGAACCAGCCGCCCTCGAGGAAGGCCTCGGCGGTCTCGTCGGGTCGGTTCCAGTAGCCGCGGAACACCTGGGGGCCCCGCAGCAGCAGTTCTCCGGCGGCCCCGGCGACGACCGGGCGGCTCGGATCGGGGTCGTCGCGGTCGACGACCAGGGCCTCGGTCGACGGGAACGGCACGCCCACGGTGCCGACGCGACGGGTCGGGCCGATCGGGTTGCCGAGGGCGACGGGCGAGGTCTCGGTCAGTCCGAACCCCTCGACCAGCATGCCGCCCGTGACGCCCTCCCAGGCCTGGACGACGGCGCTCGGCAGGTTCATCGCGCCCGAGATCGCGAACCGTGCCGACGACAGGTCGACGCCGCGCTCGCGGGCCGCGTCGGCGAGGCGCTGGTAGATCGGCGGCACGGCCGGCAGGAAGGTCGGCGGGTGCTTCTTCGCGGCCTTCAGCACGAGGTCGACGTCGAACTTGGGGAAGAGGACGAGGCGCGCCCCGATGCTCATCGCGAACGTCAGGCAGAGCGTGAGGCCGTAGGCGTGGAAGAAGGGCAGCACGCCGTAGACCGTCTCGTCGCCGTCGACGAGGCCCGGCACCCAGGCGCGTCCCTGCGCAGCGTTGCTGCGGAGGTTGCGGTGGGTGAGGATCGCGCCCTTGGGCGAGCCCGTGGTGCCGCTGGTGTACTGCAGCAGGGCGATGTCGTCGACGTCGGGTCGGGGGTGCTTCTTGCGCAGCGGACGGTTCGCGAGCAGCCCCTGCCAGGTGACGTCGCCCTCGGCTCCGTCGGTGAGGGCCGCGCGGCTCTTCTTCGCGGCGGGCACCGGCAGCTTGAGGGCGAGGCGCGTGCCGAGGGGCATGCCCTTCGTCACGTCGACCGAGACCACGGTCGAGAAGCCGATGTCGGCGGGCAGGGAGCGCAGTCGGTCGACCAACTTGTCCCAGGCGATGGCGATCGTGGCGCCGTGGTCCTCGAAGAGGTGGCGCAGCTCACGGTCGGTGTAGAGCGGGTTGTGCTCGACCACGACCGCGCCCAGGCGCAGCACCGCGTAGAACGCCACCACGTGCTGCGGGCTGTTCGGCAGGATCAGGGCGACCCGGTCGCCGCGACCCACGCCGAGCCTCCTGAGGCCCTCGGCCGCGCGGGCGACCTGGTCGCCCAGGTCGCGGTAGCTCGTCTCGCGGCCGAAGAACTCGAGGGCCGGCTTCTGCCGGTACGTCGACACGGCGTCGTCGATGAGGTCGACGAGGCTGCCCGTCACGGGCTCGATGTCGGCGGGGACGTCGGGGGCGTAGCTGTGCAGCCACGGGCGATCGATCGGGGCGGTCATGCCACCACCTTGGCAGGGCCGGGTGATGAACCCCCGGGAGGCGCGGGTCGCGTCGCCGAGGACGCCCACCCGGGTGGGCGGACGGCTCAGCGGGCGTCGCGACCGGTGAGGGCGAGCAGGCGGATGCGAAGCGGCGCGTCGTCGTCGACCGGGACGGGGGACGCGAAGAGGCCCGAGGCCTCGAGAGCGTCCTTCTGAGGCGCGAACACGCCCCAGACGGCCTCGACGAGCGCGTCGTCCAGCTCTTCGTCGGTCCCCACGGCACGGGCGAGGTCCCAGGTGTGGATCGTCACGTCGGCGACCTGCTCGGCGAGGTACTCGTGGACGGGCACGACGTCGGCGCTCAACCGCACCTCGGCGTGGGGGTCGGCCGCGCTCCAGGCGGCGGTGGCGGCACCGGACCACCGGTGCCAGGCCTCGACGAGGTCGTCGCCGAGCGGCTCGATGGAGTTCTCCGCCTCGGAGGGGTCGCCGCCCTCGAGCAGCAGCGGCACCCACTGCTGCTCGCGCGTGACGTGACGCACGAGGTCGCGCACCTTCCACTCGGTGTCCGGCGTCGGGGCGTCCCAGTCGGCCACGGCCTCGACGCGACGGGCGAACTCGTCGTGGGCGGTCTTCTGCAGGGTGATCCAGTCGACGGTCATCGGGAGTCCTCTCGGGGCGGGGCGGTGGCTCTCGGCGTCAACCGCGTGGGACGGCACGGTGTTCCCGAGGGCACTGCCCCGATGGTAGGACCGTCGGCTAGGGTCGTCGGCATGACCCTCGGCCTCTCGATGCTGGCGCCCCTCGCGGCGTTCGTCGAGGCCGTGCTCTCGTCCGGCGGGGCGCCGCTGTCCGCGGTCGTGCTCGTCGGCCTGCTCGGTGCCGCCACCGCGGTGGCCGCGCTCGGCGTCGCCCGCGTCGTGCTCACGCTCTGCGGGCTGGCCGGGGCGGTGCCCGAAGTGACGCTCCGTGAAGAAGCCGGCACGCGCCTCCTCGTCTGGCGACGCGACCCCGACGCCCGCGGGCACGTGCGGTCCCGGGCTCCCGGGCGGGCCGTCCCGGCCGCCTGAGCGCACCCGCGCCCGCGTCGACCCGACGCCCCTCGGCGGCCAGAAGACACCCACCGTCTCTCTGACCGAGGAGTCCGCATGGACCTGTCCACCTTCCCCCCGATCGCCGTCGTCCTCGGCGGTCTGCAGTCGCTCGTCACCACCCTCGGCGTGCTCGTCGAACCGGTGGCCGGGTCGTCCGCCGCCGCCCTCGGCGTCGTGCTGCTCACCCTGCTCGTCCGGCTCGTGCTCGTGCCCGTGGGCGTCTCGCAGGTGCGCGCCGAGGTCGCCCGTCGCCGCCTGGCCCCCGCGATCGCCGACCTGAACCGCCGGATCACCGACCCCGCGGCCCGCAGCAAGGCGCTGATGGCGCTGTACGCGTCCGAGAAGGCGTCCCCGCTGGCCGGCTGCCTGCCGACGCTCGCGCAGGCACCCGTGCTCACGGCGGTCTACTCGCTGTTCGCGCACTCCGAGATCGCCGGGCACGCCAACGCCCTCTTGACGGACACCCTCGGCGGAGCCGCCCTCGGCGCCAACCTGTTCGCGTCTCTCGCGGTGGGACTCCCGGCGATCTGGCCGTACCTGGTGCTGCTCGCGCTGCTCGCCGTCGTGGTCGAGACGAGCCGGCGCGCCACGCTGCGCTTCACCGGCACGGTCACCGTCCCGACGGCCGGGCCGGGGCAGGAGGCGCTCCCGGGCATGGCGGGCCTGGTGCGCTGGCTGCCGTTCGTCAGCGTGTTGTTCGCGGCGTTCGCCCCGCTCGCGGCCGCTCTCTACCTCGTGACGAGCGCGGCCTGGACGCTGGGGGAGCGCGCCGTGCTGCGGCGCGTCCTCGCGGGATGACGCGGAAGGGCCCGCCCTCGCCGAGCGAGAGCGGGCCCTTCGTGGTGCCGGTGCCTACGCGGCGAGCGTGAACTGGATCTCGAGCGTGACGGTGACGTCGTTGCCCAGCGTGAAGCCGCCGGCCTCGAGGGCCGCGTTCCAGGTGACGCCGAACTCGGTGCGGTCGATCTTGGTGGTCGCCGAGAAGCCGAGCTTGGTCTGGCCGTAGCCGTCGACGACGAGGCCGCCGAACTCGCTCTTCAGGGTGACGGGCTTGGTGACGCCGCGGAGGGTGAGGTCGCCGTGCACGAGGAACGCGTCGTCGCCCTTCTCCTCGATGCTGGTCGACACGAAGGTCATCTTGGGGTGCTCTTCGGCGAGGAAGAAGTCACCGGTCTGCAGGTGGCCGTCGCGGTCCTTCTGGTTGGTGTTGACCGAGGCCACGTCGATCGAGGCGGTGACCTTCGAGGCGGTGTGGTCCTCGGCCGTGACCAGCGAGGCGTCGAAGGACTCGAACGAGCCCTTGACCTTGCTGATGGCCAGGTGGCGGACGCTGAACGAGACCTCGCTGTGGGTGGGGTCGAGGTTCCAGGTGCCGGCGGGGATCTTCTCTGCGGTGATGGTCATGGTGTTCTCCTGAATCTGTGAGGTCGAGGTCGATGACGTGTCATCGAAGCTGGTACGAGTATATGCAAGCGCATCCAGCGGGACAACATTCCCGGGGTGTCCGGACGATGTCCAGGGGATGTCCTGCGGACCGGCCCGGGTCGGGCCGGTCGGGCGTCGGGCCGGACGGGCGTCAGGCCGGACGGGCGTCAGGCCGGGTGGCGCTCGGGGGAGACGGTCTTGCCGGGGTCCTTCTCGGCGAGGTCGCCGAGCGCCTCGTCGATGCGGGCCATGACGTCGGCGGGCACCGTGACGCCCGCCGCCTTGACGTTGTCGGCCACCTGCTCGGGACGCGAGGCCCCGATGATCGCGGAGGCGACGTTGTCGTTCTGCAGCACCCATGCGATGGCCAGCTGGGCCATCGAGAGGCCGAGGTCGGCGGCGATCGGCTCGAGCTTCGCGACGCCGGTGAGCACCTCGTCGGTGAGGAAGCGCTTGATGGTGTCCGCGCCTCCCTTGTCGTCCGTCGCGCGGCTGCCCGCGGGCAGCTCGGCTCCGGGCTTGTACTTGCCGGTCAGGACGCCCTGGGCGACGGGCGACCAGACGATCTGGCCGAGGCCGTGCTGCTTGCTCGCCGGCACGACGTCGGACTCGATGACGCGCCAGAGCATCGAGTACTGGGGCTGGTTCGAGATCAGCTGCACGCCGTGCTTCACGGCGAGCTCGTGGCCCGCCCGGATCTGCTCGGCGGTCCACTCGCTGACGCCGATGTAGAGCGCCTTGCCGGCGCGGACCACGTCGGCGAACGCCTGCATGGTCTCTTCGAGCGGGGTCTCGTGGTCGTAGCGGTGGGCCTGGTAGAGGTCGACGTAGTCCGTGCCGAGGCGGCGGAGCGACCCGTCGATCGACTCGAGCACGTGCTTGCGGCTGAGGCCGACGTCGTTGTGCCCGCGGGGGCCGGTGGGCCAGTAGACCTTCGTGAAGATCTCGAGTCCCTCGCGACGCTCACCCTTGAGGGCGTCGCCGAGGACCTGCTCGGCCGCGGTGTTCGCGTAGGCGTCGGCGGTGTCGAAGGTCGAGATGCCGGCGTCGAGGGCCGCACGGACGCATTGCGTCGCCACGTCGTTCTCGACCTGGGACGCGTGCGTCAGCCAGTTGCCGTAGGTGATCTCCGAGATCTTGAGTCCGCTGTCGCCGAGGTGTCTGAATTCCATGACCCCACGCTACGCGTCGCAGGGGACGCGGCGAAGGCCCTTGCGGTCGACTGAGGAGGCGTACAGTGACGATTCATCAGATCATGTCCCCCGGCTGGGGGACACGATCCGTCGGACGTCGCGGTCCCCTGGGGGACCGGACGTCCGAGGCTCCCGCTGCCCCGACCCGACTGGATCATCACCGTGACCTCCGCACCCGCCTTCGCGGCGCCCGGCCCCGTCCTGACGCCGACGCTGCCCGCGACGCCGACACCGTTCGTGCCGAACCGGGGCGGCCTGCCCTCCGTCCCGGGGGAGGACGTCTCGGCCGCCCTGCCGTGGGCGGACTGGTCGAGCCTGCAGTGGGCCGGCACGGCGCTGCTGGTCGTGCTCGTCGCGCTGGTCCTGACCGTCACCATCGGTCGCATCGTGCGCAGGCTCTACCTCGTCCGCGAGCAGGAGGAGCTCGGCCACGGCGACCTCGACGGCCCGGTGCTGCCCCCGGCGCACGCGTTCACGGCCCTGGTGCCCGCGCACGGGCCGGCCGGCCTGGCCGTGACGCTGGACCTGCTGGCCCGGCAGCGACACCCCGACGTGCGCGTCCTCGTGGCCGTCGACGCCGATGACCCCCTGACCCTCGACGTCGCCACCTCCGCCGTCCGGCGTCATCCGGAGCGGGTCCGGATCGTCAGGACCGGCCCGCTCGCCGGGCGGACGCCCGTGGCCGCCTCCGCCCTCGCGGACGAACTCGTCCCCGACGGTGACGGCATCGTCGGCGTCTTCTCCGCGGGCGACCGACCGCACCCCCGCCTCTTCGCCCTGGTCGACTCGGTGCTGACCCGCACGGACGCCGACGCGGTCCAGCACGCCAGCCGCCCGGCGTTCTGTCCGACCCCCTGGTGGACGCCCCGGTCGACCGTCGACCGCTGGTGGTGGTCCCGGTCGGTGGTCCGCTCCCACGGTCGCGCCGGCTTCGTGCCGCTGTCGGACAGCACGCTCTTCGTGCGTCACGCGTGGCTCGCCTGGGCGGGGGGCTGGGACGCCTCCCGCGTCGAGGCGGGCCTGGCCCTCGGCGTGCGCATGACGGCGGCCGGTGCCCGGATCGTCATCGCGACCTCGGCCGAGGCGACCACGGTGGAGCGGTCGCCGGGTGGGCTCCGCGACCTGGCCCGCGCCCGGGCGACGTGGGTCCGCGGCTGCCTGCAGGTGCTGGGGCAGGGCGACTGGCGTCGGCTCCGGCCGGGCGCGCGGCGCCGCGCCCTCGGCGTCCTCACCGAGCCGCTGGTCGACGCCGCCGTGACGGTCCTCACGGCCACGACGGTCGCCTCGACGGTCCTGGTCGGTGCACCCGTCCTCGTCGTCGCACTCGCGGCGCTCCCGGTGCTGCCCTGGATGCTCTCGCAGCTCCTGGACGTCGGGGCCACGACGGAGGCGGCTGCGGAACAGGGGCGGCGCGCGACGAGCCGGGAGCGCCTCCTGGTCGTCGTCGGTTCGGTGCCGGACCGGCTGGTCACCCTCTGCGCGGTCGTCACGGCGGTCGCGGCCGAACTCGCGATCGTCCGCCCGCGGGTCGTCGGCCCGTCGACGAGCGCCCCGGTCCTCGCCGGGCAACCCGTCGGGCTGGACGAATCCGCCGTCGGATGACCGGCAGATGTCGCCTGTCTGGCAGTTGGCCCAGATCTGCGTACCCCGACCAAACCGATCCGGCGACGTCCCCCGAACCGGTGTCATGCCCGAACCAGAGTCCCCCGTCCAGGGGGCACGTCCCGACCGTGCCGCCACGACGAACCCGACGCCACCCCTGCGCCTCGTCGCACGGGTGAAGGAGCTCGCGACGTTCGGCGCCGTGGGCGGGATCGCCTTCGTCGTCGACGTCGGCGTGTACAACCTGCTGCGCGCCACCCTGCTCGACGACAAGCCCATCGGAGCCAAGGTCGTCTCGGTGATCGTCGCGACGGCCGTCGCCTGGCTCGGCAACCGGTACCTGACCTTCCGGGAAGGACGCAACCAGGCCGTCGTCCGTGAGGCCGTCACCTTCGGCCTCGTCAACGTGGGCGGCTTGCTGATCGCCTCGGCCTGCCTCTTCGTCTCGCACTACCTGCTGGGCTTCACGAGCCAGCTCGCCGACAACGTCGCGGCCAACGGGGTCGGTCTCGTCCTCGGGACCGCCTTCCGCTACCTGGCCTACCGCCACCTCGTCTTCCGCGGCTCGCCCGCGGTCACCACCACGGCCGACACCCCCGACCCGTCGGCCGCGCTCGCCACCGTCATCAGCCCCCGGCCGACCGACGACCCCATCCCGAAGACCACCTCGCAGGCCCACCTGCACCCGACCCCCTGACTGGAGAGTGATCCTGTGTCGACTGACCCGACCCAGATCCCGACATCACATCTCGCAGCGGGCGAACCCGCCCCGTTGCTCACCCCGCAAGCCCCCGCCGACCCGTCGCAGTTCGTCCCGAACCGTGGCTCGACCGGTGCCGCCGACTCGATGATCGGCTTCCAGCTACCCGACTGGTCGCCCCTCGAGTGGATCGGCTACTCGTCGCTGATCGTCGTGACGATCCTGCTGACCGCGGTCGCCGTGTCGACCCTCTGGTGGATGCTGCACGCCTGGCGGTCGAAGGACAACCTCGACGACAGCCAGTTCAGCGAGAACCCCCTCGACGCCGCCCACTCGTTCACCCTGCTCGTGCCCGGCCGGCACGAGGAGGAGGTCATGGGCCAGACCCTCGACCGCCTCGCCCAGCAGGACCACCCCGACTTCGAGATCATCGCGATCGTCGGCCACGACGACCCCGGCACCGAGCGGGTCGCCCGTGAGGCGGCCGCCCGTCACCCCGAGCTGATCCGCGTGGTGGTCGACTCGAGCGTGCCGAAGAACAAGCCCAAGGCGCTGAACCTGGCCCTCCAGTCGTCGCGCGGTGAGATCGTCGGCGTGTTCGACGCCGAGGACGAGGTGCACCCCCGCCTCCTGACGCTCGTCGACTCCCGGTTCACCGAGACCGACGCCGACGTGGTGCAGGGCGGCGTCCAGCTGATGAACTTCCAGAGCAGCTGGTGGAGCCTGCGGAACGTGCTCGAGTACTACTTCTGGTTCCGGTCGCGCCTGCACTTCCACGCCAAGGAGAAGTTCATCCCGCTCGGCGGCAACACCGTCTTCGTGCGCAAGGACTGGCTCGACTGGTCCGAGGGCTGGGACGCCGAGTGCCTCGCCGAGGACTGCGAGCTCGGCGTCCGCCTCTCGAGCGCCGGGGCCAAGGTCGTCGTGGCCTACAGCCCCGAGGTCGTCACCCGCGAGGAGACCCCCGGCACCTTCGTCTCGCTGCTCAAGCAGCGCACCCGCTGGAACCAGGGCTTCATGCAGGTCTACGGCAAGGGCGAGTGGAAGAAGCTGCCCCGCCTGCGCCAGCGCCTCATGGCCCGCTACCTGCTGACCATGCCGTTCATCCAGGCCGCCACCGGTCTGCTCATCCCCGTCTCGATCGTCCTGATCCTGACCACGAAGGTGCCGACCGCCATCGCACTCGTGTCGTTCGTGCCCCTGGCGCCGACGCTCGTGCTGTTGGCCGTCGAGTTCACCGGCCTGCGCGAGTTCGGGCGGGTCTACGGCCAGAAGGTCCGGGCCCGCGACTACTTCCGCCTCGTCTGGGGACTGCTGCCGTACCAGATCTTCCTCGCGCTCGCCGCGGTCCGGGCGGTCTTCCGTCAGCTGCGCGGCCTCAACGCCTGGGAGAAGACCGAGCACACCGGCGCGCACCGCGACGAGGTCGCGACCGAACCGCAGGAGGCGCCCCGCGCCTCCTCGACGGAGCCCGCCCTGGCCATGACCGGAGGTGACCGATGACCAGCACGCTGAACCGCCCCCGCGCGGCCGGCACCACGGTGTCGAACGGACCGGGAACCCCCGTGGTCCCCACGAAGGATCCGAGGGGTGCCCGGCCCGCGTCGTGGTTGCGTCGACACGGCGCGAGCCTCGCCTGGCTGCTGCCCGTCCTCGCCATCGCCGCGGTCGTCATGGCCTTCAACATGGACGGCTCGCCGCAACGCATCGACGACGAGGGCACCTACGCCGCCCAGGCCTGGGCCATCCAGAACCTCGGCGAGATCACCCACTACACCTACTGGTACGACCACCCGCCGGTCGGTTGGCTGCAGATCTCGGCCTACACGGCCCTGACCGGCGCCTTCTCGCGGTACGACGTCGCCGTGCTCGCCGCTCGCGAGGCGATGCTGTTCTTCACGGTCGTCTCGGTGGCCCTCGTCTGGCTGCTCGGCCGCAAGCTCGGCCTCAGCCGTCCCGCGGCCGCCGTGGCCGGTCTCGTGTTCGCCGTGTCGCCGCTGGCCCTGCAGTTCCACCGCACGGTCTACCTCGACAACGTCGCCACCCCGTGGCTGCTGGCCGCGTTCGTCTTCGCCCTGAGCAAGCGCTACCAGCTCGCCGGCTTCGCGGCGGCGTCCCTCTCGTTCGGCATCGCGGTGCTCTCGAAGGAGACGTACCTGCTGGCGCTGCCCTTCCTGGCCTGGATCATGTGGCGCGGGGCCGACAAGTCGACCCGTCGGTACACGTTGTCGATCGCGGGCAGCCTGCTCGTGCTCGTCGGCCTCGGCTACGTCGCGCTCGCCGCGGTGAAGGGCGAGCTGCTGCCCGGTGCCGGCAGGGTGAGCCTGCTCGAGGGCATCCAGTTCCAGCTCGCGACCCGTGAGGCGAGCGGCTCGGTGTTCGACACCGGCAGCCTCTTCTTCGCGACCGTGTCGCAGTGGTGGCAGCTCGACCAGGTGCTCATCGTGCTCGGCACGCTGGCCTCGGTCGTCGCGGTCTTCGTCAAGAGGCTGCGCCCGCTCGGCGTGATGATGGTGTTCCTGATCGCCTTCATGTTCCGTCCCGGCGGCTACCTGCCGGTGCCCTACGTGATCATGCTGCTGCCGTTCGCGGCGCTGCTCGTCGCGGCCGTCACCGACCACGCGGTCCGGGCGTTCCGTGCCCGTCGGGCCGGCGCGCTCTCGACCGCGGCGTCCCGCACCGGTTCGGTGGCCTGGCTCGCCCTGACCCTCGCGGCCGTCGTGGCGATCGTCCCGCTCTGGGCCGTGCAGTTGCGCGGCTTCCTGGACAGCGACCTCGACGCGCCCATGCGCAACGCCGAGAGCTGGGTCGAGACGAACGTGCCGAAGGACAGCCGCCTGCTGGTCGACGACGCGGTCTGGGTCGACCTGGTCAAGGCCGGCTTCGCCCGCGACAACGTGATCTGGTTCTACAAGATCGACACCGACGGTGCCGTCCAGGCGCAGTCGCCGAACGGCTGGCGCGACTCGGACTACCTCTTCGAGACCGAGTCGGTCCGCACCTCGGGGCCGACCTCGCCCGAGATCCGCGAGGCCCTCGCGAACTCGACCGTGATCGCCTCGTTCGGCGACGGCGACCAGCAGGTCAACGTCCGGCAGATCGACAGCCAGGGGGCCGCGCAGGCGCAGACCGAGGCGGACGACTCCGCGTCGGCCCGTTCGCAGGCCGGTGCCGAACTCGCCCAGAACCCGAACCTGCAGATCTCGTCGACCCTGTCGACGGCGCTCTCGGACGGTCGCCTCGACCCGCGCGCGATCATCGTGCTCGGTCAGCTCGCCGCCCTCGGGCCGATCTCGGTCGCCGACCCCGCGGCCCTGCCGGGTGAACAGGACGCCCTGTTCCGGCAGTTCGACGTCACCCCGCAGGGCGGTCAGTCCGTCGACGAGGTGCAGACCACGCTCGAGGGCCTGGGCAGCGTCTACGTCCCCGAGTCGGTCGTCCCCTCGGGTGACGGACTGCGCGTCACCTTCTCGGCCGTCGCACCGACGGGCGTCCTCTCGAACTGATCGCCACGCCGGCGTCCGTCCTCCCACGGGCGCCGGCACCTCCTCACCGCGTCCCACCCGTCCCGGGTGGGACACCCGACCGGAAAGGACCAGCCATCGTGGCTTCCCTCTCACGCACCACCACCGCACCCGCCGCCGTCACCGGCGTCCCGTCCCGACGCCGCCGTCTCGCGACGGTGCTCGCCCTCACCGCCGCCACCGGGGTCGCCCTCGCCGGCGCCCTCGTGGGCACGTCGCCCGCGCACGCCGCCGACGGGGACGGCTGGGTCCGCGTCGGCCACCTCTCGCCCGACACGAAGGCCGTCGACGTGACGCTGACCTCGCTGAAGGGCGGGCAGGTCGTCATGGACCTCGACGACGTCACCTACGGCCAGGTCAGCCCCTACCAGGCGCTGGCCGCGGGCACCTACGTGGTCTCGATGACGGCCGCGGACGCACCCACCAGTGCCAAGCCGGTCATCACGTCGAACATCACGGTCGACAGCGGCCAGCCGATCACCGCCGTCGCCTACGGCCCGAACGACGACCTGAAGACCCAGGTCTTCACGGACGACCTGACGGCCCCGGCCGACGGCCAGGCCAAGGTCCGCCTCGTGCAGGCCGCGAACGTCAGCAAGACCGTGACGGTCGCGACGAGCACGGGCACCACCATCGCCGAGGACGCGCCCTTCGGCAGCGCCAGCGGCTACGCGCAGGTGGCGGCCGGCCCCTGGACCCTCGACCTGACCGGCAAGAAGGTGACCGGCACGAGCGACGTCGACCTCGCGGCGGGCAGCATCAACACGCTGTTCGTGCTCGACAACTCGACCGGCGGTCTGACCGTCGTCCCGGTCGTCGACAGCGCGGCCACGGCGCAGGCGCCCGTCGGTGGTGTCCAGACCGGTGGCGGCTACCTCGCCGAGCACCCGCAGAAGAGCGAGACCAAGGGCCTCTGGGCCACCGTGCTCGGCTGGTTCGGGGCCTGACGCCCGGCACCACCCGACAGGACGAGGAGGCGCGGTGAGCGACCCGTCGCACCGCGCCTCCCCGGCACCGATCGCGTCCCGTGCGTCGACCGGGTCGACCGACCGCAGCACCGAGCAGGAGAAGAGAACGACATGACGAAGAAGACGAAGGCGCTGCTCGCAGCGGCCGTCGTGGTGGCCCTCGCCATCACCGCCGGCATCGCCTCCCTCGTCGTCGGAGGGGCCGGCGGCCCCTCGACGGACCAGGCAGGCGCGGACGCGACCGGCACCCCCGGGACGGGTACGGCCACTCCTCAGCCACGGACGGCCGCCGAGATCGGCAAGGACTTCCTCGACGGGTACGTCGACGACGACGGCCGCGTCGTGCGTCGCGACCAGGGCGACGACACCGTCAGCGAAGGGCAGGCCTACGGGATGCTCGTCGCCGTCGGAGTGGGCGACGAGGACCGTTTCGACGCGATCTGGGACTGGACGAAGAGCAACCTGGTGCGCCCGGACGGCCTGCTGGCCTGGCAGTGGAAGGACGGCGAGGTCGTCGACGACATGCCGGCCAGCGACGCCGACGTCGACGCGGCGCGGGCCCTCGTGCTCGCCGGCTCGACCTTCGACCGCTCCGACCTCACGATCGAGGGCGTCGACCTCGGCACCGACGTGCTCGACGAGATGACGGTCTCGACCGACGTCGGCCGCATCCTGCTGCCCGGACCGTGGGCGATGGGCTCCGGCCCGTGGTCGTACAACCCCTCGTACGCGTCGCCCGCGACCTTCGCGCAGCTCGGCGAGGCCAGCGGCGACCCCCGATGGGCCGAGCTCGAGACCGGCTCGCGAGCCGTGACCACGAACATCCTCGCCTCGACCGCCCTCCCGAGCGACTGGGCCCAGGTGCAGCAGGACGGCACGACGGTCCCGCTGCCGAGCGCCGACGGGTCGTCGGGCACCGTGCAGTACAGCTACGACGCCGGTCGACTCGCCCTGCGCTACGCCGAGTCGTGCCAGCCCGAGGACGTGGCACTGGCCTCGAAGATGGCCGGCGTGCTGCAGCGCTACGACGAACTGCCCATGCAGCTCGACCTCGGCGGGCAGTCGGTCGGTTCGGACCAGAGCCCCCTCGCCTACGCCGCCCGTGCCGCCGCCGAGGCCAGCGACGGCCAGCACGAGCGGGCGACGGCCGACCTGCGGACCGCCGACTCGCTGTCACAGTCGACGCCGACCTACTACGGCAGCGCCTGGGCGGCGCTCGCCGCCCTGCAACTCGAGGGTTCGAGCCTCGGCGCCTGCACCCCCCTGGTGGTGAACGGATGAGCCTCTCGACCTTCGTCGCCGGTCACCGCGCGGCGGTCCTCGCCGCGGTCGCCGCCGTCGTCCTCGTGGCCGGTGGCGTGACGGTGGCCGCGGTCGCCGCCCGGCCCGACGCGGACGCACCCGGCCCCGTCGCCACGGCCCCCGCCACCACCGGTGCGACGCCGGATGCGGCGAGCGGAGCGGCCGGTGCCTTCCAGGACCCGGCGGCCCCGTCGTACACCTCGCCCCCGGCCGACGCGACGCCGGTCCGCCTGCAGATCCCCTCGATCGGGGTCGACTCCGGCCTCGAAGACCTCGGCCTCGGCGCCCAGGGCGAGCTCGACCCGCCGAAGGAGTGGCTGTCGGCCGGGTGGTACCAGGACGGCGTCGTGCCCGGCGCGGTCGGGCCGGCCGTGATCGCCGGACACGTCGACTCGGGTGACGCCCCCGCGGTGTTCGTCGACCTCGCGAAGCTCGTGCCCGGCGACGAGGTGCAGGTGACGCTGTCGACCGGCTCGGTCGAGACCTTCCGCGTCACCGGCAGCGAGCGCACCCCGAAGGCGACGTTCCCGACGAGCGACGTCTACGGGGCCAGTCCGACACCCGGCCTCCGGCTGATCACCTGCGACGGCACCTTCGACCGGTCGACCGGGCACTACGTCGACAACCTCATCGTGTTCGCGGACCTCGTGGCCTCGTGAGCTGACGCCCGACCGACGCCTCCGACACCCGATACACGACACCCGACACCCGACACCTCCGACTCCCACCCGACGGGAAAGGACCCCACCATGAACGACGCCCTCGTCATCATCCCGACCTTCAACGAGCGCGAGAACCTCGACTGGATCGTGGGGCGCACCCTCGCCTCCGGCGCCGCGGTCGACGTGCTCGTCGTCGACGACGGCTCGCCCGACGGCACCGGAGAGCTGGCCGACGCCTACGCCGACCGCGATCCCCGCGTGCACGTGATGCACCGCACCGAGAAGGCCGGCCTCGGCGCCGCCTACCTCGCCGGCTTCGCCTGGGGGCTGGAGCGAGGCTACGACGCCCTCGTCGAGATGGACGCCGACGGCTCGCACCACCCCGAGTACCTGCCCGGCATGCTCGAGCTGCTGCGCGAGAACGACCTCGTGCTCGGCTCACGGTGGGTGCCCGGCGGCGCCGTCGAGAACTGGCCCCTCCGCCGGGAGCTGCTCAGCCGTGGCGGCAGCTGGTACACGCGGGGAGCCCTGGGCATCCGCGTGGCCGACACGACCGGTGGGTTCCGGGTGTTCCGCTCGTCCGCGCTGCGCCGGATCGACCTCGACCGGGTCGAGTCGCGGGGGTACTGCTTCCAGGTCGACCTGCTCTGGCGCGCGCTGCAGGCGGGCTTGCGGGTCGTCGAGACTCCGATCACGTTCACCGAGCGCATCCACGGCGCCTCGAAGATGAGCGGCTCGATCGTCCGGGAGTCGCTGACCAAGGTGACCCTGTGGGGTCTGCGTCGACGGTCCCGCGCCGTCGTCGAGTTGGTCGTGCGACACCGTCGCCTGCCGAGCGTCCGCGCGACCTCGCACCGGGTCGGGCCCGTGCGTGGCGGCGTGTCGACGCGCTAGCAGGGAGGCGGCACGCGCGCGCCCGGGGTGGTCAGCCCCGGGCGCGCGTCATCTGTCGTGGCCCCGGTCGGGCCCGCGTCGGCCGTGCCCGCGTCAGCGGACGATCGCGACCGAGTGCGCCGGGAGCAGCAGGCTCGACCCCGCGGCGATCGAGGCGTCGCTGGCGAACAGGACGGTCTCGGCGCTCACCGCGACCCGCGCCTCCTGGTCGGCGAGGTTGATCGCGATCCTCAGGTCACCGCGCGTCAGCACGAGCCAGCGGGCGTCGCCGTCGTACTCGACGCCCGTCTCGCCGAAGCGGGGGTCGGTCAGGGCGGGCTCGCTGCGGCGCAGCGCCCCCAGACGGCGGTACGCGTCGAGCAGCACCGCGTGGCGGCCGGTCTCGAGCTCGGACCAGTCGAGCTTGCTGTCCTCGAACGTCGAGGGCTCCTGCGGGTCGGGCACGGACGACTCGTCCCAGCCCATCTTCGCGAACTCCTCGATGCGGCCCTTCGCCGTCGCCTCGCCGAGGTCGTGCTCGGGGTGCGAGGTGAAGAACTGCCACGGGGTCGAGGCGCCCCACTCCTCGCCCATGAAGAGCATCGGCGTGTACGGACCGGCCAGGGTCAGCGCCGCGGCGATGATCAGCTGCCCGTCGTCGAGCGTCGCGGCCAGGCGGTCGCCGATCGCCCGGTTGCCGATCTGGTCGTGGTTCTGGTTGGCCACGACGAGGCGCCAGGTCGGCATGTGCTCGGTGTCGACCGGGTACCCGTGCGTCGCCTCGCGGAACGACGACCAGGTGCCGTCGTGGAAGAAGCCCTTGGTCAGCACCTTGGCCAGGGCGCCGAGCGGCTCGAAGTCGGCGTAGTAGCCGGTCGTCTCGCCGGTGAGCGCGACGTGCACGGCGTGGTGGAAGTCGTCGCTCCACTGCGCGTCGAGGCCGTAGCCCTGGCGGTGGTCGGGGCCGAAGCCGCCGCCGTCGCGCGGGGTGACGAGGCGCGGGTCGTTCAGGTCGCTCTCGGCGATCAGCGAGAGCGGCCGGCGCAGGTGGCTGCTGAGGGCGGCGGTCCGCTCGGCGAGCTCTTGCAGCAGGTGGACCTCGCTGTCGTCCTTGAGGGCGTGCACGGCGTCGAGGCGCAGGCCGTCGACGTGGTAGTCGTCGAGCCACATCGCCGTGTTGTCGAGGATGAACTCGCGCACCTCGTGGGCGCCGTCGTCGTCGAGGTTGACGTTGTCGCCCCAGGTGTTCGCGTGCTTGCTCGACAGGTACGGCCCGAACAGCGGCAGGTAGTTGCCCGACGGGCCGAGGTGGTTGTACACGACGTCCTGCACGACGCCGAGACCTGCCGCGTGCGCGGCGTCCACGAAGCGCTGGTACGCCTCGGGACCGCCGTAGTTGTCGGTCACCGTGAACCAGTCCACGCCGTCGTAGCCCCAGTTCCAGCGGCCGTTGACGCCGTTCACCGGCAGCAGTTCGACCAGGTCGACGCCGAGGTCGACCAGGTGGGGCAGCTTCTCGATCGCCGAGTCGAGCGTGCCCCCGGGCGTGAAGGTGCCGACGTGCAGCTCGTAGACGACCGATCCCGCCAGCTGGCGGCCGGTCCACGCGTCGTCGGTCCACGCGAAGGCGCCCGGGTCGTAGGTCTCGCTCAGGCCGTGCACGCCGTCGGGCTGGCGACGCGAGCGGGGGTCGGGCAGCGGCGTCTCGCCCTCGGGGGAGTCGCCGCCGTCGAGCACGAAGCCGTAGCGGTGCCCCGGGCCCCGGTCGAGGTCGGCGGGGGCGCGCCACCAGCCGGTGTCGGGCTCGGCGGACAGCGGCAGCAGCTCGCCGTCGAGGTGCAGGTGGACGGTGGTCGCTTTCGGGGCCCAGACGTCGTAGACGCTCATCGGTCTCCTCGGGTTCGGAAGGGGCGGGGGAGGGGGCCGAGAAGGCACGACATGCCGCTCACGTCGAGAGGTGAGCGGCATGTCGTGACGTCTCGCCCGGGGGCGACGGTAGTCGGGCGCGACGGGGCGCGACCCGACGGGGTCAGTCCTCTGCGGGGATCAGCAGGGCGACGGGGTACGTGTCGAGCACGTCGGCCAGCCGGAGGCGACCGCCTTCGTGCCGACGGCCGGTGAGCACGTCGCGGTACGCGCCTCCTGCGGTCAGGACCACGGTGTCGTCCCAGCCGCCGGCCTGCTCGAGGGCCACGGGCAGGCGGGTCGCGATCGCGAGCGCCCCGCCGCGGTCCACGGCGACGGCCGACGCGGCCTGCTCGCCGAAGACCGGCAACGCGGCGTAGCGCGTGAACAGGTCGGGTCGGTCGCGGCGCAGCGTCAGGGCGTGGTGCGTCACCACGAGCTTGGCGGCACCGGTGTCGTCGATCGCCGGCGTCGCGCCGCCGCGGACCTCGTCCAGGAGGCGCCGGCGGAGGGCGAAGTCGACCTCGCGTCGGTTGTCGGGGTCGACGAGCGAGAAGTCCCACAGCTCGCCGCCCTGGTAGACGTCGGGGCTGCCGGGGCCGGTCAGCTGCATCAGCGCGACGCCGAGGGAGTTGCTGTAACCGGGTGCACGCAGCACGTCGACGATGCGCTCGACCTCGTGACGCACCTCGTCGTCGTCGAACGCGGAGTCGACGGCGGCGTGCATCCGTCCTTCGAAGGCCTCGGCCTCGTCGGTGCGGTCGGTCCACGTGGTCGACGTGCTCGCCTCGCGGGACGCCTTCTCGGCGTAGGCGTGCAGGCGCTCGCGCGACGCGGGCCACGAGCCGACGATCGTCTGCCAGAGGATGTTCTCGAACGGGCCGTCGCCGACCGGGGCCAGCTCGCGCAGGCGTTCGAGGGTCGCCGCCCACTCGGTGGCGACCTCGGCCAGCACCGAGACGCGGGCGCGGACGTCGGCGCTGCGCTTGGTGTCGTGCGTGGAGAGGGTCGTCATGCCGAAGGGACGCTCGGCGAGGCGGACCTGCTGACGCGCGTGGAACTCGTCAGGCGTGACGGAGAACTCGCTCGGATCGGCGCCCACCTCGGTCAGCGTGGCCAGGCGGCTGTAGCGGTAGAAGGCGGTGTCCTCCACGCCCTTGGCCATGACCATGCCGCTCGTCTGCTGGAAGCGCACGGAGGCGGGGTGCGACTCGTCGCGCAGCACGGCGACGACGCGTCCGACGGCGTCGGCCAGGTCGGGGCGGTGGGTCGTGGCGACCTCGGCGGCCTCGGTCAGCCATTCGGCACCCTGCGGCAGGTAGCTGCGGTACACCGGGAAGGCGGCGGCGAGCTCGGCCAGCGCGTCGACCACGGACGGGTCGACGGTGTCGCCCTCGGCGATCAGCCGGGCGAGGCGGTTGATCTCGCTGCCGAGGATGCCGTCGGCGATGCCGCGCTTCGTTCCGAGGATCATCTCGTGCCAGTCGACGGGCTCGTCGCCGGTGGTCTCGTCCGCCCCGGCGGCGTGCTCGTCGGCGTCTACGCCGCGGGCCCGGCGCAGGCGCGCGTCGAGGGCGTCGAGGGCGGGTGCGCCGTTCGGGTCGACGAAGAGGCGGTCGAGGTCGGCGAGGGCGTCGTAGCCCGTCGTGCCGGCCGTCGCCCAGTCCTCGGGGAGGCGCTCGTCCCCCTCGAGGATCTTCTCGACGAGCACGTGGGCGTCACCCGTCAGGGCCGCGAGCAGGTCGAGGTAGCGCTTCGGGTCGGCCAGTCCGTCCGGGTGGTCGACGCGGAGGCCGTCGACCAGGCCCTCCGAGAACCAGCGGCCGATCTCGGCGTGGGACTCGGCGAAGACTCCCTCGTCCTCGACGCGGATGCCCGCGAGGGTGTTGACCGCGAAGAAGCGGCGGTAGTTCAGGTCGGTGTCGGCGCGCTTCCAGTGCACGAGCTCGTAGTGCTGCCGCGAGTGCACGGTGGCGGCGTCGTCGCCGGGAGAGCTCGTGCCCGGGGCGATCGGGTACACGTTGTCGTAGTAGTGCAGCTCGTCACCGTCGACCGTGAGGCCCTCGATCGAGCCGTCCGCCGCGGCGGGCTCGCCGAGCACCGGCAGCAGCACCTTGTCGCCGCCGGCGGCCCAGTCGACGTCGAACGCGTCGGCGTAACGGGACGCGCGGCCGTGGGTCAGGAGGTCCCACCACCAGACGCTCGCCTTCGGGGTGGCGACGCCGACGTGGTTCGGCACGATGTCGACCAGGACGCCGAGTCCTGCCGCGTGGGCGCGGGTCGACAGCTCGTCGAGCCCCTCGGCGCCGCCCCGCTCGGGGTCGACCTGGCTGTGGTCGACGACGTCGTACCCGTGGTCGCTGCCCGGTTCGGCGGCGAGGATCGGGGACAGGTAGACCCAGTCGGCACCGAGGTCGCGCAGGTAGGGCACCAGCTCGGCTGCCGCGTCGAGATCGAAGGAGGCGCGCACCTGCAGGCGGTACGTCGAGCGCGGGTGCATGGTCGGTTCGTGTCGGGTCACAGTTCTTCCTCGGCCGTGGCACGCAGGACGACGAGCGAGCGACCCGCCACGGGGAGTCGATCGCCGGCCCGCAGGGCCGCGGGGGCCTGCGGGGTCGAGGGCGGTTGGGTGGTGGTGGCGGCGCGGGTGGCCGTCGGGGTGCGGGGTGCGGCGCTGGCGGGCGGCGGAGGCGCCGTCACGGTGCTGTCGACCACGACCTCCCAGCCCTGGGCGTACTCGTCGGGCGGGAGGACGAAGGTGACCGTCTCGGCGCTGGCGTTGAAGTACAGGACGAAGTTGACGTCGGTGATGCGACCGCCTCGGGCGTCACGGCCACGGATGCCGTTGCCGTTGAGGAACATGCCGATCGCCTTGGCGTAGGACTCGTTCCACTCGCCCTCTTGCATGGCGTCGCCCTCGGTCGTCAACCAGACGATGTCGGGCAGGGGCTCGCCCTCGCCACGGGTGACGGGACGGCCGTTGAAGTACCGCTGGCGGCGGAAGGTCGGGTGGTCGTGGCGCAGCTTGATGACCTCGGCGACGAACTCGATCAGCTCGCGGTCGGCGTTGGGCCAGTCGATCCAGCTGATCTGGTTGTCCTGTGCGTACGTGTTGTTGTTGCCGCCCTGCGTGCGACCGAGCTCGTCGCCGTGCAGCAGCATCGGCACGCCCTGGCTGAGCAGCAAGGTGGCGAGGAAGCTGCGCTGACGCTGCTCGCGCAGGGCGCGGATCTCTCCGTCGTCGGTCTCGCCCTCGACCCCGGAGTTCCACGAACGGTTGTGGCTCTCGCCGTCGTTGCCGTTCTCGCCGTTGGCGTCGTTGCGCTTGTCGTTGTAGCTGACGAGGTCGCGCATCGTGAAGCCGTCGTGAGCGGTGACGAAGTTGATGCTCGCGACCGGGCGTCGCCCGTCGCGTTCGTACAGGTCGGCGGAGCCGGTGATCCGGCTGGCGAACTCGCCGAGCGTCGAGGGCTCGCCGCGCCAGAAGTCGCGGACGGTGTCGCGGTACTTGCCGTTCCACTCGGTCCACTGGGGCGGGAAGTTGCCGACCTGGTAGCCACCGGGGCCGACGTCCCAGGGCTCGGCGATCAGCTTGACCTGCGAGACGATCGGGTCCTGCTGCACGAGCTCGAAGAAGGTCGAGAGACGGTCGACCTCGTAGAACTCGCGGGCGAGCGACGCGGCGAGGTCGAAGCGGAAGCCGTCGACGTGCATCTCGGTGACCCAGTAGCGCAGGCTGTCCATGATGAGCTGCAGCGAGTGCGGGTGACGGACGTTCAGGCTGTTGCCGGTGCCCGTGTAGTCCATGTAGTGCTGCTGGTCGCCGTCCATCAGCCGGTAGTAGGCGGCGTTGTCGATGCCCTTGAACGAGAGGGTCGGACCCAGGTGGTTGCCCTCGGCCGTGTGGTTGTACACGACGTCGATGATGACCTCGATGCCGGCGTCGTGCAGCACCCGCACCATCGTCTTGAACTCCTGCACCTGCTGGCCGATGTCGCCGGTGGCCGAGTAGGCGGCGTGCGGGGCGAAGAACCCGATGGTGTTGTAGCCCCAGTAGTTGCTGAGGCCCTTCTCGAGCAGGGTGTTGTCCTGCACGAACTGGTGCACGGGCATCAGCTCGAGGGTCGTGATGCCGAGCTTCTTCAGGTGGTCGATGATCGCCGGGTTCGCGACGCCGGCGTACGTGCCGCGTTCTTCCTCGGGGATGTCGGGGTGCGTCTCGGTGAGGCCCTTGACGTGCGCCTCGTAGATGACGGTCTCGTCGTAGCTGTACTTGGGGGCGCGGTCGCCCTGCCAGTCGAAGAACGGGTTGATGACGACGCCCAGCATCATGTGCGGGCCGCTGTCCTTGTCGTTGCGCGAGTCGGGGTCGCCGAACGTGTAGGCGAACAGCGCCTCGTCCCAGTCGATCTCGCCGCAGGTGGCCTTGGCGTAGGGGTCGAGGAGGAGCTTGTTCGGGTTGGCACGCGAGCCGTTCGCGGGGTCGTACTCGCCGTGCACGCGGTAGCCGTAGCGCTGACCGGGTTGCACGGTGGGCAGGTAGGCGTGCCAGACGTAGGCGTCGACCTCGGTGAACTCGACCCTCGTCTCGGTGCCGTCGTCGTCGAACAGGCACAACTCGACCTTGCTGGCGGCTTCGCTGAAGATCGCGAAGTTGGTGCCGCTGCCGTCGTAGGTCGCGCCGAGGGGGTAGGGGTTGCCGGGCCAGGTGTGCATCGAACCTCCGATTGGGACTCGCTCAGCCTAGGGGCGAACGGGCGCCCCGTCCGCGCGAGGACGGGGCGCCCGCCGGGCCGCACGGGCCGGGCGGGCGCCCCGTCGGGGCGGTGCTCGCTCTGTGGTGCTCCTCCTGCTGGGTCGGCTACTTCGTCACGGCGGCGAGGGCGTCGACGATCCCCTCACCGAACCAGCCGTTGTCGGCCGGCGTGCCGGTGCAGGTGGTCGTGCCGGTCGGACACGGGGTGTCGGTCGCCTGTCGCTCGAGCAACCCGACGAGGTCCGTGCCGCCGAGACGCGGGTGGGTCGACTTCAGCAGGGCCAGCACGCCGGCGACGTGCGGCGAGGCCATCGAGGTGCCCGACTTGGTCCCGTAGCCCCCGCCGGTCACGGTCGAGAGGATGGCCGAACCGGGGGCCGCGACGTCGACGACGCCCTCGCCGTAGTTCGAGAAGCCCGACTTCGCCCCGGCCGAGGTGGTCGACGACACGGTGACCACGCCGTCGAGCTCGGTCGGGATGTCGAGGCAGCGTGAGTCGATCGGGCGGGTCGTCGGCGTGGTGTCGTTCGGGCTGTCCGTGTCGACCGTCTTGTTCGCGAGGTCGATCGACGAGTTGCCGGCCGCCGCGACGTTGACGATGCCCTTCTTCTGGGTGAACTGCACGGCGCGGTCGACGGCGGTCAGCACGGCCGCCTGGTCGACGTCCGAGCCGCACCAGAACTGCCACGGGTCGACGTAGTAGCTGTTGTTCGTGATGTCGGCACCGGTCGCAGCGGCCTGCATGAAGCCGCAGATCGCGGCCTCGGGGTAGATGAAGCCGTCGTCGCTGACGACCTTGACGGCCGACATCGTCACGCCTGGGGCGACGCCCACGATGCCGACGCCGTTGCGGGCCGCGGCGATCGTGCCGGCCACGTGGGTGCCGTGGTCGCTCGTCGTGGGCTGCCAGGCGGCGTAGCTCGAGTCGGGCGTCCCGGTCAGGCAGCTCGCCGAGGCGGCCACGTCGATGTTCGGCTGCAGGTCGGGGTGGTCGCCCTCGATGCCCGAGTCGAGCACGGCCACGAGCACGTCGCGGCTGCCGTCGGTGACCTGGTGCGCCTGGTCGGCCCCGATGGCCGTGAGGTCCCACTGCTGCGCCTCGAGGGGGTCGGCGACGACGGTCGTGGCCTCTTCGAGCCGCTGCTCGGGCGAGGTCGCGGCCTTCGGCTTGCCGGGGTGTCCGGGACCACCGGGCTTGCCTGGACCGCCCGGGTGGCCGGGCCTGACGGGCTTGCCCGGGCCCGGGGCGGTCGTGCCGACGCCGTAGGTCGGGTCGGTCTCGGCGACCGCGGCGGTGCGGGTGGCACCGGCCGACGAGACGGCCTTGTCGCTCCGCACCGAGGGGGCGAAGTTCGCGTTGCTCGACTGCGCGACGACCACGCCGAGCTCGGCGTACGCGGCGATGACGCTGCCGCCGGCCGCGGCGACCGCCCGCTCGACCTGCTTGGTCGCGCCGGGGTTGGCCTTGCCCGCGTTGACGACGTAGTTCATCACCGGCCCCTCGACGACCGGCAGCGTCGGGGCGGGACCCGGCTTGCCGGGTGCGGCGGGTGCACCGGGCGCGGCCGTGGGAGGCGCGGCGACGGCGGCGCCGGAGCCCACGGCGACGAGTCCCAGGGTCAGGGACGCCGCGAGACAGACGGTCGTGACGCGGCGGCGGGTGCCGCGGGCGCGGGGGTCGGTGAAGGTCATGGTTCTCCTCGTCGGGTCGCGCGTGCCGGATGGGACGCGCGGAGCGGATGGCTCGTCGCGGGCCGTGCCCGATGATCCGACGAGCCGCCGTGCTCCTCAGAGGAAGTCTGGAGAATCCGGGGCCACGGCGCAGTGGGCACTTGAGGGGACGCCGCGTGACCCCCGTGTGGGGTACACCGCTGTCGGGGGTGCCGGGTAGCGTCGAGCCATGTCCTCCGATGCCGTGCGCAGAGCTGCCACCCTTCGTCCCCGCCGTCCGTTCCCGGCCCTCTCGATCGTGTCGGGGGTCGCGTCGTGAAGATCGTCGTCATCGGGTCCACCGGCCACGTGGGCGGATTCCTCGTCCCGCGACTCGTCGAGGCCGGCCACGAGGTGGTCGCCGTCAGCCGGGGGGAGTCCGAGCCCTACCGGTCGCACGCGGTGTGGTCACGCGTGACGCGCCTCCTGCTCGACCGCGAGGCGGGCGACGCCGACGGCACGTTCGCGGGCGAGATCGCCGCGCTCGGGGCCGACGTCGTGATCGACATGATCTGCTTCACGGTCGCGTCGGCGCGGCAGATGGTCGACGCCTTGCAGGGCACGGGCACCGTGCTGGTGCACTGCGGCACGGTCTGGGTGCACGGTCCGTCGCGTGAGGTGCCGATCACCGAAGAGGACGAGCGCACCCCGTTCGGCGAGTACGGCACGCAGAAGGCCGCCATCGAAGAGTTGCTGCTCCGCGAGTCACGGCGCCCGGGCGGAGTGCAGAGCATCGTGCTGCACCCCGGGCACATCACCGGCCCGGGTTGGCCGATGATCAACGCCGTCGGCAACCTCGACCTCTCCGTCTGGGAGGCCCTCGCCGCCGGGCGCGAGATCGCGATGCCGGGCCTCGGGCTCGAGACCGTCCACCACGTCCACGCCGACGACGTCGCGCAGGCGTTCCAGCTCGCGGCCGAGCGGCACTCGCAGGTGGTCGGTGAGGCCTTCCACGTCGTCAGCGAGCGGGCGATCACGCTGCGCGGTCTCGCCGAGGCGATCGCGCGGCACCACGGGCAGGAGGCGCGGCTGCGGTTCGTCTCGTGGGCCGAGTTCCGAGACCAGACGTCCGACGAGAACGCGGACGCGTCCTGGCAGCACGCGTCGCGCAGCCACTCGATGAGCATCGCCAAGGCGCGCCGTCTGCTCGGCTACTCGCCGCGCTACACCTCGGTCCAGGCCGTCGTCGAGGGCCTCGAGTGGCTCGAGGCCGACGGGCAGCTGACGCTGGGCTGAGCCGGGTGGTGATGGTCTGCCGTCATGGCGGACGGGGCCGCTCCGATCGCCGACACCCGGGCCCTCCGCCGGGGTTTCCCGGGCGGCACCACACGTGCGGCCGTGGTCAGCCGCGGCGGAGCAGGTGGGCGGTGACGGCGGCCTGCCACGAGTGGCCGTAGCGGGTGGTGCCGGCCGCGGTGCGGACGACGAACGCGCCGGCGCGGTAGGCCAGTCGCCCGTGGCTGACGAGCTGCTCGCCGAAGCGCTCGGCGATCGACCACGTGTCCGACGACTCGAAACTGATCGCCACGGGGAACCGCGAGCGGGGCAGGTGCACCTCGACGGGCGCGGCGTGGGGATGCGTCGGGAGGCGCCCGAGGAGCATCGGGGGAGTCAGGGGGGAGGCGGTGGGGACCATGGGGCTCCGTTCGTCGGTCGGCCGCGTGGCCAGGGCAGAGGAAACCCCCTCGCGCAGGGGAGCGCGAGGGGGGCCACCGGGATGACCGGTCCTCGACGAAAGGTGAGGGCCGGTGCGTCGCCATGGAGACGACCCGGAAGCCTGCCGACCCGGAGGTCGGCAGGCGGGGGTGTTACTCCGTGGCGGCGGTGATCTTCGCGACGCCGACGAGCATCTCGTCCTGGACGGCGTCGGTCTTGAAGGTCTGGTTCAGCAGGGCGGCGGCGTCGGGGCTGACGTGGACCGTGGTGCCCTCGAGGACCGCGTTCGAGCCCTCCATCTGGATGGGCTTGAGCGTGCCACCGTAGAGGTTGAACAGGTAGGCGTCCTCGGCGGCAACGGTGCCGTTGGCGGTCACGGTGCCGTAGAGCTTCGACTCGCCCGGGTCGATGCGGAAGTCGGTGAGTTCGACGACGGTGCCGTCGGCGGCGGTCAGCGACAGGCCGGAGCCGTCGTGGTCGATCTCGCCCTGGACGTAGGGGCGCACGTCGCTGTCGGGGCCGTAGTAGTCGACGTTGCCGCCCGTGATCGGGAACGCGAACGTGCCGTCGGTGAAGGTCGCGGTGCCCACGACGCCGGGGGTCAGGCCCAGGCTCGTGAGGGCGTCGACGAAGGACGCGTCCACGGCGACCTGGGTGTCGACGCCGTTGCTGAGGTCGGCGATCGACGCGGCGGGCGTCGACGCGGCGCTGGGCTCGGAGGACGACGAGCTCGACGAGGAGGACGTGCCGGTCGAGGTGCCGGAGTCCATCGAGCACGCGGCGAGGGAGAAGAGCAGGGCGCCCGAGGCGACGAGGCCGAGGGTGGTCTTGGTGATGTTCTTGCGAGTGAAAGCGTTCATGGTGAAGCTCCTTGTCAGTTGGTCCCGGTGGGGATGTACTGGGTTCGCCACCGGGCCCGAAAAGGATTGGAACGCATCTACTTCGTTACCCCGCCGTGACCTCCACCGCCTCGTCGGCTTCACCCGGCGAGGAACTCGTCGGTGTCGTCGGCGATCCGAGTCGACTGCGTGTGGTGCAGGTAGTGGTCTCCGTCGAGCTGAACGACCTGACCGCGGTCGACGCTCGCCGCCTGCTTCTCGTGCAGCTCGAGCCAGCCGTCGTCGTCGGTGCCGTCCTGCACCACGAAGAGAAGGACCGGCAGGTCCGCCGGGAACGTCCGTCCGCTGACCGAGGCGACGTTGCTCGCGGTGTGGTCCATCTCGTCGAGCAGGGTCGGGGCGGTCGCGTTCTTCGTGATGAGGAAGCGCATCTGTTCTTTCGTGCCCTCGTCGTAGGGCAGTCCGGCGTAGGCGTCGCCGGCGAGTGCGCTCGCCACGCGGAGCAGACCCAGGCCGCGAAGCGTGGTCAGTCCGTCGGTCGGCACGGGGTCGTCCGTGCCGGGCTGGTCGGGGACGCTGCTGTCGATCCCGATGAACGCCGTGAGTTCGTCCCCGAAGAGCCTGCTGTACTCGAGGGCGTAGACGCCCGAGATCGAGTGCCCCATGAGCGCGTAGCGGTCGATGCCCAGTCGGCGGAGCGCCTCGTGCACCTCGCCCGCGATGTTCTCCGCCGTGCGGGGGGAGTCGGTCTGGTCGCTCAGCCCGGTGCCGAACGGCTCCACGGCGACGACGCGATGGGTGTCGTCGAGCTCGGAGATCAGTGGCTGGAAGTCCAGGCCGGGTGCCGCCGTCCCGAGGCCCGGAAGCAGGACGATCGTGTCCGCGCCGGACCCGCTGACGACGACGTTCATCTCCCTCCCGTCGACGGACACGAGCTCGCCGTACGAGGTGATGGCGGCCAGCTCCGACCCCGTGGCGACGACGTCGACGATCGACGTGGTCGCCAGCGTCAGGACGGGCAGGGCCACGAGGGCGCCGACGGTCCGCAGGATCACCTTGAGGGATGTACGCACGGGGTCCTCTCTCCGGGCGTCCGGGTCGGGTCCGGACGCTCCTCCGGAAGCACACCAGAAGGTGACGTCCTCGAGAAGTGCCGAGGCGTCACCACATCGTGTGACGGATGTCATCACCGGCCGTTCCCGCCCTCGCGGGTCGTCGCCCTCCGTTATTTTCGTGGGGTGATGAACTCTCGTGGCTCCCGTTCCCCCGACGGTCGCGGACGGACGGGCCTCGACCTCACCGGCCGCGACCTCGCCCGCAACCCCGACGTCGTGGTCCGCGACGTCGAGGTGACCTCGGACGGCTGGCACGTGCTCCGCCGCACCACCTTCGACGTGCGCGGTCGCGACGGGCGGTGGTCGACCCAGCAGCGCGAGACGTACGACCGCGGCAACGGGGCGACGATCCTCCTGTTCGACCCGCGGCGGGCGACGGTGCTCCTGACCCGGCAGTTCCGGTTCCCCGCCTACGTGAACGACCATCCCGACGGGATGCTGGTCGAGACCGCCGCGGGACTCCTCGACGAGGACGATCCCGAGACCGCGATCCGCCGAGAGACGCGCGAAGAACTCGGGGTCGAGGTGGGCGGGTTGATCCACGTTTTCGACGCCTACATGAGCCCGGGGTCGGTGACCGAGCGCGTGCACTTCTACGCCGCCACGTACTCGGTGGCCGACCGCACCGGTGACGGGGGTGGCGTCGAGGAGGAAGGAGAGGACATCGAGGTCCTCGAGCTGCCGTTCCGGGACGCCCTCGAGATGATCGCCGACGGGCGCATCGTGGACGGCAAAACGATCATGCTGTTGCAGTGGGCCGCCCTGAACCCGGGCCGCCTCGACCTCCCGTCCTGACCCGCGATGGTCAGGCGTCGGCCTCGGCGCCCGTCGTCGAGCTGAGCACGGGCGCGAGCACGATGATGCCGGCGCCGAGGAGGCTCACGGCCGAACCGACGAAGTCCCACGTCGTGGGCTTGAACCCGTCGACCACGATGCCCCAGGCGAGCGAGCCCGCGACGAACACGCCGCCGTAGGCCGCCAGCACCCGCCCGAAGTCCGCGTCGGGTTGGAACGCGGCGACGAAGCCGTAGGCACCCAGCGAGACGATGCCGAGCAGGGCGAAGAGCCAGCCCCGGTTCTCCCGGACGGCCTGCCAGATCAGCCAGGCGCCACCGATCTCGGCGACGGCCGCGAGGGCGAAGAGCAGGAGGATCCGGGCGACGGTCATGCTGCATCTTGACAGGCGGACCGGGGCGGCACGGTGGACCGACCGAGCGCGCCTCCTCGGGGCCGCGCGGCGTAGCGTCGTCCCGGTGGATGCTCCGGCCCTCGGCGCATCCCTCGATCGGGGGAGCGCGTCATGAAGGTCGTCATCACGGGATCACGAGGCAAGGTCGGCCGTGCCGCCGTCCGCCGGTTCGTCGAGGCCGGGCACGACGTCCTCGGCGTCGACCTCGTCCGACCCGTCTTCGACGCGGGCGTCGACGTGCCCGGCCGGTACGTGATGGGCGACCTGACCGACGCGGGGACCGCCTTCTCGGTCGTCGCGGGGGCCGACGTCGTCGTCCACGTCGCGGCCATCCCGCAGCCCACCGCGAACCCGGCCCACGTCGTGTTCCACACCAACCTGATGTCCACGTTCAACCTGGTCGAGGCGGCCGTGCGGTTCGGCGTGCCCCGCTTCGTCAACGTGTCGAGCGAGAGCATCGTGGGCAACTTCTTCCCCGAACGACCCTTCCTGCCCGACTACGTGCCGGTCGACGAGGAGCACCCCCTCCACCCGCAGGACCCCTACGCCCTCTCGAAGGCGTTCGGCGAACAGCTGATGGACGCCGCCGTCCGCCGCTCCGACCTGCGCGCGATCTCGATCCGCCCGAGCACCGTCCACGACGCCAGCAACTACGAGGCCAACCTCGGCCCTCAGGTGCGCGAGGCCGACCCCGACAGTGCGAACTTCGGCAGCTACGTCGACGCCGACGACCTCGCCGACGCCCTCCTGCTCGCCGCAGAGTCCGACCTGCCGGGTCACGAGGTCTTCTACATCGCAGCAGCCGACAACGCCGGCGGCCACGACTTCGCCGCCACGCTCCGTCAGCACCACGGCGACCGGGTCGAGTTGCGCGAACTCGCCCGGGCCGACGCGTCGGGCATCTCGACCGCCAAGGCGGCCCGCATGCTCGGCTGGAGGGCGAAGCGCTCCTGGCGAGACCACCTCGACACCGAGGGTCACGCCCTGCCGAAGGCCTGATCGGCCGCCGAGCGTCAGAACAGCTCGGCCAGCAGGGCGAAGGTCCGGTCGGGTGCCTCGAGGTGCCTGTCGTGGTGGACGCAGGGCGGACGACGGATTCGCCAGGCATGTCACCATGGGGCGTACGCCGACCCGACCGAGCCGACGCACGCACGCACGCACGAGAAGGGCACGATCATGGCCGACGCCGGGTTCAGCAAAGAAGAGAAGGCCGCCATGAAGCAGCGCGCCGCCGAACTGCGGGCCGAGGCGAAGCGTCAGAAGCTGGCCGACAAGTCGGCCGCCGAGGCGCAGGACGCCGCGGACGCCATCGCGGCCATGACCGATGTCGAGCGGCCCATCGCCCAGATGGTGCACGAGGTCGTCGCCGAGCACGCCCCGAACCTCGCCCCCAAGACCTGGTACGGCTTCCCCGCCTACGCCCGGGAGGACGGCAAGGCCGTCGTGTTCTTCCAGCCCGGCGCCAAGTTCGGCACGCGCTACTCGACCCTCGGGTTCCAGGACGGTGCCCGGCTCGACGACGGCACGCTCTGGGCCACCTCGTACGCGGTGACCGGCGCCGACGACGCGACCCGCGCCTCCGTCGCCGCCCTCGTCCGGAAGGCCGCCGGACTCTGACGCGTCAGTACGCGTCGGCCGAGAGGGCGATCAGCAGGTAGGCGACCGGCCCGGCGACGGCGAGGAGCACCGCCAGGGTGACGGCGGTGATCGGCAACCCCATCAGGCGCTGTCGGAGGGCGAGGGAGACCACGCCGACGACGACCGTCACGACCGCGAGGACCCAGCACAGCACCGATGCCACCGTCGCGACGCCGAAGGCGTGGATGCCGTACGCCGCCGCCTCACCGCGGTAGGAGTGGATCATCGGCTGGAGGACGACGAAGGGGACGACCCCGGTGACGACCACGAGCACCACCGAGGTGATCGGCAGGACGAGCCGGGCGGGGTGGCGTGGCCGAGGGCGGGCCGGGCCCGGCGGCGGAGCCGGAGGCGCGGGCGGTGCGACGGGAGGCCAACTCATGCCGCCACCCTAGGCGGACCGTTCGGTCGACGCCGTCGCGGACGCGTCCCTCGGCCCGGCGCTATGATCGTCCCCACAACACACGGGAGTCCGGTGAGCCGGGCTGAGAGGAAGCGAACCACGCTTCGACCGTCGAACCTGATCTGGGTCATGCCAGCGCAGGGAGGAGAAGAACAGATGTCCACGTCCACGCCCGAAAACCGTTCCACGGCGGCTCGCGACGGGTCGACCGTCTTCACGCCGAAGGCTCGCACCACCCCCACCCGGCGTTGGCGCGTCGTCGACATCGTGGTGGCCAGCGTCATCGGCGTGGCCGCCGGTGTCGTCTTCTGGGCCTGGGGCCTGGCCTATACCCCCATCGACAGCGTCCTGAGCTTCTCGGGCGGCTTCGAGGGCATCCTCAACGGCGGCTGGCTCTTCGCCGGCGTCCTGGGCGGCATCGTCATCCGCAAGCCCGGGGCCGCCGTCTACACCGAGGTCGTCGCGGCGGTCGTCTCGATGCTGATCGGCACCCAGTGGGGCTTCTCGGTGCTCATCTGGGGCATCGTCCAGGGCTTGGGCGCCGAGATCGTGCTCGCGGTCTTCCTCTACAAGTCGTGGCGGATCGGCACGGTTCTGCTCGCGGGTGCCGTCGCCGGCCTCGCCGTCGGCCTGATGGACACGAGCTTCGCCTCGGCCGCCGCCTACGCCGCCGGTTCGAAGACGATCTACGTCGTGACCTCGGTCGTCTCGGGCACCGTCATCGCCGGCCTGCTCTCGTGGCTCGCGGCCCGCGGCCTCGCCCGCACGGGCGCACTCTCGCGGTTCGCCTCGGGACGCTCGGCGGACGCCCGGATCTAGGCGCGCCTCCTCGTGGTCCTTCCCGTGAGCGGAACGAGCGGCGGACGACCGGCGGTGGACGCGGGTGCCCGCGTCACCGCCCGGGGCTGGGGGTGGCGGCACGCCGGTCGTCGCCTGCCCGCCGTCTCGCAGCTCGACCTCGACGTCGCCCCCGGTGAGCGCGTGCTGCTGCTCGGCGCGTCCGGCGCCGGCAAGTCGACGCTGCTCGCCGGCCTCGCCGGGGTGCTGGGCGGAGACGACGAGGGCGACGAGGCCGGCGACCTGCTGGTGGACGGTCGCACGCCCGCCGAGCAGCGCGGCCGGGTCGGCCTCGTCCTGCAGGACCCCGACTCGCAGGTCGTCCTCGCCCGCTTGGGCGACGACGTCGCGTTCGGCTGCGAGAACCTCGGCGTGCCCCGCGACGAGATCTGGCGTCGCGTCGGGCACGCCCTCGACGCCGTCGGGCTCGACCTGCCGCCGTCCGCGTCCACGTCCGAGCTGAGCGGTGGCCAGAAGCAGAGACTGGCGCTGGCCGGGGCCCTCGCCATGCGTCCTGGCCTGCTGCTCCTCGACGAGCCGACGGCCAACCTCGACCCCGAGGGCGTCGTGGAGGTGCGCGACGCCGTGGCCCGCGTCGTCGCCGACACGCAGGCGACGCTCGTCGTCGTCGAGCACCGCGTGTCGGTCTGGCTGCCCGTCGTCGACCGCGTCGTCGTGCTCGACTCCGGTGGAGGAGTCCTGGCCGACGGTCGCCCCGACGACGTCCTGCGTGCCGAACGCGACCGCCTCGTCGCCGCCGGGGTCTGGGTGCCCGGCGCCGCGCCTCCTGCGCCCGTCCGGTCGCGCACGACCGGTGACCGGTTGGTGACGGCGTCGGGTCTCGACGTGGGGCACAAGGGGCCCAAGGGCCGCGCGGTCGCCACGGGCATCGACCTCACGGTCGTCGAGGGGCGGGCGCTCGCGGTGACCGGCACGAACGGCTCGGGCAAGTCCACGCTCGCCCTCACCGTCGCGGGGCTGCTCGCCCCCGTCGCCGGAGTCCTCGAGGCGACGCCGTCGTTCGCCGACGGCGCCGGTCCGTCTCCGATCCGATGGAAGCCCCGACAGCTGCTCACCCGCGTCGGCACCGTCTTCCAGGACCCGGAGCACCAGTTCCTGACGGCGACCGTCCGTCGTGAGCTGGCGGTGGGTCCGGAGGCGCTGGGCGCGTCCCCGACCGAGGTCGCGTCGCGCGTCGACCACCTCCTCGACCGCCTGCGGCTCGACCACCTGGCCGGTGCGAACCCGTTCACGCTCTCGGGCGGCGAGAAGCGCCGGCTCTCGGTCGCGACCGTGCTCGCCTCGCGCCCGTCGGTGCTCGTGCTCGACGAACCGACCTTCGGGCAGGACGCCCGCACCTGGCACGAGCTCGTGGTCCTGCTGGCCGACCTGCTCGACGAGGGCCGCGCGGTCGTCGCCGTGACCCACGACGCCGAGTTCGTGGCCGCCCTAGCCGACGACGTGCTCGACCTGAGCGCCCACGCCCGCCGCGCCGACCCCGTCGAGGCGCGTCGATGAGCGTGCTCACCCCGGTCGCGGCGACCGGCGTGGTCGGGCGCGTCAACCCGGTCGCGAAGCTGCTCGCCGCCGTCGTCCTCGCGCTCGCCCTCCTGCTGTCGATCGACTGGGTCTCGGCCGGCACCGCTCTGCTGCTCGAGGGGCTGTTGCTGCCCTTCGCCGGTCTGTCGGCCCGGCAGCTGCTCGCCCGCACGGCGCCGCTCTGGATCGCCGCCCCGACGTCGGTCGTCGCCATCGCCCTCTACGGACGCGACGGCGGGGCGTCGGTGGTCGAGTGGGGGTTCCTCTCGGTGACCGAGGGGTCGCTGGCCCTCGCGGGTGCGATCGGCCTGCGCATCCTCGCCGTCGGCGTGCCGGGCATCGTGCTGTTCGCGACGACCGACCCGACCGACCTGGCCGACGGTCTCGGGCAGGTGTTGCGGCTGCCGGCGCGTTTCGTGCTCGGGGGACTCGCCGGGTTGCGTCTGGTCGGGCTGTTCATGGACGACTGGCGCCAGCTCGCGTTGGCCCGACGGGCCCGGGGCGTCGCCGACTCGGGCGGTCCGATCGGTGCGCTGCGGCGATTCGGGCAGCAGGCGTTCGCGTTGCTCGTGCTGTCGGTCCGACGCGGCAGCAAGCTCGCCACCGCCATGGAGGCCAAGGGCTTCGGCAGCGACGCCCCGCGCACCTGGGCGCGTCCGTCGTCGTTCGGCCTGCGGGACGTCGTCCTCGTCGCCATCGGCGTCGTCATCGCCGCCACCTCGGTGACCGCGGCCGTCCTGGCCGGTACGTGGGAGTTCGTCCTTGCCTGAGCACGTCGCCGTCGACGAGGCCGTCGACGTCCTGCTCCGCCGAGCCGAGGAGGCGCGGGTCGGCTCGCGTCGCCTGGTCCTGTTGATCGACGGCCGCTCCGGTTCGGGCAAGACCACGCTCGGCCGTGCGGTGGCCGCCGCGTGGCCCGACGACCGACTGGGCCCTGCACGGCTCGTGCACCTTGACGACGTCTACCCGGGCTGGTACGGGCTCGAGGCGGCGTCCCGGGCGCTCGGGACGTCCATCCTGTCGCCGGTCGCTCCGGGATGGCAGCGGTGGGACTGGGAGCACGACCGCGCGGGGGCGTGGGAGGTGCTCGACCCGGCCGTCTCGCTGATCGTCGAAGGGGCCGGGGCGGTGACCCGCGCCTCCTCGTCGCTCGCCGACGTCCGCGTCTGGCTGGAGCTCGACGCCGACACCCGTCGGCGACGGGCCCTCGACCGCGACGGTGCCGCCTTCGAACCGTGGTGGGACGTCTGGGCCGCTCAGGAGGATCGGCACCTCGCGCGCTCGTCGCCCCGGGAGCTCGCCGACGTGGTCGTCTCGGCCGGGTGGTCGCCGACCTCAGAGCACGCCCCGGGCTCGGAGCAGGTCGCCCAGGACGGGTGACACGGCGAGTGCGAACGCGGTCGTGAGGTGGACGCGATCCTCTTTCACGGGGACGTCGCCGACGAACGCCGGACAGAGGTCGCTGACGCAGGTCAGCACACGCAGGTCGACCAGCACGCCGCCGATCGACTCGAGCACGTCCTGATCGGCGGCCGCGCGGTCGATCCAGGTACGGGACGTCCGGGAGATGCAGTCGACGGGGCTGCCGCCGCGCCGGAAGCACGACGCGATGTCGGCGTCGTCCGGCGGCGGCGTGAGGACGGCGACGGACCCCGCGGCCTCGGCCAGGCGCCGGGCGTAGGCGCCGAAGCCCTCGGACCACCGATCGGGCGTGATCGTGCCGCCTCCGTCCTCGGAGAGCGTCTGGTACGAGTTGGTCACGAGGACGACGTCGGGGTGGGTCTCGTCGATCAGGGCGAGGGTCTCGTCGTTGTGCGCCCGGCAGGACTCGAGGATGCCGGTGACGTCGTTCTGGACGCGGATGTCGACGAACGGGCAGGCGAACTTGGCCCGGTTGACGAGGGTGAACCCGTTCTCGGCCGACTCGGCCAGGGGGACGAGCGCGTCGAGGTGATGCATCGCCGTCGAGTCCCCGACGAGCACGACGGTGGTGCTCGCCGAGGGAGAGGTCCACGAGCAGTCGTCCGGGGTGAGGCCCTGGGCCTCGGCGTCGCCGCAGGTGAGGTGCGGGCTGCCGGTCCGCGTCCCGTCGAGGACCGACTCGATGCTCGGGTCGAGCTCGGGCCACGAGGTCGCCGACAGCGCCCTGCCCACCTCGCCGGACCACTCGTCGACCGACGGGACGTCGAGGCCGTCGAGGCCGTCCGTCCCGCCGGGCTCGCCGGGCCCGCCGGTCTCGCCGGTCGTCCCCCCTTCGGCGCCGTCGGGGCCCCCGTCGGTCGCCGCGGAGGGCAGGACGGGTGGAGCGGCGGCGGGGCGGACGGCGTCCACGGCGAGGACGGTGGCCGTGAGGGCGGCCACCGCGAGCAGCGCAGCACCTCCGCGCCGGTAGGTCGATCGATGGTCTCGTCTCCACCGTCGCCAGGCGTGCCCGGGTGGTCCCGGCTCGAGCAGGGGCGAGGTGATGAGCGGCCGTTCGACCAAGTGGTAGGTCAGGGCGGACAGGACGAGGGTGGACACGAGGACGGCCGGCCAGAGCCGGGTCGGTTCGTCGCCGAGCAACGACCTGCCGACGACCAGGGCGACGAAGTGCCAGAGGTAGATCGAGTACGAGAGGTCTCCCACGATCATCACGGGCCGGCCGGCGAGGGGCCCGAGCCACGGTGTGCCGGCGCACCCCGTGCCCGAGGCGAGGACGAGCAGCGTGGCCGCCACGGGCAGCAGGGCGCCGGGGGCCGGGAACGGGACGGTGCTCGTCGTGACCCAGGCCGAGGCCACGACGCCGACGATTCCGACCCACGCCAGGGCCGGACGGAGGACGGCGGGGAGCCGGGTCATCGCGGGGGCCGCCGTCGCGAGGAGCGCTCCGAGCGCGAGCTCCCATGCGCGGGTCAGGCTCGAGAAGTAGGCGACGGTCGGCGACGTCGTGGACTGGTGCCAGGCCCACGCCAGCGATCCGAGCACGAGCACCAGCAGCAGGACCCCCAGGGCGACCCTCGGGACGGTCGGCCCCTTCCGTCGCCGGGCGACGGCGACCGCGGCGACGACCACGACGGGCCAGACCAGGTAGAACTGCTCCTCGACGGCGAGGGACCAGTAGTGCTGGAAGGGCGACTCGGGGCCCTGGGCGGCGAAGTAGTCGGTCCCGGTGGCGGCGAAGTGCCAGTTCGCGAGGGACGCGACGGACCAGAGCGCGTCGATCGCCGCCGACGCCCCGCGGGACGAGCCGACGACGAGCCAGGTGGCCGCCGTGCCCAGGACGAGCACCAGGACGCTCGCCGGCACGATGCGGCGGATGCGTCGTCGCCAGAAGGCCGCGATCGAGATCCGTCCGTGACGATCGGCCTCGCGCAGCAGGAGCCCCGTGATCAAGAACCCCGACACGACGAAGAACACGTCGACCCCGACGAATCCACCGGCGGGCCGCCCCGTGACGTGTTCGAGGACCACCATCGTCACGGCGAGGGCCCGGAGGGCCTGGACGTCGAGACGGTGGGCGGGGGCGGGACGGCGAGAGGCGATGTTCTGGTCGATGGTGTGCACCCGATCTTCTGACGACATGTGGTGAGGCATATATTACCCACGCTCGTGTACCCTGCCGTCATGACCGATCCACTCGACCAGACGCCGATCCGATCGCGTCGCGGTTTCCTGCTCGTCGGTGCGGCGGGCATCGCGGCGGCCGGTGCCGCGGCCGTCGCCCCCGGCGCCCGTGCCGCTCGCGCCGACGACGGGCCGGCCTCCGACGGGCCGCCTGCCGACGGTTCCGGGGCGGCGCCGGCTGCGGAGGTCGGGACGTCGGACGACCGCACGGGGGTCGACGTCCGTGACCACGGTGCCGTCGGCGACGGTCTGACGGACGACACCGCCGCCTTCGCCGCGGCCGTCGAGGCGGCCAGGGTGGTCCGGGGGCGTGTGCTCGTCCCGGCGGGCACCTACGTCGTCGACTCCGTCACGGTGCCCCTGTTGGTCTCGATCCAGGGCACGGGGGCCGATGTCAGTCGCTACGGGGCCTCGACCGACGGTGGCGTCACCATCCGGCACCTCGCCCGTTCGACGAGGCCGATGGTCGTCGTCGACGGGAACGGTGTCACGCTCGAGGGGCTGACCCTGCAGGGCAACGGCTCGGCGGCACCCCTCGTCCAGGTCGTGAACGGGTTCGAGTCGCGCTTCGACAGGGTGCAGTTGGCCGGCGTGGCCGGAACGGCCCTCCTCGTCGAGCGCGTCAACAACAACCTCTGGTCGGACCTCTTCGTCAACAACTGCGGGTCGGCCGACGCGGCCGCGGTCGTCGTGCGGTCACCGGCGTCGGGTGGGTCGAACACGAACACGTTCACCTGCGTGAACCTGCACATCGAGGGCAGTGCGAACGTCGCCCTCGATCTCGCCTGGGGTTCGACCGCCGAGTACTTCGTCGAGTTCGTGAGGCTGATCGCCCCGCACATCGAGACGTTGCAGCGGGCTGGATCGGGCGGTGACGCGACCGTGCGCATCGGCAACGTCCGGCAGATCGAGTTCGTCGCCCCGACGATCTACGGTGGCCCGGGTCCCCTGATCGAGCACGACGAGAGGCGACGTCGTGGCGTCGACATCGACGGCGGCATCCGACTGCTCGGCGGTGCCCTGCTCGGCGCGGACCCTGCCCAGGTCGGAGCGTCGACCGTGCTGGTGCGGCTGACCAAGGGCGACGACTTCGCCCTGGTGGGCACCCGTCTCGGTCGCTTCACGCAGGCAGGGGTCGAGTTGGGGGAGGGGTACGGCTCGCGGTTCGCCGTCGATCCGACGACACGGATCGCCACGACCGGCTCGGCCGTCGACGTCGTCGACCGACGAGAGGTCGAGGCTCGGCCGCTCTGGGCCTGGGGTGGCGACCTCGCGGTCGGACGTCGGTTGCTGGGTGCCCTCGGTGGCCCCTCGCCCGTGGCGTCGGCCATGGGGCGGAACGGCGACGGCGCCCCGGTTCCCACCCTGTCGGGTTCCGATCTGAGGGGAACGGTCGGCTTCGGTTCGGGTCGGGCCCGTCGTCCCGGCACGCAGGTGCGGGTCCGCTATTCGAAGCCCTTCACCACGGCGCCGGTGGTCTCGATCTGTCCGGCGTCGAACACGGCTGCGTCGGCCCAGTTCTTCGTCGTCTCGCGACCCGACGCCTTCGACGTCGAGATGGTCGGTGACCTCGAGGAGGGCCTCCCGGCCGACGCCTACCGGTTCACCTACCAGATCATCGGCTGACGGCGGCCTCCGTCAGGCCCAGCCGAGTTCGTGCAGTTGGTGGTCGTCGATCCCGTAGAAGTGGGCGATCTCGTGGACGAGCGTGACGTGGATCTCGTCGGCGAGCTGGTCGAGGTCGTCCACGGCGGCGAGGTGCGGTTCGCGGTAGAGGATGATCCGGTCGGGTAGTTCGCCGAAGCCGTACTGTCCACGCTCGGTCAGGGCGACGCCGTCGTAGAGGCCGAGCAGGTCGAGCGTGCCGTCCTCGGGGCGGTCTTCCGTGACGAACACGACGTTGTCGAGCCCGTCGACCATGTCGTCGGGCAGCAGATCGAGTTGGTCGACCACCATCGCGTCGAACGCCTCCGCGCTCACCTCCGCCGGGTCGATGCCTGCTGCCGGTCGTTCGTCGTCCACGTCACGACCCTCCCACGCCGACGTCCTGGCCCCCTGAGCCGACGAGTGAAGCTGAGTCGCCATCGCACCGCCCTGAACGTGACGAGCGCAGCGAAGTCCTGACCCTCGACGTCTCGGATGCGCTCGCGCATCCGAGACCAGAAGGCCCCAGAACCCAAAAAATCCCCTGCCCATCGGAGGGCAGGGGATTTCATTTGGGTGAGTAACGGGGCTTGAACCCGCGGCCTCCTAGACCACAACCAGGCGCTCTACCAGCTGAGCTATACCCACCATGTGTCGTTTCCGACGATGCTGTCGACTGCCGAGGCGATCGCAACGAGAAGACTCTACTACAGCCGGGGGGCCCATTCGTCCACGACGGCCTTCGAGATCGCCTGGACGTCCTCGGTGGTGGGACCCGGGTCGGCGACGAATCCGGCACGGCGGTAGTACTCGAGTTCGCGGATGGATTCGAGGATGTCGGCCAGGGCCCGGTGTCCGCCGTGTTTCTGCGGAGCGTTGAAGTACACGCGGGGGAACCAGCGGCGGGCCAGCTCCTTGATCGAGGACACGTCGACGCTGCGGTAGTGCAGGTGGCCGTCGACGCGCGGCATGTACTTGGCGAGGAAGGCGCGGTCCGTGCCGATGGTGTTGCCGGCGAGGGGCGCGTGCTGCTCGGTGGGCACGTACTTCAGGATGTACTCGAGCACCTCGAACTCGGCCTCGGCGAGGCTGACGCCGTCCGGGATCTCGTCGATGAGGCCGGACGAGCGGTGCATCTCGGTGACGAACTCGCCCATGTTGTCGAGGGCGGACTGGTCCGGCTTGATGACGATGGCGAAGCCGGGGTGCACGGGCTTCAGGTCGAAGTCGGTCACGACCACGGCCACCTCGACCAGTTCGTCGACCGAGAGGTCGAGCCCGGTCATCTCGCAGTCGATCCAGACCAGTCGGTCGTTGCTCGTAGCCATTCCGCGAGTCTAGTCCGGTGCCCTTCCGGCACCGCGCCTCCTGCACGGGACCAGGGCAGGAGGCGCGGTGCGGTCCGGTCAGATCGCCTCGCCGGCTCCGATGGCCTCGGCTTCGACACGAGCCGGTTCGGGGCCGTCGTCGACGCGGCGCAGGGCCCCGCGGGCGGCGACCACGACGACGAAGGCGACGGCGACGCTCGCGGCGGCGAACACGTAGGCGGCACTCGGATCGATGGTGTCGGCGAGCAGCGTCGCGACGGGCGGGGCCACGGCGCCGCCGAGGAAGCGCACGCCCGAGTAGGCGCTGGACGCCACCGAGCGGGGCAGGTCGGTCGCCTCCATGACGGACTCGGTCAGCACCGTGTTGAGCACGCCGAGCACCAGGCCGCCGACCACCACGCAGACCACGAGGGCGGCCGGCGTCCGGACGACGACCGCGGCGGCGACGAGGTCGAGCGCGAGCAGGGGGAGTGCGATGCGCAGCACGGTCGTCCGACGCAGGCGTGCGGTCAGCAGCGGGGCGACCCAGACCGAGGTGATCGCGAGGCCGACGCCCCAGCCGAAGAAGGTGAACCCGATGCCGAGAGCCCCGAAGCCCAGCGGATACGGCGTGTACGCGAGCAGGACGAAGAATCCGATGTTGTAGAAGAGGGCGGTCGCCGCGAGGGCGCCGAGGGCCGGGCGACCCAGGGCGCGGAACGGGGCCGACAGCGTCGTGGGCGTGGGTTTCTCCATGGCGTCGCCCTTGAGGAACAGCACGATCGCGATGAAGGCGATCGCCATCAGGGTGGTGACGCCGAAGAACGGGCCGCGCCAGCTGACCGAGCCGAGCAGGCCGCCGATCAGGGGGCCGATGGCGATGCCGAGTCCGAGGGCCGCCTCGTAGAGGATGATCGCCGAGGCCGTGCCGCCGGATGCCGCGCCCACGATCGTCGCGAGGGCGGTCGAGATGAACAGGGCGTTGCCGAGCCCCCAGCCGGCACGGAAGCCGATGATCGACCAGACGTCGCCACTGGTGGCGGCGAGCAGGGCGAAGAGCACGATCAGGGCGAGCCCGATCAGCAGGGTGCGCTTGGCGCCGAGTCGACTCGACACCCAGCTGGTGAAGAACATCGCCACGCCCGTGACGGCGAGGTAGCTCGTGAAGAGCAGTTCGGTCTGGGTCGGGCTGGCCTTCAGCGACTCGGCGATGGCGGGGAGGATCGGGTCGACGAGCCCGATGCCCATGAAGGCGACGACGCAGGCGAAGGCGATGGCCCACACGGCGGTCGGCTGCTTCAGGATGCTCGGCCCGGCACCGTGCGCGGCGCCGGACGAGGAAGAAGGGCTCGAGGCAGAGGCGCTCACGCGAACACCGCCTCGGCGTCGGAGTGGACGTCGGCGTGGCCGGCGGCGCGATGGCCGACCCGTGACGCCAGGAGGCGGGTGGCGTGCTCGAGCACGGCCCACTCGTCGTCGTCCAGGTCGGCGAAGAGGCCGCCGAGCGAGTCGGCGAGTTGCCCCCGCCACTCGACGAGCGCCGCCGTGCCCTTGTCGGTGATGGCGATGAGCCACGCCCGGGAGTCGTCGGTGTCGGCGATGCGCTTGACGAGCTCGTCCTCGGCGAGGCCCCGGAGGAGCTTGGTCATGGTGGGCTGCGACACGCGGCTGGCCCGGGCGAGGTCTCCGACGCGGAGCTCGCCGTCGGTCGTCAGGATCGAGAGCGTGCGCCACACGGCGGGTGAGGTGGTGCGGCCGGTCTCCTGCGCGGCGATGCGCGTCAGGCGATGGGTCGACGTCAGGAGGGACTCCAAGATGTCTGTCGGCTGGGGAGTCATCCCTCAAGTGTATAGCCAAGCTATATAGCTTGGCTATGCGGTTTCGCCTAACGAAGCTGGGCGCCGACTCCGTGCCTCCTGGTAGACCTGTGGACATGACAGACAGCAAGCCCACCGTGGCCGAGGGTTCCGAGTACGTCGTCTTCTTCGACGGCGGTCCGAGCGACGGCTCCACCGACACCCGCATCAGCACCGACGGCTCGTACGACGAGCAGATCACCGATTTCGTGTTGGTCGACGGCATGGAGACCGGCATCGTCTACACCGCCACCGAGGCCAAGATGGTCGGCGAACAACTGCAGGTCCACTACTCGCTCGACGCGAAGGACAGCGACCCCGTCGTCGACCCGGAAGACCGAAACGACGACCGCGACAACTGACGTCGGCGGCCTCGGCCGCACCGACTCACCAGACCGCAGGAGGCGCGGGGGAAGATTCCCCCGCGCCTCCTCGTTGTCCCCGGCATGATGCTCGAGCTCTACACGTCGGCCTTCTGCGGTCCCTGCCACGCGGCCAGGGCGGTCGTCGCCGAGGCGAAAGGCCTCGTGCCCTCGCTCGTCGTCGACGAGGCCGACGTCGCCGCCCGGCCCGCCGACGCCGAACGGCGCGACGTCCGCAGCACGCCCACCATCGTGGTCACGCGGGACGACGGCGAGGTGGTCTTCCGCTCACCGGGCGTGCCGACGTTGGACCGCCTGCTCGGGGCCCTGTCCCTCGCGATCTGATCGCGGGACCCCCGTCATGGGAGGCTCATAGGATCTCCGCGGCGTCGCCATCGACTGATGCGAGGCCGCTGATGGCGTGGCGACCGATCGTGGTCCCATGCCTGACACCGACATCCTGCGTCTCGACATCGTGGTGCCCGTCTTCGACGAGGCTGCCACCCTCGAGGCCAGCATCACGAGCCTCCATGACCATCTGACCCGCCACGTCACCGAGACCTGGCGCATCACCGTGGCCGACAACGCCAGCACCGACGGCACGCCGGCCCTCGCCGACGACCTCGCCCGACGCCTGCGGTGCGTGACCGCCGTCCACCTCGCCGAGAAGGGCCGAGGCCGTGCCCTCAAGCAGGTCTGGGCGGCCTCGCCCGCCGACGTGCTGGTCTACCTCGACGAAGACCTCTCCACCGACCTCTCTGCGCTCGGTCCGCTCGTCGCACCGTTGCTCTCCGGCCACTCCGACCTCGCGATCGGCACCCGGTTGAGCCGGTCGTCGCGGGTCGTGCGCGGCGGCACGCGGGAATTCGTCTCGCGCAGCTACAACTTCCTGCTGCGTCGCACGATGGGGGTCGGGTTCAGCGACGCCCAGTGCGGCTTCAAGGCGATCCGGCGCGAGGCCGCCGAGCGACTGCTGCCCCTCGTCGAGGACACCGGGTGGTTCTTCGACACCGAACTGCTGATCCTCGCCGAGCGCTCGGGCCTGCGCATCCACGAGGTGCCGGTCGACTGGGTCGACGACCCCGACAGCTCGGTCGACATCGTCTCCACGGCCGCCGCCGACCTCAAGGGGATGCTGCGCGTGGGCACGGGCATCGCCCGGGGCGCGATCCCGGTCCAGGCGGTGTACGACGCGATCGGGAGGCGTCCGTTCGAGCCGCCCGCGCCTCCGACGTTCTTCTCGCAGGTCGTGCGGTTCGGCGTCGTCGGGGTCGCCTCGACCGCCGCGTACGCGCTGCTCTACCTCGGCGCGCAGCAGGTGATGCCGGCCCAGGCGGCGAATTTCGTGTCGTTGCTCGTCACGGCCGTGGTCAACACGGCCGCCAACCGGCGGTTCACGTTCGGGGTACGGGGGGCGTCGGGCGTGGCGCGACACCAACTGCAAGGGCTGATGGTCTTCGTCCTCGCCTGGGCGCTGACCTCGGGGTCGCTCGTCGTGCTGCACGCCGCGGCTCCCGCGGCCGACGCGCAGGCCGAGCTGCTGGTCTTGACGGCCGCGAACCTCGTCGCGACCGTCCTGCGCTTCGTGCTCCTGCGCGTCTGGGTGTTCCGGTCGGAGGCGACGCACGTGACGCCGGGACCGGCCGACGAGCGGGTCGGTGTCGCCGACCCCGTGTCCGACCTCGCCACCCGCGTCGCCGCCGTGGCCGGCGACGACGACGTCACGGTGGTCGGTCGATGAGCGCCGGGACGACGCCGGTGCCGCTGACCGATCGACGCTCGCCGTCCGGGTCGGCCGGCCCGCGCCTCCGTCCGCTCGCTCGTCGCCTGGTGCGCGGGCGTGAGGACGCGGCACGGTGGGAGCGACCGGCGTTCCTCGCGCTGCTGGTCGCCACGGGGGCTCTCTACCTGGTGAACCTGTCGGCGAACGGCTGGGCGAATTCGTTCTACTCGGCCGCGGTGCAGGCCGGTTCGCAGAACTGGGAGGCGTTCCTCTACGGCTCGTCCGACGCCGCGAACTCGATCACGGTCGACAAGCCGCCCGCGAGCCTGTGGGTCATGGCGTTGTCGGTCCGGGTGTTCGGACTGTCGTCGTTCAGCATCCTGCTGCCCGAGGCCCTGATGGGCGTCGCGACCGTCGGACTCGTCTGGGCCACGGTGCGGCGGCACTTCTCGGGCGTCGCCGCGTTCGTCGCCGGTGGAGTCCTCGCCCTGACCCCGGTCGCCGTGTTGATGTTCCGCTTCAACAACCCCGACGCGCTGCTCGTGCTGCTGCTGACCCTCGCCACGTACCTGACGCTGCGCGGCGTCGAGACGGGCCGCGTCCGCTGGGTCGTCTGGGCCGGCGTGGCGATCGGCTTCGGCTTCCTGACCAAGCAACTGCAGGCGTTCGTCATCCTGCCCGTACTGGCCGGGGTGTACCTCGTCGCGGCGCCCGTCCTGCTGCGCAAGCGGGTGCTGCACCTGCTGGCCGCGCTCGGTGCGGTCGTGGTGTCGGCCGGCTGGTGGGTCGCCCTCGTCGAGCTGGTGCCCGCGCGCATGCGGCCGTACGTCGGCGGCTCGCAGACCAACTCGTTCCTCGAGTTGACCTTCGGCTACAACGGCCTCGGACGGCTCACGGGTGACGAGACCGGCAGCGTGACGGGCGGGGGCGGCGGCACCGGTGCCGCCACGACAGGCATGTGGGGCGAGACCGGCATCACCCGGCTCTTCACGGGCGAGTTCGGGGGCCAGATCACCTGGTTGCTTCCCGCCGCCCTCGTGATCGGCGTCTCGGCACTCGTGCTGCTCGGCTGGCGACACCGGACCTCGGCCCGTCGGGCGACCCTGCTGCTGTTCGGGGGCTGGACGGTGCTGACCGCCCTCGTCTTCAGCTTCATGTCGGGCATCTTCCACGCGTACTACACGGTGGCGCTCGCCCCGGCCATCGCGGTCACCCTCGGGGCTGCGGCCGACGTGTTGTGGCGACGACGGGCCCGGTCGTGGGTGCGGATCGTGCTGGCGGCGTCGGCTCTGCTCACGGGCGTCTGGGCCTGGGTGCTGCTCGGTCGGGCGGAGTCCTGGCAGCCGTGGCTCCGGTACGTCGTCGTCACGCTCGCCGTCGTGGGCGCCGTGCTCGTGCTGCTGCCGCGACGGGGCCGAGCGCTCACGGCGGCGACCCTCGCCGTGCTGCTCACGGGCGGCCTGCTGGCTCCGGCGGCCTACTCGGTCGAGACCGTGTCGACGGCCCACACCGGTTCGATCGTCACGGCCGGGCCGACCGTGTCGGGCGGCACGGGCGGGTTCGGCGGTGGTGGCGCGGGCGGCGCGGGCGGCTTCGGCGGTCGCGGCGGGGCCGCTGGTGGCGGGCCCGGTGGCGCGGCTGGCGGAACGCCCCCGCAGCTGCCGGGCGGCACCGGCGGGGGAGCGGGCACCGGCACCGGCACCGGGGCCGGAACCGCAGGAGGCGCGGGTACGGCCACGCGCGGACTCCCCGGTGGCGGGGGCGGAGCCGGCTCGCTGCTCGGCTCGGGCTCGGTCAGCGACGAGCTCGCTGCCGTGGTCGGTGCGGACGCGGACCGGTACACCTGGGTCGCCGCGGCCGTCGGGTCGAACAGCGCGGCGGGCTACCAGCTCGCGACGGGCGACCCGGTCATGGCGGTCGGGGGGTTCAACGGCAGCGACCCGTCACCGACCCTCGCGCAGTTCGAGCAGTACGTCGCCGACGGGCAGATCCACTGGTTCGTCGGAGGTACCGTCGGGCAGTCGAACGGCGGCAGCTCCTCCTCGAGCGAGATCGCGGCCTGGGTCGAGGCGAACTTCTCCTCGACCGAGGTCGACGGGGTCACGCTGTACGACCTGACCAGCTGACCGACCGGACGTCGCCACCGCTCCGCCCGGCCGTCCCGCACCTCCGGGGCGCGCGAGACACCGCGTTTCGTGCACCGCACCGCGACTAGTCGGGGCGCGGTGCACGAAACGCGGTGCGGAGCGTGGCTGGACCGCTACCGGGACGGAGGAGCGGGCACGGTATCGTGGTCGGGTTCGCCCCCGTAGCTCAGCGGATAGAGCAGGAGCCTTCTAATCTCTTGGTCGCAGGTTCGATTCCTGCCGGGGGCACCACGCCACCCATGATCTACGCGGTGCTTCTCGTCTCTTGGTCGCAGGTTCGATTCCTGCCGGGGGCACCACGCAGCCCATGATCTACGCGGTGCTTCTCATCTCTTGGTCGCAGGTTCACGGTGTTGATGACGCTGGCTGCCGGGGGCACCACGCGACACCCCCCCCGCACGACGACGCGCCCCCGACCGAGGTCGGGGGCGCGTGGTCGTTCGTTCGCCGGGTCAGTCGTCCGCGCGTTCGGGTGTCGTCCGGCGTCGGACCTGGCTCGCACTGACCGGCTGCTCGAAACGCTCGTCGTCCATCGCATCGTCGCGGGTGTCGTCGTGGCTCGCGTCACCCGGCGTGACCGCCGGTGCCTCGGGCGCGGACACCGGCGATGGTCCGGCCAGCGGGGCGGGAGCCGTCGGTGCCCGGTAGGCCTCGTCGCCACCGCGAATCGGGGCATCGTCGAGGGCCGCGGGGCGGAGCGCTGCCGAGGGTGCGGCACCCGAAGGCGCGGAGGCCTCGGCACGACGCTGCTCGGTCGCCGCCGCAGCCCGCTGCTCGGCCTCCCAGGCCTTCTGCTTCGCGGCCGTGTCTCGGTCGACGTCGGCTTCTTCGTACTTCCAGCGGGCGAGATCGTCGCGGAAGAGCTTCTTGGCCCGCCCGGGGCGGTTCTGCCACTCGACGAGGCGGTCGCGGAGTTCACCCAGCGTCTGCTCGGACTGGAAGCTGAAGGACGCCGAATTGCGCTTGATCTCGGCCAGTTCGTGAGCCGCCCAGTCGGCGGCGAGGGTGCTGCCGGTCGCGGGCGACAGCCGCAGTCGGACGTCGGCTTCGTGGCCGAGGTGATCGGCATAGGCGCGCTCCTCGACTCCGAGCGAGCTGTAGACGGCACCCTTGCGGGCCGCCGAGACGAGGGCCGCGACCGCCGCCGCTTTCGCCTCGTCCTCGTGCAACGACACGACCCGCCGCGTGCTCGCCCGGCCGATGAGGGCTGCGACGATGCCTGCCACGACGATGGCGACGAAGGGGATCACCGCATCGGTGACGACACGCCACCCGTTGTCCGAAGAGAGCCATTCGACGAGATCGTTCCACCACTGCATGGGGCGAACACTACAGCCGAGGTCGAAGGTTGCATGGCTGCGACATGCTGTCGAGCCCGCCGTCGGGGACGCCGTCACGGTGCTCCGGCGGAGGCGTCGGGATCAGGCGAACCGGAAGCAGTCGGTGGCGTCGTCGCGACTCCAGAACTCGCCGATCTCGACGAACCGACGCTGACGGGGCAGGAACCGCTTGGCGCGGTAGCGATCACCCTGCGGGTCGTCGAAGCGCTCGACGTAGCCCACGATCTCGCCACCGGGTCGGGTCACCCGGGCGAGGTCGTCGTGCACCTGGACGAGCTGTAGGCCGCCCCGGGTCGAGCGCAGGGAGGGGAGGGGAACGCCCGCGTGAGCGTGCGGCGCAGGCGGGACGATCGCGTGGTCGAGGGTGCTGCTGGTCATGAGGTGCTCCTGAGGTCATCCGGCCGATGCTGTCGAGAACACCCCTGACGCTAGGGGCGACCACCGACATCGACGTCGGACACCTCGGACACCTCGGACACGTCGGACGCGTCGGACGCCTGGAGGGCGCGGTGCCCCGTCGGCACCGCGCCGTCCGGTCAGCGGCCGGTGCCGTCGACCGCCAGCGGCTCGATCGCCGCGAGCTCGTCCTCGGTCAGCTCGGCACCGTCGAGCGCGTCGAGGCTGTCGTCCAGCTGGGCCACCGACGAGGCGCCGATGAGGGCGCTGGTCACGGCGGGTTGGCGCAGCACCCAGGTGAGCGAGAGCTGCGCGAGCGACTGGCCCCGCGCCTCCGCGATCTCGTTCAGGCCGCGGACGCGGGAGAGGTAGGTCTCGTCGAGGGCGTTCTCGGAGAACCACCGGCCCTCGGCAGCGCGCGAACCCGCGGGAGCACTGCCCGAGAGGTAGCGGTTCGTCAGGAGGCCCCCGGCCAGGGGCGAGAACACGATCGAACCGACGCCGCGGGTCAGGAGGGTGTCGAAGAGCCCTCGCTCGGGCCGGCGGTCGAACATGTTGTACCGCGGCTGGTGGATCAGCAGGGGCACGCCCTCGGCGGCCAGGGCGTCGATCGCGGCCTCGGTCTGCGCCGGGTCGTAGTTGGAGATGCCGGCGTAGAGCGCCTTGCCCTGCCGGACGGCCGTCGCGAGCGCCCCCATCGTCTCGTCGATCGGGGTCTCGGGGTCGGGGCGGTGCGAGTAGAAGATGTCGACGTGGTCCATGCCGAGCCGCCCGAGGCTGGCCTCGAGCGAGTTGAGCAGGTACTTGCGCGACCCCCCGTCGCCGTACGGCCCGGGGGTCATGTCGTAGCCCGCCTTCGACGAGACCACGATCTCGTCGCGGTAGGGGCGCAGGTTCGCCGCGGCGATGCGACCGAACTGTTCTTCGGCCGAGCCGTAGGGCGGGCCGTAGTTGTTCGCCAGGTCGAAGTGGGTGACCCCCCGGTCGAACGCGCGCAGCACGATGTCGCGCTGCGTCTCGAGGCCCCGGTCCGAGCCGAAGTTGTTCCAGAAGCCGAGGGAGATGCGGGGCAGCCGGAGTCCGCTGCGGCCGGTACGGACGTAGTCGAGTCGTGAGTACCGTGCGTCGTCGGCGACGTAGGGCGTGAAAGGTGATCTCATGCGGTCAGCCTAGGGCGGGCCCTCGGCTCGGGAGTAGGTTCACGGGCATGACGACGTTCGTTCTGGCCGGTGGGTGCTTCTGGTGCCTCGACGCGGTCTACCGCACCCTCGACGGCGTCACCGAGGTGGTCTCGGGTTACACCGGCGGAGACACCGAGCGGCCGAGCTACGACGACGTCTGCACGGGCCGCACGGGTCACGCCGAGGCCGTCGCGGTCGGCTTCGACCCCGAGAAGCTCCCCGCCGACGTCGTCCTCGACGTCTTCTTCACCCTGCACGACCCGCGTCAGCTGAACCGGCAGGGCGCCGACGTCGGCACCCAGTACCGCTCGGCGATGTTCGCCGCCGACCACGACCAGGAGGCGCTCTTCCAGGCGGCCCGTGACCGCGCCTCCGAGGCCTGGGGCGGCGGTGTCGTCACGACGATCGAGCCGCTGTCCACCTGGTACGACGCCGAGGAGCACCACCAGGACTTCTTCGCCAAGAACCCCGGCCAGGGCTACTGCACCGCCGTCGCGCTGCCGAAGGTCACCAAGATCCGCAAGTCGTACGCGAAGTACGTGCTCGCCTCGTAGACGGGTCACGCCGCCCGGTGTGACCGACCGAGAAAGAGGAAAGGGGCGCTCGACGATGAGTGACCAGAACACCTTGCACCGACAGACCTGGGTGGCCGTGGGCCCGGCAGGCGCGGTCGGGACCATCCTGCGGACAGACGACGGCTTCACGGTGCGTCTGTCCGCGAAGGGAGCCGACGGCGGCGTCTACCCGAGCCTGGCCGTGGCCAAGAGCGCCCTGTTCGCGGCGTTGGGGCCCGGCGCCGACTACCCGGAGTTCCACGAACACTGAGGCCCGATCGTCCCCGGTCGTCCCCGGACGACCTGTCGTCGTGTCGTCCCCCGGGCGGCCCCCGCGCCTCCTTCTCCACAAGGAGGCGCGGGTGCCGTCCCGGGGGTCCCTCGCCCCCGCGAGACTCCCGTCATGACAGACACCATCACCCTCACAGGGATCATCGCGACCGACCCCCGGGCCCTCGTCACGCAGACCGGCCTCTCCATCACGAGCTTCCGACTCGCCTCGACGCAGCGACGGTACGACCGCGTCAAGGGCGAGTGGGTCGACGGCGAGACCAACTGGTACACCGTGACGTGCTTCCGTCAGCTCGCCGACAACGTGCTGGCCAGCCTCCGCAAGGGGCAGCGGGTCGTGGTCACGGGGCGCGTCCGCATCCGCGCGTGGGAGTCGGGCGAGCGCAGCGGCATGACGGTGGAGGTCGACGCGGACGCGGTCGGTCACGACCTCGTCTGGGGCAGGTCGACCTTCGAACGGCGGGTGGCGTCCGCTTCGTCCGCCACGGCGGGCTCCTCCCCGGCCGCGGGCGGGGGCGATCCGACCGTCGCCTCCGACGAGAGCGGCTCGGCACCCGAGACGGAGGCGGACCACGGAACCGGTCACGGAGGCCCCTCGGACGGTGCGGCGACGGATGCGTCGTCGGACCCCGACCGGGTGGCGGTCCCCGACGACGGCGCGGACTGGGGTGCTCCCGCGGCCGTCGGCGCGGACGAGGTGGCGGCCCCGTTCTGACCACCCCGGTGACGCCCGTGTCCCGGGCCCGTGGGTCGGCACGCCGTAGACTCCTCACGGCTCGCCGACCCGCGGCCGCCGCCAGCGACGAAGGGCCCCCGTGACCGGTTCGAGACCTCCACGCGGCCTGGCGATCGCCGCGATCGTGCTGGCCGTGGCGATCCCCCTCGTGGGGTGCACCTCGTCGCCCGAGCCGTCACCGACGACGTCGTCCGTCGCCCCGTCGACGGACGCCCCGCCGTTCTCCTCCACGTCCACGACGGCCGAGGCGCTGGCCCACTTCGACGAGGTGAACGCCGCGACCGTCGCGGCGAACGCCCGCCCGGGTGGGCGCGCCGTCGTCGACGCGCTGGTGGCCGCAGGCTTCGACAAGTCGACGATGCAGGTCACCGCCGACACGACCTCGATCGGCCGCGACGCCGACAGCGTGCAGTTCTCGGTGCTCTGGGGTCAGGACTGCCTGATCGGGCAGGTCTCGGGCGCGGGCTACAGCAGCCAGACGGCGCCGGTCCTCGGCACGGGCGCCTGCCTCGTCGGGTCGACCCGAGCCATCGACTGGTGACGTCGGGGGCGGGGCCCCGCCCGATAGACTCGCTGCCATGGCCGAATACATTTACTCGATGGTGCGCGCCCGCAAGGCGGTCGGCGACAAGCTGATCCTCGACGACGTCACCATGTCGTTCATCCCGGGGGCGAAGATCGGTGTCGTGGGGCCGAACGGCGCCGGCAAGTCGACGATCCTCAAGATCATGGCGGGGCTCGACACCCCCAGCAACGGCGAGGCGAAGCTCAGCCCCGGCTACTCGGTCGGCATCCTGATGCAAGAGCCCGAACTCGACGAGACCAAGACCGTCCTCGAGAACGTGCAAGAGGGCGTGGGGCCGATCAAGCAGAAGCTCGACCGCTTCAACGAGGTCTCGGCCGCCATGGCCGAGCCCGACGCCGACTTCGACGCGTTGCTCGCCGAGATGGGCACCCTCCAAGAAGAGATCGACGCCGCCGACGCCTGGGACCTCGACTCCCAGCTCGAGCAGGCCATGTCGGCCCTGCGCACGCCTCCGGGCGATGCCGAGGTCGCGAACCTCTCCGGTGGTGAGAAGCGTCGCGTCGCGCTGTGCAAGCTGCTGCTGCAGAAGCCCGACCTGCTGCTCCTCGACGAGCCCACCAACCACCTCGACGCCGAGAGCGTGCTCTGGCTCGAGCAGCACCTCAGCAAGTACCCCGGCGCCGTGCTCGCCGTGACCCACGACCGGTACTTCCTCGACCACGTCGCCGAGTGGATCGCCGAGGTCGACCGCGGCCGCCTCTACCCCTACGAGGGCAACTACTCGACCTACCTCGAGAAGAAGGGCGAGCGCCTCCAGGTCCAGGGCAAGAAGGACGCCAAGCTCGCCAAGCGCCTCGCGTCCGAGCTCGAGTGGGTCCGGAGCAACGCCAAGGGCCGTCAGGCGAAGTCGAAGGCACGTCTGGCGCGCTACGAAGAGATGGCGAACGAGGCCGAGCGCACGCGCACCTTGGACTTCGAAGAGATCGTGATCCCCGTGGGCCCGCGTCTCGGCTCACAGGTCATCGACGCCAAGAAGCTCCACAAGTCGTTCGGCGAGCGTGTGCTCATCGACGACCTGTCGTTCACGCTGCCCCGCAACGGCATCGTCGGCGTCATCGGGCCGAACGGCGTCGGCAAGACCACCCTCTTCAAGACGGTCGTCGGGCTCGAGCCGCTCGACGGTGGCGAGCTCAAGGTCGGCGAGACGGTCGACATCTCGTACGTCGACCAGAGCCGTGGCGGCATCGACCCCAACAAGAACCTGTGGGAGGTCGTCTCCGAGGGGCACGACTACATCCAGGTCGGCAAGACCGAGATCCCGTCGCGGGCCTACGTGTCGCAGTTCGGCTTCAAGGGTCCCGACCAGCAGAAGAAGGCCGGCGTGCTGTCGGGTGGTGAGCGCAACCGCCTCAACCTGGCGCTGACGCTCAAGCAGGGCGGCAACCTCCTCCTGCTCGACGAGCCCACCAACGACCTCGACGTCGAGACGCTGGGCAGCCTCGAGAACGCGCTCCTCGAGTTCCCCGGCTGCGCCGTGGTCATCACACACGACCGGTGGTTCCTCGATCGGATCGCCACGCACATCCTCTCGTGGGAGGGCCTGAACGACGACGGCACGCCCAACTGGTACTGGTTCGAGGGCAACTTCGAGGCGTACGAAGAGAACAAGGTCGAGCGCCTCGGCGCCGACGCGGCGAAGCCGAGTTCGGCCACGTACCGCAAGCTCACGCGCGACTGACCGGCACCGCACCGTCATGACCCGCCTGCACGTGCCGACCCGAGTCCGCTGGAGCGATCTCGACGGGTACCGTCACGTGAACAACGCGTCGATGCTGCGCCTCCTCGAGGAGGCGCGCATCGACGCGTTCTGGTCTGCCGACGGGGCGATCGACGAACGGTCCTCGGCCGCCGTCCTCGACGGCAGTCCGAACGCCGCGACGATGACGCTCATCGCCCGGCAGGAGCTCGAGTACCTCGTCCCCATCCCGTACCTGCGGGCCCCGCTCGACGTGCAGATCTGGGTCGGGCGACTCGGCGGGGCGAGCCTCGAGGTCTGCTACGAGGTCTGGTCGCCCGAGGGCGTCGAGCCCCGGACGCTGTTCACGAAGGCCGCCACCACCATCGTGCTGGTCGACTCGGCGACGAATCAGCCCCGGCGCATCTCCGACGTCGAGCGCGACGCCTGGTCGCCGTTCGTCGAAGAACCCCTGGCCTTCCGCCGGCGCTGACCAGGAACGTGGCGGGTCAGCCTCGCGGCACCCGCACCATGCCCTCTTGTGCGACGCTCGCCACGAGAGTGCCCGCGCGGTCGTAGATGCGCCCGAGCGAGAGGCCACGTCCGCCCACCGCATTGGGGCTCTCTTGCACGTAGAGAAGCCATTCGTCGACGCGGGCGGGACGGTGCCACCACATGGCGTGGTCGAGGCTCGCGGCCTTGAGCCCGGGGGTGACGAACGCGACGCCGTGACGGCGGTAGATCGGTTCGAGGAGCGTGTAGTCGCTCGCGTACAGCAGGGCGGCGCGGTGCAGGTCGGCGTCGTCGGGCAGAGGGCCGGTGGCCTTGAGCCAGACGGCCTGGTGCGCGACGTGGTCGCCCTCGACGCTGAAGAAGACCGGCGACGGCACGTGGCGCATGTCGAACGGCCGCCGGGCCCACGACTGGGCGACGGGGTTGTCGACCGCGGACAGCAACTCGGCGTCGCTCGGTACGTCCTCGGGATCGGGCAGGCCGGAGGGCATGTCGACCTGGTGGTCGAGCCCCTCGTCGGGGGTCTGGAAGGACGCGATCATCGAGAAGATCGGCACGCCGTCCTGCGACGCCTGGGTGCGACGGGTCGCGAACGACCGGCCGTCGTGGATGCGGTCGACCGTGAACGTGATGGGGATGGTGAGGTCGCCGGGCCGCAGGAAGTACGAATGCAGCGAGTGGACGTCGCGTCCGCCGCCGACGGTGCGCTGGGCGGCGACGAGGGCCTGCGCGGCGACCTGGCCGCCGAACACGCGACCGAGCGGCTCGGGCTGTGACCCACCCGTGAAGACGTCCTGACCACCGACGTTGCCCGCCGGCGAGAGGTCGAGGGTGGACAGCAGGCTCTGCAGCGGATCGTCGGTCACGCGATGTAGTTTAGGGGGCCGATGAACGACGCATTCACCCTCCCCGACTCCCTGTCCCTCAGCGATCTCGCGACCTATCTCGGGCGTGCGGGCCGGGTGGAGGACGGCTCGGTCCGGCTCATCGCCGGCTCCGGTGTCCTGGCCGTCTACGTCGCCGTGTTCTACCCGATGGGTCTGCTCGACTCGAGCCCTACCGTGCTGGGGCTCCGCACCTTTCAACTCGACGACCGCCCCGAGTTCGACGCCGTGGTCCCGGTCCGGTCGCTGAAGGAGCGCCTCGTACGCCTGCAGAACGACGTCGTCGACCCGACCGCTGCGGTCACCGTGTCCGTGCCCGCCACGGTCAACACCGTGACCTGGGCAGCGATCTCGCCGCCGCGCGGGGGCTGGACGCGACTCGGCCCGATCGAGGCCGACCGCCTCCGATCGACCGCCGAGGCCGGAATCGCCCGCGTCGCCGAGGCGATCCCTACGGGCACCGGTGAGCAGATCGTGCACCGGGTGCGAGCCGACGTGTGGTCGGCCCCCGTCGAGGGTGCCGAGGGGGTTCCCGCCGGAGCCGGCTTCGGTGCCCTCAGCCTGGGATTCCTCGACGGCGAGGACGAGGTCGCCGTGTTCGAGACCGGCACCTGGACCCGCCTCACGACGCCCAAGGGCCACGTGCTCGTCAAGCGGCGATCGTCCCTGCTCTGACGATCGGCCCGGCGGTGGGCGGTCCGAGGCGGGCAGCCCGGCGGTGGGCGGTCAGCGCTCGAACGTGTTGACCATGGCCTGCGCGGCGCGATCCAGGTAGCCCCAGAGCATCGCGTCGTCGAGCGGAGCGAGTTCGAGTTCGTCGACGGCCACCCGCATGTGCTGCAGCCAGTGGTCACGTGCCTCGGGCGTCACCCGGAACGGCATGTGCCGCATGCGCAGGCGGGGGTGCCCGCGCTCCTGGCTGTAGGTGGTGGGGCCGCCCCAGTACTGCTCGAGGAACCCCGTCAAGCGTTGGATCGCGCCCTCGAGATCCGCTTCCGGGTACATCGGCCAGAGCACCTCGTCGGTCCGGACGCCCTCGTAGAAGCGGCGGACCAACTTCTCGAAGGTCGGCCGCCCACCGATCTGCTCCCAGAAGTTGCCCTGGGCGGCGTCGTCACCGAGGCCCCGCCGGACGGTGACCGGCACGGCCGACGGCGGGGGAGTCACGGGCTGAGCGGTGGACGGGCGCGGCGTCAGCGGCAGGTCGGTCATTTGCGCTTGCTCCGCGGCACGTGGGGCGTCGGCGCCGTGCGGGGCGCCCGGGCGCCCTGGACCGAGGAGGCGCTGTCGAAGCCGGTGAGGACGACGCTCGTCAGCGAGGGCAGCACGATGTCCATGGCATCCAGGGTCTTCTTGAGACGGGACCGCAGCTCCCGGTCGACGTTGTCACGGTCGGCGGACCGTGTCTTGGCGACGATGCGGATGACCACGTGCTCCTCGGCGATCGACTGGATTCCCCAGACCTCGGGCTGGTCGATGATGGCGCGCCTCCACTTCGGGATCGCGGCGAGCTCGTTCGCGGTGTTCAACATGGCGTCCTGCACCTGGTCGACGTCGGCGGAGTACGGCACGGCGAGGTCGATGACCACGCGCGTCCAGCCTTGCGACATGTTGCCCACGCGCAGGATCTCGCCGTTGCGGACGAACCACAGCACGCCGTTCACGTCGCGGATCTGCGTGACGCGGATGCCGACGGCCTCGACGACGCCGGCCGCGGGCCCGACGTCGACGACGTCGCCCACCCCCAGCTGGTCTTCGGCGACCATGAAGATGCCATTGAGCATGTCCTTGACGATGTTCTGGGCGCCGAACGCGAGTCCGGCACCGACCACGCCCGCCGCGCTGACGATCGCGACGGCGTTGAAGTTCAGTTCGCCGAGGATCAACACGAGCGCGATGCCCGCGACGACGACCGTCACCACGTTGTTCAGCACGCTGCCGAGCGTGCGGGTGCGCTGGACGACCCGGACGGCCTGCAGCGGCGAGGCCATGAGGGCCTGCGTGTCGTCGACGTTCTGCTTCCGCTTGATTCCGTTCACGACCTGGTCGACGACCCGCCGGATGGTGAAGTGCAGGGCGACGCGCAACAGCACCGCGACGAGCAGGATCGCCACGATGCGGATGGGAACGCGCCACATCGTCCAGAAGGCGTCCCAGTCGAAGGCGATCGGGGCGGCGGGGTCGGTGGCGGCAGCGAGGAGGAGGTCCATATGAGCGACAAGTCAAGCACGCCACCGCAACCCCACCCGGGAGGTGCCTGGACGCCGGAACGGCGGGCCCTGTGAGAGGGCCCGCCGTCCGGGTCGGTCGTCGGGTCGTCGCGCGACCCGGGGCACGACTACTGCTGGTCGACCGCCTGCACCCGCAGGGCCCGCTCGACGCCCGCGACGCTCTCGCTCACGATGCGGCGCAGGGCCGGCGTCTCGGGGTTCGCCTCGAGCCACGCGTACGACGCGTCGACGAGGGCCTGGTCGGCGAGGCCGGCCGGGTACAGCCCCGAGACGAGGGTGTCGGCGATGTGGTAGCTGCGCGACTCCCAGATGCCGGTGAGGGACGAGAAGTAGCGCTCGACGAGCGGCTGCAGGATCGCCGGGTCGTTCGTGTGCTGGAACCCGAGGGTCGTCGCCCGGACGATGGCGTTGGGCTGCTCGGCGCTGTCGACGACCGACGCGAAGGCGGCGAGCTTGCCCTCGGTGGTCGCGATCGTCGCGCGGGCCCGCGCGGCGGCCTGGGCGCCGTTCGCCGTGTTGTCCTCGGCGAGGGCGGCGTCGATCTCGGCCTCACCGGCACCGCCGACGAGCACGAGGCCCTCGAGCAGCTGCCAGCGCAGGTCGGTGTCGACGGTGAGGCCCTTGAGAGCGAGCGATCCGTCGAGCAGGCCGGCCAGCGCCTCCCGGTGGGTCTCGGTCGACGCGATCGCGGCGAAGAAGGTGACGAACTGGAACTGGGCGTCCGACCCGGCCTCGGCACCCTGGGCGAGGGCCCAGAGGCCGTCGCCGACCTCGGTGATCGTGGAGGTGCGGCGCGCGGGGGCGACGTAGCTGCGGGCGGTCTGCAGCAGCTGTGAGAGCGTGGTGCGGATCGTCGTCGACTCGGTCTCGGTCGCGATGTTGTCGAGCACGAGACGCACGTAGTCCGAGGCCGAGGTCTCGGCGTCGCGCGTCGCGTCCCAGACCGAGCCCCAGACGAGGGCGCGGGCCAGCGGGTTCGAGATCTTCGAGAGGTGGGCGATGGCCGTGGCGAGCGACACCTCGTCGAGTCGGATCTTCGCGTAGGCGAGGTCGTCGTCGTTGATCAGCACGAGGTCGCCGCGGTTCAGGCCGACCAGCTCGGGGACCTCGGTACGGGTGCCGTCCACGTCGATCTCGACGCGGTCGGTGCGGACCAGGGCGTCGCCCTGCAGGGCGTAGAGGCCGATGGCGAGGCGGTGCGGGCGGATGGTGGGGTGGTCGGCGGCTGCCTCCTGGAGCACGGCGAACGAGGTGATCACGCCGTTCTCGTCGACCTCGAGCTCGGGACGCAACGTGTTGACGCCCGCGGTCTCGAGCCAGAGCTTCGACCAGCTGGTCAACTCGCGGCCCGAGGTGGCCTCGAGTTCGACGAGCAGGTCGCTCAGCTCGGTGTTCGAGTGGTGGTGCTTCTTGAAGTACGCGGCCACGCCGGCGTAGAAGGCGTCGATGCCCACCCAGGCGACGAGCTGCTTGAGCACCGACCCGCCCTTGGCGTAGGTGATGCCGTCGAAGTTGACCTGGACGTCCTCGAGGTCGTTGATCGTGGCGACGACGGGGTGCGTCGACGGCAGCTGGTCCTGGCGGTAGGCCCAGCTCTTCTCCATCGCCTGGAAGGTGGTCCAGGCCTCGGTCCACTCGGTCGCCTCGGCGGTCGAGATGGTCGAGGCCCACTCGGCGAACGACTCGTTCAGCCAGAGGTCGTTCCACCACTTCATCGTGACGAGGTCGCCGAACCACATGTGCGCGAGCTCGTGGAGGATCGTGACGACGCGGCGTTCCTTGATGGCGTCGGTCACCTTGCTGCGGAAGACGTAGGTCTCGACGAAGGTGACGGCACCCGCGTTCTCCATGGCACCGGCGTTGAACTCGGGCACGAAGAGCTGGTCGTACTTGTCGAAGGGGTACGCGTAGTCGAACTTCTCTTCGTAGTAGGCGAAGCCCTGACGGGTCTTCTCGAAGATGTAGTCGGCGTCGAGGTACTCGGTGAGGGATCGGCGCGTGAAGATGCCGAGCGGGATCGTGCGGCCGTCGGAACTGGTGAGGTCGCTGCGGACCACGTCGTACGGGCCGGCGATGATCGCCGTGACGTAGCTGGAGAGCACGGGCGTGGGCGAGAAGGTCCAGGTGCCGGTCTCACCGTCGACGACGGGTTCGGGCGTGGGCTGGTTGCTGACGACCTGCCAGCGTGTGGGTGCGGTGACCGCGAATTGGAACGTCGCCTTGAGGTCGGGCTGCTCGAAGACCGCGAAGACGCGGCGGCTGTCGGGCACCTCGAACTGCGAGTAGAGGTAGACCTCGCCGTCGACCGGGTCGACGAACCGGTGCAGGCCCTCGCCGGTGTTGGTGTACTCGGCATCGGCGACGACCTCGAGCACGTTCTCGGCGGCCAGCTCGGCCAGCTGGATGCGCACGCCGTCGGAGACCGCGTCGACGTCGAGCGCGGTGCCGTTGAGGGTCACCGAGTGCACGGTGCGGGTGAGCGCGTCGATGAAGGTCGACGCTCCGGGGGTGGCGGTGAAGCGCACGGTGGTCGAGCTGCCGAACACCTCGTCGCCGCGGGTCAGGTCGAGGGCGATCTCGTACGACTGCACGTCGACGACGTTCTTGCGCTCTTGCGCCTCGACGCGGGTGAGGTTCTCTCCGGGCACGCTGGCTCCATCCGTCTTGGGGGTGAGGGGGGACTCGTGGTCCGCTGAAAGCCTAGACCGGCTGTACGACGCCGGGGTGTTGACTGAGGGCATGACCGACACCCCCGCTCCCGCGTCCCACACCGTCGTCGACTTCTGGTTCGACCCGTCATGCCCTTGGGCCTGGATGACCAGCCGCTGGGTCGACGAGGTCGCGAAGCACCGTGACCTCGACGTCACCTTCCACGTGATGAGCCTCGCGGTGCTCAACGAGGACGCCGAGGTCAGCGACGAGTACAAGGCGAACTTCGCCCGCATGCTGCGCTACACGCGGCTCGTCACGGCCGCAGGTGAACTCCACGGTCAGCAGATCGTCAAGCCGCTCTACGACGCCCTCGGCACCCGCATCCACCACGAGGGCGAGAAGGACGGCGACGTCGTCATCGCCGGTGCCGTGGCCGAGGTCGGACTGCCCGCCGACTTCGCGCGGTACGCGGACGGCGACGAGTACGACGAGCAGATGCGTGCCAGCCACTTCGACGGCATCGGCCGAGTCGGCCAGGACGTCGGCACGCCCGTCATCTCGGTCGACGGCGTCGCCTTCTTCGGCCCCGTCATCTCTCCGGCGCCGAAGGGCGAGGAGGCGCTGCGGCTGTGGGACGGAGTCGTCGCCGTGGCCTCGTACCCCGGCTTCTTCGAGATCAAGCGCACGCGCACGGTCGGGCCGATCTTCGACTGAGCCGGTCGTAGGATCGTCTCCATGCGCATCCACGTGGCGACCGATCACGCCGGCCTCGACTTCAGCACGACCGTCATCCAGCACCTCACCGACGCGGGCCACGACGTGACCGACCACGGTCCGACGAGCTACGAGCCCCTCGACGACTACCCGTCGTTCTGCATCGCGGCGGCCCGGGCGACCGTGCGCGACCAGCGTGCCGGCCACGAGGCGCTGGGCGTCGTCTTCGGCGGCTCGGGCAACGGCGAGCAGATCGCCGCGAACAAGGTCGAGGGCGTCCGTGCCGCCCTGGTCTGGAACGACTCGACCGCCAAGCTCGCCCGCCAGCACAACGACGCGAACGTCATCGCGATCGGGGCGCGCCAGCACACCGAGGCCGAGGCCCTGGCGTTCATCGACGCCTTCGTCGCCGAGCCGTTCAGCCACGACGAACGCCACGTGCGCCGCATCGCGCAGGTCGGCGAGTACGAGACCACGGGCGCCATCGCCGGTCACCCGGTCGACTGACGACGTAACGTCGAGAGCGGCGGGACCCCGACCGGGGCCTCGCCGCTCCGTCGTCTCCGGCGTCACGCCCGAGACCGTTCCATCGACCACCGAGAGAGGTGTCGCCGTGCCCGAGGGCCATTCCGTCCACCGCATCGCCAACCAGTTCGAGCAGAGCTTCGTCGGCCACCGAGTCCGGGTGAGTTCGCCCCAGGGTCGGTTCGCCGACGGGGCGACCAGGCTCGACGGCGCCACGATGGTCGACTCCAAGGCCGTCGGCAAGCAGATGTTCCTCGAGTTCGACAACGGCCTGTGGCTGCACGTGCACCTCGGGCTCTACGGTGCGTGGGACTTCGCGGGCGCCATCGCCACGGGCCATTCGATGGCCGAGTCCCGGACTCGCCGGGCGGCCACCCGCAAGGCCGAGAACGCCCCCGACGACGACGGCGAGGACTCGATGGCCAGCATCGGGGCGCCACGCCGGTCTCGCGTGCGCATGGCCGAGCAGGAGAAGACCGAGGACGACATCGACTCGTTCCCGCCCGAGCCCGTCGGGCAGGTGCGCGTGCGGCTGTTGACCGACACCGCGGTCGGCGACCTCCGTGGCCCGACGAAGTGCGAGGTGCTCGACGCGGCCGGGGTCGACCTGGCGATCTCCAAGCTCGGTCCCGACCCCCTCGTCGACTCGCCGAAGAAGGGCGCCGACCGCTTCGTGTCGATCGCGGGCAAGAAGCGCACCCCGATCGGCCTGTTGCTGATGGACCAGAGCGTGGTCAGCGGCATCGGCAACATCTACCGGGCCGAGCTGCTGTTCCGGGCCCGGCTCGACCCGCACACTCCCGGCAACCAGGTCCCCGAAGAGGTGCTGCGCGCCCTCTACAAAGACTGGACGAAGCTGCTCAAGAGCGGCGTGGAGCTCGGCCAGATGATGACCATGGACGGTCTCACCAAGTCCCAGCACGCCAAGGCCCTGCGCAGCCGGGCCGACCGGCACTGGGTCTACCACCGCGAGGGTCTGCCCTGCCGGGTCTGCGGGACGAACGTCGTGATGGAGATGGCCGCGGGTCGCAAGCTGTACTGGTGCCCGACCGACCAGACTTGATCGCATGCGGCACACCCCCACGTTCGTCCTGTCCGACGTCGACGAGGTCAAGAGGCTGATCCACGAGAACCCGTGGGCGACGATCGTGTCGCACACGGCGGCCGGTCTCGTCGCGTCGCACTACCCCGTCGTGCTCGAGCAGGACGACGCCGACCCGGGGGCCATCGTGCTCGTCAGCCACGTCGGTCGTCCGGACGAGCGCTCGCACGAACTGGGCGAGCACGAGGTCATGGTGATCGTCCAGGGCCCGCACGGCTACGTCTCACCCGGCTGGTACCCGGCCGAGCAGATCATCCCCACCTGGAACCACGTCACGGCGCACCTCTGGGGCACCCCCGAGATCCTCTCGGACGACGAGAACTTCCGCGTGCTGGGCGAGCTCGTCGACCACTTCGAGCGCGTCATGCCCGAGCCCTCGACCCTCACCCTCGACGACGAGGGCTCTCGCCGGGTCGCGAAGGGCACCGTCGGCATCCGGCTGCGCGTGACCCGGTTCGACGCCCGCGCCAAGCTGAGCCAGAACAAGGCACCCGAGGTCGTCGACCGCATCGTGGACGAGCTCGAGCACGGCGAGCACTACGCGCAGCCGGCGCTCGCCGCCGAGATGCGCCGGGTGCGCGACCGATGACGGTCGGCGCAGGAACCCGGGCCGAGGAGGCGCGGCGCACGCTCCTGACGGGCGCCCGCCTGGTCGGCGGCGGACCCGCTCCCGTGGACGTCCTGCTCGACGGCGGCCGGGTCGTCGCCCTCGCGTCCGGCCCCGCCCCCGTCGGTGCCGAGGTGGTCGACCTCGACGGCCGCTGGCTCGCCCCGGGCCTCTGGGACTCCCACGTCCACATGGACCAGTGGGCGTTGGTGCGCCGACGACTCGACCTGTCGCGGGCACGGTCCGCCGCCGAGGCGGCCTCGATCGTGGGGGAGCGCCTCCGCGTCAAGCCGGTCGAGGCGGGCGGGACCCTCGTCGGCTACGGCTTCCAGGACGCCCTCTGGCCCGATGCTCCGAGCCGCGCGCTCCTCGACTCGGTGGCCGGTGACGTGCCGGTCGTCCTCGTGAGCAACGACCTGCACTCCGTCTGGCTCGACTCGTCCGCCCTGGCCCGTCACGGTCACGCCGACCACCCGACCGGCCTGCTGCGCGAGCAGCCGGCCTTCGACGTCAGCGCCGCGGTGAGCGTCGTACCGGACGAACAGCTCGACGGGTGGGTCGCCGAGGCCGTCGACGCGGCCGCCGCACGGGGGGTCGTCGGCGTCGTCGACCTCGAGATGACGCTGTCGCTCGACCGCTGGACACGTCGGGTGGCCGGAGGCACGCGGGGCCTCCGCATCCGTCCCGGGGTCTACCCCCGCGACCTCGACGCCGTCGTCGCCCGCGGGCTGCGCACCGGCGACGTGGTCCCGGGCACCGAGGGCCTCGTCACCATGGGGCCGTTCAAGATCATCACCGACGGCTCCCTCGGCACCCGCACCGCGTGGTGCCACGACCCGTACCCCGGGCTCGAGGGCGACCCGGCTGCTCGGGGGGTGCGCATCTACGAGACCGACGAACTCGTCGGGTGGCTGCGCCGCGCCTCCTCGGCGGGACTCGTCCCGGCCGTGCACGCGATCGGCGACGCCGCGAACGCCCAGGCGCTGGACGCCCTCGAGCTGGTCGGCTGCGGGGGCAGCATCGAGCACGCCCAACTGCTCGACCTGCACGACGTCGACCGGTTCGCGCGCCTCGGCATCGTGGCCAGCGTGCAGCCCGAACACGCCATGGACGACCGCGACGTCGTCGATCGGCTCTGGGTGGGCCGCTCCGAGCGTGCCTACGTCTTCGAGAGCCTCGTCGCCGCCGGCGTCCGCCTGCAGCTCGGTTCGGATGCGCCGGTCGCCCCGCTCGATCCCTGGGTGGCGATGGCCGCGGCGATCTCGCGCTCGCGCGACGGACGCGAGGCGTGGCACCCCGAACAGCGACTGGTCGCCTCGGCGGCGCTCGCCGCCTCGACGGGCGGTCGAGCCACGGTCGAGGTCGGCTCCGTCGCCGATCTCGTGGTCACCGAGGTCGATCCGCTCGCCGCGTCGGACGACCAGCTGCGCCGGATGCCCGTCGTCGGCACGGTCCTGGCGGGTCGGTGGACGCACCGCACGCTCTGACGAGGCGGCGTCGACCCGACACGGCGAAGGCCGCCACCCCGTGCGGGGTGGCGGCCTTCGTCCGTCCGGCGGGACGGGTCAGCCGGCGACGTGCGCGGCGAGGAACCAGCGGTCCTTCTCGAGGCCCCGCGAGATCTCGATGGCGACGTCCTGGCTCGAGGCGTCGAGCTCGCCGAGCTCGTCGATGGCCTCGCGGACGGCGACGAGCGAGGCGTCGATCTGGGCGACCAGCTCGGCGATCGTGACGTCGATCTGGTTGAAGCCGGGGGAGGTGGGGGGGATGACCGTCTTGGCGGCGACGGTCTCGATGCGTCCGTCGACCGGCAGGCCGAGGGCGACGACGCGCTCGGCGGCGAGGTCGGCCCACTCGCGGGCGTGGTCGACGACCACGTCGATGAGTTCGTGGACGGCGACGAACGCGATGCCGCGCACGTGCCAGTGGGCCTGCTTGCCGTTGACCGACAGGGCCGTCATGTCGGTGACGATCTGGCTGAGGAACTGGGCGACGCCGGCGGCGACGTCGGGGTCGACGGAACCCTGGGGGACGGTGCGGGTGATGTCGGTCATGACGTGGTCCTTTCCTAGACGATGGAGGCAACGCTAGACGTCTGGGAGAATTCCGCAAGCAAGCTGAGGCTCGGCTCACCTAGGCCAGCCTCACCTCACCACGGGTCGTGAGGGGGGATAACCCCACCGGCGGTCCGGGCGCTGGCACCATGGGGTGGACGCCCCGTCCGGACCAGGCTCGAAGGCATGATCCAGGAGACCACCATCACCGCCGCCAACCCCTACCTCTCGCCCCCGCCCCCACCCGGTGGCTACCGACGCCGTTGGCGCGAACTGCCCCGTGAACTCGGCTACGTCGCCCTGTCGGCCGTCCTCGTCGTCATCGTGACGGTGGCCGCCTCGTTGTTCCTGCACACGGTCAGCGGGTCGAGCGACTCGCTGTTCACCCTCGTCTTCCTCGCGATCGTCGTCTTCGGCGCGCTCTGGATCGCCCGGTGGTTCGGCACCTTCGAGGTGCTCCGCCTGCGGTGGGCCAGCGACCGACCCATCCGCCCCGTCGACTGGACTCCCAACACCGCATGGGGTCGGTCCACGAACCGCTTCGTGCGGGCGGTCTCCGTCTTCGCCAACCCGCACTACTGGCTGTACCTGCTCTACGGCGTCGTGGTGTTCCCGATCGTGGCGGGCTTCACGTCCTTCGTCCTCGTGGGTCTCCTGGCCGGCCCGGTGCTCGCCGTCCTGGGGGTCGTGCTCGTCTTCCAGGCGTTGCCGCCGTTCGACACCTTCAACTGGGCGTCCGCGATCGGCAACGGCGGAGGCGCGGTGCTCGTCGTCCTCGCCCTCGCGCTCTTCGCGGGCGTCGTGCTCGTCTATCCCTACGTCGTGCACGGGTTCGTCGTCATGCACCAGGCGATCGCCGCCGTCATGCTCGGGGGGTTCCGCAGCGAGCAGCTCGAGGTCGAGCTCGCCGACCGTGAGATCTCGCGCACGGCCGCCCTGTCGGCCGAGGGCACGGCCCTCCGCCGGCTCGAGCGCGACATCCACGACGGACCGCAACAGCGTCTGGTGCGTCTGCAGATGGACCTCGCCGCGGCGTCCCGCGCCGTCGACACCGACCCCGAGAAGAGCAAGACCCTCATCGAGGAGGCGCGGGTCCAGTCCCGCGAGGCCCTCGAGGAGCTGCGTGCCCTGTCCCGCGGTTTCGCGCCTCCGTTGTTGATGGACCGGGGCCTCGTGGCGGCGCTCGAGTCGCTCGTCGACCGCTCGGTGGTGCCCACCACGATGCTCGACCGGGTGCCCGCGCACGTCGTGATCCCGAGCGACATCGAGCGCAACGCGTACTTCATCGCGTCCGAACTGGTGACGAACACGGGCAAGCACGCCGGGGCGGCCAGCGCCGACCTCGTGCTGCGCACGAGGCAGGCTCCCGACGGCATCGGCACCCTGCTCGAGCTCGTCGTGACCGACGACGGGCGCGGCGGCGCCGGCCTGCGCGACGGCCACGGTCTCGCCGGGGTGCAGGAGCGACTGGTGGGCCTCGGCGGCTTCCTCGACATCAGCAGCCCGCAGGGCGGGCCGACCATCGTCACGGTGAGCATCCCGATGACGATCGAGGTGCCGAGCAACCCGACGCTGCCGCTGCCGACCGAGCCGCTGTCGCCGTTCTCGTCGACGGCCGTGACCGAGCCGCTGTCCGACGCCGCGCTGCCCGACGGGCCGCTCGACCCGCCGGCCGGGCCGCCCGCGCGACCGTAGTCCGTGGGCCGCGCCCGTAGTCTGGACGCGTGAGTCTCGAGAGCCCCTCCCGTCAGCCCCTCCGTGTCGTCGTCGCCGACGACTCGGTGCTGCTGCGGGAGGGGCTCGTCCGACTGCTCGACGAGATCGGGGTCGACGTCGTGGGGGCGTACGGCGACGCCGACGCCTTGCTGGCCGACCTCGACGAGGTCCGTCCCGACATCGCCGTGCTCGACGTCCGCATGCCGCCCACGCACACCGACGAGGGCGTCCGGGCCGCGATCGAGGCGCGACGCCGTCGGCCCGACCTCGGCATCCTGCTGCTGTCGCAGTACGTCGAGGTGGCCTACGCCCGCGACCTGCTCGAAGCGGGCTCGGGCGGGGTCGGCTACCTGCTCAAGGACCGCATCGCCTCGTTCGACGAGTTCCGTGACGCGCTCGGGCGGGTGTCCGACGGCGGCACGGTCCTCGACCCGCAGGTCGTCTCGCAGTTGCTGGGCCGTCGCAGCGATCCGCTCGCCGCGCTCACGCCGCGGGAGCGGGAGGTCCTGACGCTGATGGCCGAGGGTCGCACGAACGCCGCCATCGCGGCCGAACTGGTCATCGGAACGGGCGCGGTGGAGAAGAACGTCACCTCGATCTTCCAGAAGCTCCTGCTGGAGGACAGCGGCACCGACCACCGCCGGGTGCTCGCCGTGCTGGCCTTCCTGCAGCACTGAGTCGACGCGTCCCCCGCGTCGGCATCGCGCCCCTGACCGGGCGGCCGAGGTCGAGGACGGGCGTCGTCAGCTGGTCGTGCCCGGAGGGGTGTCGGCCGGGTCGGCGGGGAGTCCGCCTGGGGGGCGACGACCCGGGAGCCGGCGACGTCGAGGACGACGTCGCGCAAGGCGTGGCCGACGGCTTCGTACCCGGCCGTCGTGGGGTGGATGCCGTCGACGGTCGTGCCGGCGGCGAAGACGTCGCCCGCCCGCGCGAACCCCCAGGGGTCGGTGAAGGTCCACCCCTTGTCGGCGACGTAGCGTTCGAGCTGTGCCTCGTACCGGGCCGCGGCCCGGGGGGCACGGTCGTAGGGCGGGATCGCGGCCACGACGACGTGCTCCGGCCGGATCGTGTCGACGATGGCGTCGTACGACGAGGCGGACTCGGCGAAGCTCGTGCCGAGGCGCACGTCGTTCGTGCCCGACATCAGGACCAGGACGTCGACGTCGGCGACGGGCCGCACCGCGGCGGCCTGTTCCTGCACGGTCGAGCCGCCCTTCGCGTAGCCGCCGACGTAGTCGACGCCGTCGCCCTGGGCGTAGGTCATCCAGGTGTCGGCGGTGAGCCCCTCGCTCAGCAGGCGACCTCCGCCGGCCGTGAGCGAGTCGCCGACGATCGCGACCCGCACCCCGCCCGAGGTGGGTGCCACGGCCACGCCGGGCCCGGCCGCGGCCTGCGCGATCGCGCCGGACCCGGACCCGGACCCGGACCCGGAGGCGCTGGTCGCCTCGGTCGGTGGGGCGGCGCACCCGGCCGCCAGGGTGGCCACGACCGCACCGACCAGCGCGACCCGTGCGAACGTCGCGCGTCTCATGTGGCCATCTTGGGTCACGTCGCGCCGGGAAAAATCATCCGCCAGCACGACTTCCCCCCGAGCTGGCCGAGAGACCCCTGAAGAGCGCCTGCGCCGACGCCTGCATGCGAGGCCCGGAGAACATCTCATCGAAGGCGCCTGCCGGCGTCGACGCCTGCGTGCAAGGCGCGGAGAAGATTTCATTCGAGGCGCCCCCGGCGCCGGACGCCAGAGGCGTCGAACAAACACAGAGGGGATGACGGGAATCGAACCCGCGTGATCAGTTTGGAAGACTGAGGCTCTACCATTGAGCTACATCCCCGTGAGCGGCCTGGCCGCACGGGTGAGACCAGCATAAGGCATCCGACGAGGTCGCTCAGTCACGGCCCCTCGGTGTCGGCTAGACTCGACGCGGCCTTCACGTACCCGACCTCAACGGGGATCACGCGTGCCGGCCGGTTCCAGGCTGATACACGGGGCGTAGCGTAGTGGCTAGCGCGTCCGTTTTGGGGGCGGAAGATCGCAGGTTCGAGTCCTGTCGCCCCGACGATCGTCTACCTGCTGTCTCGGATGTGAGTTCAGCGCCACCAACACAGGAGAAGCCCCACATTGGTCCAGACCACGGTTGAGAAGCTCAGCCCCACGCGCGTCAAGCTCAACATCGTCGTCACCCCCGACGAGCTCAAGCCCAGCGTCACGCACGCCTACGGTCACATCGCCGAGTCGGTCAACATCCCCGGGTTCCGCAAGGGCAAGGTGCCGCCGCCCATCATCGACCAGCGCGTCGGTCGTGAAGAGGTGTTGAACCACGCCGTCAGCGAGAGCCTCGACAAGTTCTACCGCGAGGCCGTGACCGAGACCGAGATCCGCGTCCTCGGCCGTCCCGAGGCCGACGTGGTCGAGTGGCCGAACGTCAAGGACTTCTCCGGCGACCTGAAGATCGCCGTCGAGGTCGACGTGCGTCCCGACTTCGACCTGCCCGAGTACGACGGCCTCGAGCTGACGGTCGACACGGTCGACATCACCGACGACGAGATCGCCGAAGAGCTGACGAACCTGCGTACCCGTTTCGGCACGCTGGTCACCGTCGATCGCCCCGCCACCACGGGTGACTTCGCGCAGATCGACCTGACGGCCACCATCGGCGACGACGTCGTCGACACCGCCAAGGGCATCTCGTACGAGCTCGGCTCGGGCGAGCTGATCGAGGGCATCGACGAGGCCCTCGAGTCCCTCACCGCCGGTGAGAGCACCACCTTCGAGTCGAAGCTGCTCGGCGGGGACCGCGAGGGCGAGACCGCCCTCATCGCCGTCGACGTCACGGCCGTCAAGGAGCGCGAGCTGCCCGAGGCCGACGACGACTTCGCCCAGATCGCCAGCCAGTTCGACACGATCGACGAGCTCAAGGGCGACCTGAAAGAGCAGCTCGCCAAGTCGAAGACCTTCGGTCAGGGTGCCCAGGCACGCGACCAGGTCGTCGAGAAGCTGCTCGAGGCCGTCGAGATCCCCGTCCCCGAGAAGCTCGTCGAGGACGAGGTGCACCGTCACCTCGAGCAGGAGAACCGCCTCGAGGACGACGAGCACCGCGCCGAGGTGAAGGAGAGCAGCGAGAAGGCCTTCCGCAACCAGATCCTCCTCGACGCCATCGCCGAGAAAGAGGCCGTCAAGGTCGAGCAGGACGAACTGACGCAGTACCTCATCCAGGGTGCGGCGCAGTACGGCATGGAGCCCGGCGAGTTCATCAAGGTCCTCGACCAGAACGGCCAGATCCCCGCCATGGTCGGCGAGGTCGCCCGCAGCAAGGCCCTCGCGGTCGTGCTCAGCAAGGCCAAGGTCGTCGACGGCAAGGGCGACTCGGTCGACCTGTCCGCCTTCACGGCGACCGCCGGCGTCGGCGGCGACGACGACGACCACGCGGGTCACGACCACGCGTAAGCGAGAGCGGTGGGTCGGCTGACCCGTCACGTCCGAGAGGGCCGGGTGCGAGTGCGCACCCGGCCCTCCGTCGTTCCCGGCCCTCCGTCGTTCCCGGCACCGCGCCTCCCGGGCTCGTGGACGGGCCCCCGACGAGGCCGGGGAGGCGCGGTATCTGCCGTGGGCGAACAGCCCGGAACCCGTGCGTTGGCTCCGATAGATTCGACGACAAGCGACAACGAATGGGAGCTCCACCATGGCCGACGTGACACTGCCCAACAGTGTTTTTGACCGACTGCTCAAAGACCGGATCATCTGGCTCGGCTCTGAGGTCCGCGACGAGAACGCCAACGAGATCGCCGCGAAACTGCTGCTGCTCGCTGCGGAAGACAGCGAGAAGGACATCTACCTCTACATCAACTCGCCCGGCGGGTCGATCACGGCGGGCATGGCGATCTACGACGCCATGGAGTTCGTTCCGAACGACATCGTCACCGTCGGCATCGGCATGGCCGCCTCGATGGGCCAGCTGCTCCTGACGGCCGGCACCAAGGGCAAGCGCTACATCACGCCGAACGCGCGTGTCCTGCTGCACCAGCCGCACGGCGGGTTCGGCGGCACCTCGTCGGACATCCAGACGCAGGCGCAGCTCATCCTCTCGATGAAGCGTCGACTGGCCGAGATCACGGCCGCACAGACGGGCAAGACCGTCGAGCAGATCAACGAAGACGGCGACCGCGACCGCTGGTTCACCGCCGAGGAGGCCCTCGAGTACGGCTTCGTCGACCACATCCGCGGCTCGGCCACCGACGTCGTCGGCGGCGCCGGCACCGACCAGGCCTAGGCCCTCCGCCCCTTCGTCAGAACGAGAAAGAGAAGAACTCATGGAACTCCCGATGATGGGTGGCGCGGGTCGAGTGCAGACCCCCAGCTCCCGGTACATCCTGCCCAGCTTCGAAGAGCGGACGGCCTACGGCTACAAGCGTCAGGACCCGTACGCGAAGCTGTTCGAAGACCGCATCGTCTTCCTCGGCGTGCAGGTCGACGACGCCTCGGCCGACGACATCATGGCCCAGCTGCTCGTGCTCGAGAGCATGGACCCCGACCGCGACATCACGCTGTACATCAACTCGCCCGGTGGCTCGTTCACGGCCATGACGGCCATCTACGACACGATGCAGTACATCCGTCCCGAGATCCAGACGGTCTGCCTCGGTCAGGCCGCCTCGGCCGCGGCCGTCCTGCTCGCCGCGGGTCAGCCCGGCAAGCGTCTCGCCCTGCCCAACGCCCGCGTGCTGATCCACCAGCCCGCGACCGGTGGCAGCAGCGGCGGCCAGGCCTCGGACATCGAGATCCAGGCCGCCGAGGTGCTCCGCATGCGCACCTGGCTCGAAGAGACCCTGTCGAAGCACTCGAACAAGACGCCCGAGCAGGTGAACCGCGACATCGAGCGCGACAACATCCTCGGTGCGCAGGAGGCCCTCGACTACGGTCTCGTCGACCAGGTCCTCGGTTCGCGCAAGAACCAGCCGGCGGCGCTCACGCGCTGATCACGGCACGACGACGACGGCCCCGGGCACCCGCCCGGGGCCGTCGTCGTGTCGACGGGCGGAGGGACGCCCCGGCGTCCGTCCGCCACCACCGCGGATGTGCTCGAACCCCCCGGGTCGGTCCGTGAGTGTCGGCGGATCGGGTTAGGCTCGTCCCACACGACGACCGGTCCCGGTCGATGACCTCAGCCAATCAGGGAGGCCGAGCATGGCGCGCATAGGTGAGAGTGCCGATCTGCTCAAATGCTCGTTCTGCGGCAAGAGCCAGAAGCAGGTCCAGCAGCTGATCGCCGGTCCCGGCGTCTACATCTGCGACGAATGCGTCGAGCTCTGCAACGAGATCATCGAAGAGCGCCTCGCCGAGGCCGGCGACGAACCCGCGAGCGAGTTCGACCTGCCCAAGCCCCGCGAGATCTACTCGTTCCTCGAAGAGTACGTGATCGGTCAGGACGCGGCGAAGCGTGCGCTGTCCGTGGCCGTCTACAACCACTACAAGCGGATCCGTGCCGCCTCCACCCTCACGGCCGCCGAGTCGCTGGCCGACGAGGTCGAGATCTCGAAGTCGAACATCCTCTTGATCGGCCCGACCGGCTGCGGCAAGACCTACCTGGCCCAGACCCTCGCCAAGCGACTCAACGTGCCGTTCGCCGTCGCCGACGCCACGGCCCTGACCGAGGCGGGTTACGTCGGCGAAGACGTCGAGAACATCCTGCTGAAGCTGATCCAGGCTGCGGACTACGACGTCAAGCGGGCCGAGACCGGGATCATCTACATCGACGAGATCGACAAGATCGCCCGCAAGGCCGAGAACCCGTCCATCACGCGAGACGTCTCGGGCGAGGGCGTGCAACAGGCACTCCTCAAGATCCTCGAGGGCACCGTGGCCTCGGTGCCGCCGCAGGGTGGCCGCAAGCACCCCCACCAAGAATTCATCCAGGTCGACACGACCAATGTGCTGTTCATCGTCGCCGGGGCGTTCGCCGGACTCGAGGACATCATCTCGAACCGCGCCGGCAAGCGCGGCATCGGCTTCGGCGCCCCGCTGCACAGCAAAGAGGACGAGGCGGCCCTCTTCAGCGAGGTCCTGCCCGAAGACCTGCACAAGTTCGGTCTGATCCCCGAGTTCATCGGCCGTCTGCCCGTGGTGACCACGGTGACGCAGCTCGACCAGCCGGCCTTGATGCAGATCCTCACCGAGCCCAAGAACGCCCTCGTGCGGCAGTACCAGCGCATGTTCGAGATCGACGGGGTCGAGCTCGAGTTCGATCGCGGCGCCCTCGAGGCGATCGCCGACCTGGCCGTCCTGCGCCAGACCGGTGCCCGTGGTCTCCGCGCCATCCTCGAAGAGGTGCTCGGGCCGATCATGTTCGACGTCCCGTCCGACGACACCGTCGGGCGCGTCGTCATCACGCGGGCGTCGGTGCTCGAGAACGCCGCGCCCACGATCGTGCCGCGCCTCGTCGAGCAGCGCACCGAGAAGTCCGCCTAGCAGCGACGTCAGAACGCCCCGGCCGGTTCGGCCGGGGCGTTCTCGTGTCAGGCGAGGCCGCGCCGCGCGAGCAGCGGCTCGACCCGGGCGTCCCGCCCGCGGAAGTCGCGGTAGGCCTCGAGGGGGTCCTTCGAGCCGCCGACGCCCAGCAGGCGTGCGCGGAACCGGTCGCCGTTCTCGCGGGTCAGCCCGCCGTTCTGCTCGAACCACTCGACCGTGTCGGCGTCGAGCACCTCGCTCCAGATGTACGAGTAGTAGCCGGCGTCGTAGCCCCCCGAGAAGGTGTGCGCGAAGTACGTGCTCGAGTAGCGGGTGGGGACCGACGCGAGGTCGAGGCCGACCGCGGCCAGCGCCTCCTGCTCGAACGCCTCGACGTCGGTGACCGCCGCGGCCTCGGCCGACGAGAGGGCGTGCCAGGCCTGGTCGAGCAGGGCCGCCGCGAGGTACTCGCTCGTCTCGAAACCCTGGTTGAAGCCCTGGGAGGCGAGGAGGGCGTCCACCAGTCGTTGCGGCAGCCGGTCGCCGGTCTCGTGGTGAACGGCGTAGTTCGCGAGCACCTCCGGCCAGAGCATCCACATCTCGTTCACCTGGCTGGGGAACTCGACGAAGTCGCGGAAGACGTTGGTGCCCGAGAAGCTCGGGTAGGTCACCCGGGCGACGAGACCGTGCAGGGCATGCCCGAACTCGTGGAAGAACGTGGTCACCTCGTCGAGCGTGAGGAGGGTCGGCTGGTCGGCCGGCGGCTTCGGGACGTTGAGGTTGTTCACCACGACGGTGGGCAGCCCGGTGAGCGACGACTGCGAGACGAGCGGGTTCATCCAGGCGCCGCCGCGCTTGCTGTCGCGCGTGTAGAGGTCGAGGACGTAGAGGCCGACGTCGCCGCCGTCGGCGTCGGTCACCTCGAAGACCCGCGCGTCGGGGTGGTAGCCCGTCAGGTCGGCGCGTTCGGCGAACCGCAGGCCGTAGAGCAGCCCCGCGGCGAAGAAGACGCCGTCCTGCAGCACGCGCTCGGCCTCGAAGTACGGGCGCATCGCGGCCGTGTCGACGTCGTGCTCCTCGGCGCGCACCCGTTCGGTGTAGAAGGCCCAGTCCGAGGCCCGGATCGTCCGGCCGGCGACGCGCTCGAGTTCGGCCTGCTCGGCGCGGGCGTTCCGGGCGGCAGGAGGCGCCAGTCGCCCGAGCAGGTCGGCCACCGCCCCGGGGGTGCCCGCGGTCTCGCCCGCCGTGACGTAGGCGGCGTGCGACGCAAAGCCGAGCAGTTCGGCCCGCTCGGCGCGCAGCCGGGCGATCTCGAGGACGAGTTCGCGGTTGTCGTGGTCGCCTCCGCGCCGTCCACGCGAGAGCGACGCCTGCATGATCCGATCGCGGAGTCCCTCGTCGGTCAGGCTCGCCAGGTAGGGGTGCCCGCTGAAGAGGACGAGCGTGATGACGTAGCGGCCCTCGAGCCCTCGCTCTCGGGCCGCCTCGGCGGCGGCCGCGATCGCCCCGGCGTCGAGTCCGTCGAGTTCGGCGACGTCGTCGACCACGACGGCGAGGTCGTTCGTGTCGGCCAGCAGGTTCTTCTCGAACCTCGTGGACAGGGTGGAGAGCCGGCCGTTGAGGTCGCGGAGGCGGACCTTGTCGTCGTCGGCGAGGGCGGCTCCCGAGCGGGTGGCCTCGGCGACGAGCCGCTCGACGAGGTAGCGCTGCTCGGCGGTCAGGTCGAGGGCGTCGCGGCGCTCGTGCACGCTGCGGAGACGGGCGAAGAGCCGCGGGTCGAGTCGGATCGCGTCGGCGTGCGCCGCGAGCCGCGGGGCGAGTTCGAGTTCGAGGGCGTCGGTGGCCTCGGTCGAGTCCGACGAGGTCTTGTTGAAGAAGACGTGCTGGACACGGGTGAGGATGGCGCCGCTGCGTTCGAGGGCGGCGACCGTGTTCTCGAAGGTCGGCTCGGCCGGGTCGGTCGCGATCGCCTCGACCTCGGCCAGCTGTTCGGCGAACCCGGCGTCGAACGCGGGGCCGTAGTCGTCGTCGGTGATGCTCGCGAACGGCGGCAGGGAGTACGGCAGCGTGCTGGGGGAGAGGAACGGGTTCGTCATCAGCCCACACTAGGAGGCGCGCTAGGGTCGCCGCATGAGCGAACGCCCCGAGACGCCCGCCCGGTACACCCATGGCCACCACGAGAGCGTGCTACGGAGCCACGCGTGGCGGACGGTCGAGAACTCCGCCGCGTACCTCGAGCCGCACCTCGTGCCCGGGGTCAGCGTCCTCGACGTCGGGTCGGGGCCGGGGACCATCACCGTCGACATCGCCGGCCGCGTCGCGCCCGGTCGCGTGATCGGCATCGACGCCGCCGCCGGCATCGTCGAGCAGGCGACGTCGCTCGCGGTCGGGGCCGGGCTCCACAACGTCCACTTCGAGACCGCCGACCTGTTCGCCCTGCCGTTCGACGACGACGCCTTCGACGTGGTGCACGCGCACCAGGTCTTGCAGCACGTCGGCGACCCGGTCGCCGCCCTGCGCGAGATGCGCCGGGTGGCGCGGCCCGGGGGAGTCGTCGCCGTCCGCGACGTCGACTACCACGGCTGCGTCTGGGCACCCGAGAACCCGGGTCTCGACCGGTGGATGGACGTCTACCAGACCGTGCACCGGGGCAACGGCGGTGAACCCGACGCCGGGAGGCGCCTCAAGGGGTGGGCGCTCGAGGCGGGCTTCGTCGACGTGGCGAGCAGCGCCTCCGTGTGGTGCTTCGCGTCCGACGAGGACCGCACGTGGTGGGGCGACAGCTGGGCGGCCCGCGCGACGGAGTCGGCGTTCTACGCCGACGCGATCGAGAAGGACGCCGCCACGCACGACGAACTGCACGCGATCGCCGACGCCTGGCGCTCCTGGCGTGACGCCCCCGACGGCTGGTTGATCATGCCGCACGGCGAGCTGCTCGCCCGCGCCTGACGGCTCACGACGTCCCCGGTGGACGCGACGTGCCGCTCACCTCGAGAGGTGAGCGGCACGTCGTGGCTCCGAGGACGGGCCGGTTCAGTCGTCGTCGCCCTCGGCGTCGACGGGCTCGTGGATGCGGGCCTCGCCGGTGACGGCGTCGACCCGGATGACCGTGCCGTCGTCGAGCTCGACGACGGGGCGACGCTCGAGCCAGGTCAGCGTCCAGCGCCACGACGTGGCGTCGACGCCCTGGTCGGACAGTTCCCGCTCGACCTGGGCGACCGCCCCGAGGACCGCGGTGGGCAGCTCGGCCGGAGCCGCGCCTCCGACGCTCCACCGCGTACCGAGCTGCATCAGGCACCCGCCGTCGGGGCCGGAGCGGCCGTAGTGCCGGCACCGGAGGCGGACGCGCCGGCGTCGGCCGGCACCTCGGCGAACACGATGTCGCCGACCGCCAACTCGTCACCCTCGGCGAAGGACAGCTCGGCGATCTTGCCGACCGCGGCGAGGTCGCCCGCCGCGAGCTTCACGAGGTCGAGCTGGGCCGAGGGGCCCGTGATGACGGCCGAGGCCACCGGGGTCTTCTGCGAGGCCTTGGCGTCCGACTTCGCCCGCCGGACGAAGATCAGTGCCTGCCCGACGAGCCCGACGAGGCCGGACGAGGTCTCGCCCTCGGAGAGTCCGAGCTCGTCGACCGTCGGCCACGCGGCCCGGTGCACCGAGTCGTCGTGCGTCCAGGACCAGACCTCTTCGGTCGCGAACGGCAGGTAGGGCGCGAGCAGACGCAGCAGGCCCTCGAGCACCGTGCGCAGCGCGAGCACGGCCGAGGCCTGCTCGGCCGGCGTGGTGGCGCCGTAGGCGCGCTCCTTCACGAGTTCGAGGTAGTCGTCGCAGAACGTCCAGAAGAACTTCTCGGTCGTCTCGAGCGCTCGGGCGTGGTCGTAGCCCTCGAGCGCCTCGGTCGCGGTCTCGATCACGGCGGCGAACGATGCGAGGAGGTCGCGGTCGAGCGGCTGGGTGATCTCGAACTCACCCGACGGCAGTTCGAACGAGTACACGAACTTGGCGGCGTTGAGCACCTTGATCGCCAGACGGCGACCGATCTTGATCTGCTTGGGGTTCTGGGGGTCGAACGCCGCGTCGGTGCCCAGGCGGCTCGACGCCGCCCAGTAGCGCACCGAGTCCGAGCCGTGGTCGTCGAGCATGGCGGCCGGGGTCACCACGTTGCCCTTCGACTTCGACATCTTCTTGCGGTCGGGGTCGACGATGAAGCCCGAGATCGACGCGTTCTTCCACGGCACGGTGCCCGACTCGAGCTGCGACCGCAGCATCGTCGAGAAGAGCCAGGTGCGGATGATGTCCTGCCCCTGGGGGCGCACGTCGTACGGGAACACGAGGTCGAACAGCTCGGGGTCGCGCTCCCACCCGCCGGCCAGCTGCGGGGTGAGCGACGAGGTCGCCCAGGTGTCCATGACGTCGACCTCGCCGACGAATCCGCCGGGCACGCCCCGCTGCGACTCGTCGTATCCGGGGGCGGCCTGGGACGCCGGGTCGATGGGGAGCTGCGCCTCGGTGGGAACGATCACCTGGTCGAAGACGGGGTTGCCGTCGCCGTCGAGCGGGTACCAGACCGGGATGGGCACGCCGAAGAAGCGCTGGCGCGAGATCAGCCAGTCGCCGTTGAGGCCGTTGACCCAGTTGTCGTAGCGGACGCGCATGAAGTCGGGGTGGAAGGCCACCTCACCGCCGCGCTCGAGGAGCGAACCCTTCAGCTGCTCGTCTCGGGCGCCGTTGACGATGTACCACTGACGCGTCGACACGATCTCGAGCGGCTTGTCACCCTTCTCGAAGAACTTGACCGGGTGCGAGATCTTGCGGATCTCGCCCACGAGCTCACCCGACGCGGTCAACTGCTCGACCACGGACTGCTTGGCGCTGAAGACCGTCTTGCCGGCCAGCTGCGCATAGGAGGCGCGCCCCGCCTCGGACGTGATCGCCTCGGGGGCCTCGCTGACGAAGCGGCCGTCGAAGCCGATCACGGCACGGTTCGGCAGCTGCAGCTCGCGCCACCAGACCACGTCGTTGGTGTCGCCGAAGGTGCAGACCATGGCGATGCCCGATCCCTTGTCGGGCTGTGCGAGGTGGTGGGCCACCACCGGCACCTCGACGTCGAACAACGGCGACCGGACGGTCGTGCCGAACAGCGCCTGGTAGCGCTCGTCGTCGGGGTGCGCGACGAGGGCCACGCAGGCCGGCAGCAGCTCGGGCCGCGTGGTGTCGATCAGCACGTCGCCCTGACCGTCGGTGCGGTGGAACGCGAGCTTGTGGTAGGCCCCGGGCATCTCTTTGTCCTCGAGCTCGGCCTGCGCCACGGCCGTGCGGAACGTGACGTCCCAGAGCGTGGGGGCGTCGGCCTGGTAGGCCTCGCCGCGGGCCAGGTTGCGGAGGAACGCCTTCTGGGCGATGGCCTGCGAGTCGTCGTCGATGGTGCGGTAGCTCTGGGTCCAGTCGACCGAGAGGCCGAGCTTCCGCCAGACGTCCTCGAACTGCTTCTCGTCCTCGACGGTGAGCCGCTCGCACAGCTCGATGAAGTTGCGGCGCGAGATCGGCACCTGGTCGGCGGCCTTCGACGACTTGTTGTCGCCCCCCTCGAAGGGCGGGGTGAAGTCGGCGTCGTAGGGCAGCGACGGGTCGCAGCGCACGCCGTAGAAGTTCTGCACGCGACGCTCGGTCGGCAGGCCGTTGTCGTCCCATCCCATCGGGTAGAACACGCGCTTGCCGCGCATGCGCTCGAACCGGGCCTTGACGTCGGTGTGCGTGTAGCTGAACACGTGGCCGATGTGCAGGCTGCCCGAGGCGGTCGGCGGCGGGGTGTCGACCGAGAACACGGAGGCGCGGGTCGCGTCGGTGCGGTCGAAGCGGTAGGTGCCGTCGGCCTCCCAGACCTGACCCCAACGGGCCTCGAGTCCTTCGAGGGCGGGCTTCTCGGGCATCGCTGACGGCATGGTCTTCTCCGGTTCTGTGGACGGCACCGTGTCGGTGGGGAGGTGCCTGGTTGTGGGACTCCGACCAGTGTACGCACCCCCGCGAGGGCTCCTCGTGGACCGCCACCCTGCCTCCTGCGCGCTGCGGTGGCTGCACGCCTGCACACCCTGCACTGGTACTGACATGGCGGTTCTGTTAGGCTCGACGGGTTTTTTGCCGACGCTGGGGTCGACTGCCACCGCCCGACGACCTGGAGGCCTCACCCGATGTCAGCCAAGAAGAACGACAGCACGAAGCCCGCCCGCCGCAGCCTGACCACCGACGACGTCACCGTCGTCGAAGAGGGTCTGCTCAAGCGCGCGGTCAGCGCCGCAGCCCTCGGAAACGCCATGGAGTGGTTCGACTTCGGCGTCTACGCCTACATCACGACGACCATCGCCCAGGTGTTCTTCCCGCCGGGCAACGACGCGCTCAACATCCTGTTCACCTTCGGCACGTTCACCGCCGCGTTCATCGTGCGGCCGATCGGCGGCGCGTTCTTCGGCCCGCTCGGCGACCGCATCGGACGCCAGAAGGTGCTCGCCCTCACGATGATCCTGATGGCAGCGGGGACGCTCGCCATCGGCCTGATCCCGTCGTACGCGACCATCGGCCTCTGGGCGCCCGTCCTGCTGCTGTTGGCGCGCCTCCTGCAGGGCTTCTCGACCGGCGGCGAGTACGGAGGCGCGGCCACGTTCATCGCCGAGTACTCGCCCGACAAGCGCCGCGGCTTCATGGGCTCGTGGCTCGAGTTCGGCACGCTCGCCGGCTACGTGCTCGGCGCCTCGCTGGTCACCGGCCTCCAGCTCGGCATGAGCGAGGAGGCGCTGCTCGCCTGGGGCTGGCGCATCCCGTTCCTGATCGCCGGACCGCTCGGCCTGATCGGGCTCTACCTGCGCCTCAAGCTCGAAGAGACGCCGGCCTTCCAGAAGCAGCAAGAAGAAGCCGCCGGTCGCGAACACGTGAAGGTGCCGCTCGTGAAGCTCTTCGCCGAGAACTGGCGGGCGTTGATCGTCTGCATCGGTCTGGTGCTCGTCTTCAACGTGACCGACTACATGCTGCTGTCGTACATGCCGACCTACCTCACCAACACGCTGGGCCGCAGTGCGACCTCGGGGCTGTTGCTCGTCATCGTCGTGATGGTGCTGATGATGATCGTCATCACGTTCAGCGGGCGCCTGAGCGACCGGTTCGGCCGTCGACCGGTGCTGTTCGCCGGCTGCATCGGATTCCTCGTGCTGTCGTGGCCGGCACTCAAGCTCGTGCAGTCCGAGAGCACGCCGCTCGTCTTCGTCGGCCTGCTGGTGCTCGGCCTGGTGCTCGTCACGTTCACGTCGACCATGCCGTCGACGCTGCCCGCGCTGTTCCCGACGATCATCCGCTACGGCGCGCTCGCCATCGCGTTCAACGTGTCCGTCTCGCTCTTCGGCGGCACCACGCCCCTGGCCACCGAGGCGTTGGTCGTCTGGGCCGAGGGCGAGGGCTTCTCCTGGGCCCACGACATCCCCGCCTTCTACCTCATGGCCGCGGCCGTCATCGGCCTCGTCGCCGTGTGGTTCACGAAGGAGACCGCCAACGAGCCGCTGCTCGGCTCGGGCCCCTCGGTCGCGACCGACGACGAGGCGCGCGAGCTGGTCGAGGCCTACGCCGACGAGTCGAGCGAGGTCGCGAAGTCGGACTGGGCGCTCGAGTGGGCGCAGTCCGGCCTCATCGACGTGGTCGACCCGAAGGCCGCCGAGGCCGACGCCACCCGCCGCGGCTGAGGCGGCTGCCCGCCCCGGCGGGCCGGGCCGCGTTCGCCCCGGGGCAGGGGCAGGCTAGGGTCGGGCGGCGAGCAGGGCGCGGGTGTGGGCGTGCTGCGGGGCGGAGAACACGTCGGCCGTGCGGCCTTGCTCGACGACCCGGCCCTCGTGCATCACGGCGACGCGATCGGACATGTGCTCGACGACGTCCAGGTCGTGCGAGATGAAGACGTAGGCGAGCCCGTCCTGTCGCTGCAACTCGTCGAGGAGGTCGAGCACCTGGGCCTGGACCGAGACGTCGAGGGCCGAGACCGGCTCGTCGCAGACGATCACGCGGGGCCTCGGGGCCAGGGCGCGGGCGATCGCCACCCGCTGCCGCTGTCCGCCCGACAGGGTGTCGGGCCGCCGCGTCACCGTGTCGGCGTCGAGTCCGACCCGTGCCAGCAGGGCGACGACGTCGGGCTCGACGGGACCGAGGCGCGTGCTGCGGCCCGACGTCAGCGCGTCGGCCAGCAGACGGCCGACCGTGAACCGGGGGTCGAACGAGCTCGCGGGGTCCTGGTAGACGGCGCCGAGGTCGCCGCGGCGGGGACGACGGTCGCGCTCGCGGGCCGGGGCCCAGGACGTGCCGAGCAGGTCGACCGTCCCGGCGTCGGGGTCGTCGAGGCCGAGCAGCAGGCGGGCCGTCGTCGTCTTGCCCGAACCCGACGCACCGACGAGGCCGGGCGTCTCGCCGGCCCCGAGCGAGAGCGAGACGTCGTCCACGGCGACCCGGTCGGGCCCCCGGCGCCCCGGGAAGACCCGGCGCAGGCCCGTCGCCACGAGGACGGGGCCGGACGGGGGCGTCGTCGCCGCGACCGGCGTCGACGGGCCGGGAGCGCCTCCTGGGCCGGGCGCGTCGGAGGCGACCGGCGTCGTCGACGCGGGCGCGCCTCCTGCGTCCGGGCCGTCGGAGTTCGCGGGGGCGGAGAGGCGGCGACCCCGCGGGGCCCCTCCCGGCAGGGCGGCGATGAGCATGCGCGTGTAGTCGGCCTGCGGCGAGTCGAGCACGGTCGCCGTGTCACCCTGCTCGACGACGTGCCCGTCGCGCATCACGACCACGCGGTCGGCCAGGCGCCGGACGACCCCGAGGTCGTGACTGATCGCGAGGACGGCCGTGCCCGTGTCGCGCAGGGCGGCGAGTCGGTCGACGACGAGACGCTGCACCTCGGCGTCGAGGGCGGTGGTGGGCTCGTCGGCGACGATCACGCCGGGTCGCAGGGCGAGGGCCGCGGCGATGAGCGCCCGCTGCCGCAGTCCGCCCGACAGCTCGCCCGACCGCAGGCCCCGGCGCACCTCGGGGTCGGGCATGCCGACCTCGGTGAGGGCCTCCCGCACGCGGGCTCGGCGGGCGGCCGGCGAGAGTCGGGTGTGCAGTCGCAGGGCGTCGTCGATCTCGCGGCCGACCGGGCGCAGGGGGTCGAGCGAGACCAGGGCGTCCTGCAGCACGAGTCCGATGCGCGGTCCCCGCAGCCGACGCCAGCCCCGTTCGGACAGGGTGAGCAGGTCGTCGTCACCGAGTCGCAGGGCGTCGGCCGTCACGGTGCCACCGGTCAGCCCGAGCAGGGCCCGCGCGGTCACGCTCTTGCCCGAGCCGGACTCGCCGACCAGGGCCACGCACTCGCCGCGACCCATCGAGAACGACACGTCGTCGACGGCCGTCACCCCACCGAAGGTGACGTGCAGGCTGTCGACGACGAGGTCGTCCGAGGAGGCGCGGTGCCGGTCGTGGGGAGCGGCACCGGTCGCCAGCGGGTCCGTGGTCATCGCCGTCCTCCTCGTCCGCGTCGTGCGAGACCTCGCCCCAGCACCGTGGCCGAGGCAGCGGTCACCACGACGGCGAGCCCCGGGAAGACGGTCATCCACCAGGCGACCGCGAGGTACGTGCGCCCGGCCGAGAGCATCGCGCCCCACTCGGGTGCCGGGGGCGGTGACCCCAGCCCGAGGTAGCTCAGCGACGATGCCCAGACCACGGCCTGACCGAGACCCAGCGTGGCGAGCACGACCACGGGGGCGAGGGCGTTCGGCAGCACGTGACGCACGAGGACGAGCCCGGGGCGACGGCCGAGCACGGTCGCGGCCTCGACCATCGGCGACCGGCGGACGGCCGCCACCTGGCTGCGGACGATCCGCGCGTACCCCGGCGCGGTCGCGAGGCCGACGGCGATCGTCGCCGGCACGGCCCCCGGCCCGGTGAAGGCGATGACGACGAGCGCCAGCAGGAGGCCGGGCAGGGCGAAGAGCACCTCGAGGACGCGGCTCACGCCGGCGTCGGTCGCGCGGCCGACGAGGCCGCGACCGCCGAGGCCCGCCAGGACGCCGAGGACCACGCCGAGTCCCGTCCCGATCATCGTGGCGACCAGGCCGATCGTCAGCGAGGCACCGGCTCCGTGGACGACGCGGGTCCACACGCCTCGCCCCGACTCGTCGGTGCCGAACGGGTGCGTGAGCGACGGACCGGCGAACGCGTCGGTCGGCGATACGGCGAGCGGGTCGGCGGGGGCCAACAGGCCCGGTGCGACCGCCATCACGACCAGCAGCGAGAGCAGTGCGGCCGCCACGAGTTCGGTCGGGCCGAGCGGCAGGCGCCGCCGGGGGGTGCGGGACGAGGAGGCGCGGGCCGGGTCGGCACCCCGGGGCAGGTCGGGCAGCGCCGTCATGCCGCGCGTCCTCTCGGGTCGACCGCGCGTTCGGCCAGGTCGCCGAGCGCGACCACGACGACGTAGGCGAGCGCGGAGACCAGGGCGACGCCGGTCACGAGCGGGATGTCGCGCAGCGTGACCGCGCCGAGCAGGGTGCGACCGAGACCCGGGCGGGCGAAGACCGACTCGACCACGACGGCGCCGCTGAGCAACGAGCCGAAGGCCCAGCCCGACAGGGCGAGCCCGGGCAGCGCCGCGTGTCGGAGCAGGTGGCGGACGAAGAGTCCCGACGGGCCCTCGCCCCGGGCACGTGCCGAGAGGGCGAACGGGGTGGCCGCCGCGTCGAGCAGCGAGTCGCGGGTGACCTGCCCGAGGAACCCGGCGACGGGGATCGCCAGGGTGACGACCGGCAGGACGAGTCCCGCGGGGGTTCCCGTGCTCACCGGGGGCAGCAGCCCGAGCCGGGTGCTGAAGACGAGGATGAGCAGACTCGCCAGCCAGAAGTGCGGCACGGCCGAGGCGACGACCTCGAGACCCGACGACACCGCGGAGGCGATCCGGCCGGCGAGGGTCGCCCACCAGGCCGTCGCGATCGCGATCGACCAGGCCACCACCAGGGCGAGGAGCGCGAGACCGATCGTGCCCGGCAACTGGTCGAGCAGCAACCGGCCGACGTCGGTCCGCAGCGAGTACGACGTCCCGAGGTCGCCCGTGGCGAGCCGTCCGAGCTGCGCGAGGTACTGCACGAACAACGGCTGGTCCAGGCCGTACTGCCGACGGACGGAGTCGAGGGCCTCGGCCGAGGCCTGCGACCCCGGACCGCCGAGGATCGCCTCGGCCGGGTCGCCCGGGACGAGCCGGATGGCGAAGAAGATCAGGGTCGCGACGGCCCAGAGCACGAAGACCGCGCCGAGCAGGCGGCCGACGAGCCACCGACCCGCCCGTCGCCACCGCCCCGGACGCACTCGATCAGCTCGTCTTGTAGGCGTCGTACATCGTCGGTGCCTGGACCGTCGGCAGGGCCCGGACGCCCTGGACGGCCGAGCGCACCAGGTAGTGGTTCTGCTGGTCGTACAGCGGCAGGACGTGCCATCCCTCGAGGATGGTCTGCTGGGCCTGCTGGTAGAGGTCGGCGCGCTCGTCGGCGTCGCTCGTCCGGGAGGCGCGGGTCAACAGGTCGTCGAGAGCCGGGTCGCTCGTCTGCGAGAGGTTGGCGAAGTAGCCGCTCGGGGCGGGGGTGATGCCGTCGCTGTCGTAGAGGATGCGCAGCACGTCGGGGCCGACCTTCGTGTAGGGCGCGCTCACCAGGTCGTACTCGTTCGCCGCGAGGGCGCCGTACCAGCTCGAGAGGTCGAGGGGTTCGAGGGTGACGTCGAAGCCCAGGTCTTTCGCGCCGGCCTGGACCTGCTCGAACAGCGACTGCTCGGCGGGGATCGACTGGTTCGTGCTCACGGGGAAGGCCGCGGCGAGTCGCACGCCGTCCTTCGTGCGGTACCCGTCCGCGTCGCGGGTGCTCCACCCGGCCTCGTCGAGCAGGTCGTTCGCCGCGTCGGTGTCGACGTCGAAGAGCGACTCGTCGGAGAACGCCAGCGGCTCGACGCTCGACAGTGGACTGTACGACCGCTTCGCCGTGCCGAAGAACAGCGAGTCGATGCCCGAGTCGACGTCGACACCGCGGATGAACGCCTCGCGGACGCTCGCGTCGTCGAAGGGCGCCTTGCCGGCGTTGAGCTCGATGCGGTTGGAGGCGCCGGGGCGCGGGGCGTCGATCTCGTCGAGCGAGTCGTCCTTCGCCGCGGCGACGAGGGTGTCGGGCTGGGCGTTGTCGATCACGTCGACCTGGCCGGCCTGCAGCGCGGCGTAGCGGGACGCCGAGTCGGGGATGAAGCGCCAGACGATCTCGTCGAGGTGGGCGGGCCCCTGGTGCCCGGCATCGGCCGGCGGCGAGCTGTAATCGTCGTTGCGGGTGAGCACGACCTGTTGCTGCTTGGTCCACGACTCGACCGCGAACGGACCGGTGCCGACCGGTGACTCGCAGTTGACCTCCTGGCTCCGGGTCAGGGCCTCGGGTGACTCCATCGCGAGCCAGGGCTGTGAGAGGGACTCGAGCAGGGCGCTGTCGGGCTCGCTCAGGTCGAAGCGTGCCGTGCGCGCGTCGACCGCCTCGACGCCGGTGACCTTCCCGAGGGCGAGGTACCCGGTCGACGACAGCGTCGCGGGGTCCTGGAGATGGGCGACGTTGGCCGCCACGGCGGTGGCGTCGAAGGGGGTGCCGTCGGTGAACGAGACGCCGTCCTTGAGCGTGAAGGTCCAGCTGAGGCCGTCGGAGCCCTCTTGCCACGAGTCGGCCAGCCACGGGACGATGTCGCCGTTGGCGTCCTTCGAGACGAGCGACTCGAGGTACTGCGTCGACACGAGTGCCTGCGGGTAGTTGCCGCCGACGTGGGGGTCGAGGCAGGTCGGCTCGGCGTCGCCCGAGGCGTAGGTCAACGTCCCCCCGGCGACCGGGGTGGACGAGGTGTCCGGGTCGCCCCCGCTCGTGCAGCCGGCGAGCACGAGGCTCGCAACGGCGGTGGCGGCGATCAGGACGGGCAGGCGGCTGCGCATGGGGCTCCGGGGGAGTGACGGGACGTCGGATGGGATCCGACGACGCCGAGACGAGGCGGCATTCGTGGACCGGGTGCAACAAGTGCGCCGTCGAGTCTAGCGGCATGATGGTGGCCATGTCAGATGGACCAGACGCCACCCGCCCTCGGCGGCCGGTCGGCCGACCTCGCCGCTCGTCCGCCGAGATGCTGGCGGACGCCGCGGCCGAGTTGTTCCTCGAGAACGGCTACGCCGGGACGACCGTCGACGACATCGCCCGTCGGGCCGGCGTCAGCCGTGGCACGTTCTTCAACTACTTCGAGGCCAAGTCCGACCTCTTCTGGCTCGACCTCGACCAGAGCCTCGCCGATCTCGGCGACCTCCTGCGCGCCTCCTCCGAGCTGTCGCCGGTCCGCGCGGTCGAGGCCGCACTCGTCGCGCTCGCCGAGGCCCACGACCCCGAGCGCGTGCCCTGGGCCCTGACCCAGTCCGAGGCGATGGCCCTCGGCGACGACCTCGTCGCCTCGGCCGCGGTCCGGTTCGTGCGTCAGCAGGGGGCGGTCGCATCGTACGTGGCCGAGCGGTCGGGGCGGGATCGGTCGGATCTCGCGGCACAGGTGATCGGGTTGACGTTGATCGCGGCGGCGGCGGCCGCCATCGCGAACTGGGCGCGTGCCGGGGTGTCGCGCGGCCCCCTCGGGCCGGTGGTCGCGGCGGCCGTGGGCCCCGTCGCGGACGGACTCGACGCCCGGGAGGCGCGCTCGGCCTAGACCGTCGGCGTCGGTGACGTCGACGGGGACGTCGGCGAGAGGACGTCCACGAGCTCGGCGCGCTTCGGGAAGACCCACTTGTTCATCGCCCAGTACCGGAACACCATGGCGAGCATGGTGCCGATGATCGGCCCGCTGACGAAGTCGGCGATCTCTTGCGTGGTGCGCGAGACGTTCGGCACCTCGAGGCCGAATCCGTAGCGCGAGAGGTAGAGCGGCGCGGAGTTGAGGCCGACCCCGATGACGCTGACGATGACGAAGAGCAACATCTCGTGGGCGGTGTGACGCTCGCCCCGGTCGTCGAACGACCACTTCTTGTTCATCCAGTACGAGAAGACCGTCGCGACGATGATGCCCAACGCGAGGGCGGTGACGGGGTGCTGAGGGATGACGAACAGCTTGAGCCCGTAGTTGATCACCATGGTGATCACGAAGCCGATGCCCCCGACGACGAGGAACCTCGCCGCGGAAGGGTGCTCTCTGATGAGCTTGATGACTGCTTGCACTGCATCACGGTAGCCGAGGGCGCGCGGAATCGGCTGAAAGCGACCACGGGATGCGTCACAAATCACCCCCCGAACGAGAGGGTGAGCCCGCTCGGCGCCGGAGGATTGAGGACGGCTCAACCTTGCGGATGACTTCTCGTCACGGCCTGGTCACGGCGTGAGGATCCGTCGCCCCCGGTGGCTAACGTCGTGCTCGTCGGACCGGATCACCGGGACGGCGACCGGTCGCCCCGGGGTGGGTCAGGGCGACCGGTCCACCCTGACTCACTGAAGAGGACACCACTCATGAAGAAGACCGTGTCGACCGCCACCGTGCTGTCGACGGCCATCGTCATCGCCCTGGGGGGCATCGCGCTGAACGGACAGGCGGCTTCTGCCGAGCCTGCGCCGCTGGATCGGACGGCGACGGCGTCCGAGGTCGAGCCCGAGGTCGGGGGCCCGGCCGTGCTCGAGGACGTCGAGGACGCGCCGGCGGTGACGCCGACGCCCGAGATCGACGACGAGGCGGGGCCGGCCGCGCCCGCCGTCGGGCCCGGGGCCGACGCCACGACCGGCCCGTCGGACGAGTCGGGGGACGGCTCCGGGGTGACCGACGACGGCGCGACGGCCCCGTCGGCGCAGCCGTCCGCGGCGGCCCCCAGTGCGGCCGAGGGTGCTGCTGCACCGGCGGCACGGTTCACGGTCGCGAGCCCCCTGGACGGTGCGGTCTACGCGACCCTGGGCTACGAGCTCGTGATCGAGGCACCCGATGCCCGGTTCTCGTACGAGGTGTTCGACTCCGCGGGACAGTCGGTCCGGGGCGAAGCGGACGTGGCCGGTCCGCGGGCCGTCCGGTACGTGCACCTGCCCCAGGACGCAGCGCCCGAACAGTCGATGACCGTCGTCGTGTCGAACGCGGACGGTTTCGTCCTCGGTTCCGAGACGCGGTCCTTCCGGGTGGAGGTCCCGACCTCTCCTGCCGTCACCATCGGGTCGCCGCGGCAGGGGGAGACGCTGCGAACCCCCGCGACCACGTGGCCGGGGGGCGGCTCGTTCGTGCTCGAGGGCACCGGCCAAGCGGGCTCGTGGCTGCACTACTCGTACGAGGCGCTCTCGGAGCAGACCGGGTGGGGCAGCGACTACGACTCACCGATCGTGCGTGCCGACGGCACGTGGGCCATCGGCGACGGCCTGCCGTACGGCTCGTGGCGTGCCACGGTCCAGCAGTACGCGGGCGCGGGCGACCCGAGCCTGGGGGGAGTCCAGCAGCCCTCGCGGAGTCGGCTGTCGGCACCGGTGACCGTCGACTTCACGTTGGCCGCACCGGTCGTCGTCGCCGCTCCGTCCGAGCCGGCCGTGGTGTCCGTCGCCGTGCCCCCCGCGGCTCGACCGTCCGTGCCGATGCCCGCACGGGTCGTCCCCGTGGCGCACCGCTCCGACCTCGCCTACACGGGCTCCTCCGAGACGACTCCGTGGGCGGGTCTCGCCGGCATGGTCCTCGTGGGGCTCGGGGCGGCGACCGTCCTCGTCACGCGGCGCCGCGCCTCCCGGGGCTGAACCGCAGCGCGGCCGTCAGCGACGAGCCGGGTCGGACGCCCTCCGTGGCGTCAGGCTCGGCTCGTCCGGCGTCGAGAGTGTGAGCACGGCCTCCTCGACGGCGTCGTGGTCCTCGAGCTGCCGCTCGACGCGGCGCAGGGCGACGGCGACGTGCTCTTCGCGGTCGTCGCCCGTCATGTCGACGGCGGCGACGAGGTAGAACCGACCCGGACCGACGAACTCGGTGTGCAGGTAGGTGACCCGCTCGATCTCGGGGCGCGCGAGCAGACGTTCGAGCACGGTCGACTCGAGCTCGTCCGAGGGGCTCTCGCCGACGAGGAACCGCCGGTTGCGGTCGATCAGCACCAACGCGACCACCCCCAGGAGCACGCCGACGGCGATGGACCCGATCGCGTCGAACACCGCCGAGCCGGTGACCTGGTGCAGGAAGATCCCGAGGAAGGCGATCAGCAGGCCGATCAGGGCCGCCGCGTCCTCAGCGAACACCGCCCGCAGGGTCGAGTTCGAGCTGCGCAGCACGTGCCGCAGCGTCGGCACCTGCCGTTCGGCCGCCGATCCGCGGGCCTGACGGAACGCCTGCAGGAAGGACGTGCCCTCGAGCACGAAGGCGATGGCCAGCACGACGTAGTTGATCAGGTAGTTCTCGGCCTCCTCGTCGGCGGTCAGCTGGGAGATGCCGTGCTGGATGGACACGACGGCGCCGACGGTGAACAGGCCGAACGCGGCGAACATCGACCAGACGTAGGTCTCCTTCCCGTAGCCGAGGGGGTGCGCGTCGTCCCGTCGCTTGACGCCCCGCTTGTCGGCGACGAAGAGGAAGATCTCGTTGCCCGTGTCCGCCCACGAGTGCGCGGACTCCGCCACCATCGACGCGGAGCCGGTGAGGAAGGCGGCGACCGTCTTGGCGACGGCGATCAGCAGGTTGGCGACGAACGCCACGATCACGGTGACCGTGCTCTCGGGCTTGACCGGGGGGTCGGACGGGGTGGAGGACATGGCCTCGATCCTGCTCCTCGGGACGGCCTCGCGCCTCCTCGGCTCTGACGGTAGGATCGAGCACGCATCGATCCGGCCATCACCGGGGAGCACCCGGAAGAAAGCGAGCGGCGGGCCCAGGCCCGGTGGTCGTCGGTAGAACCGGGCGGGGCAGGCCCGTCACAGCCGCAGCAGAGCGGTCGCGGTCGCCGTCCGAGAGGACGACGACGGCGGCAAGCGGGGTGGTACCGCGCCACCCGGGTCAGGCACCCGGACGGCGTCCTCGTGGTCAGAAGGTCCCTCGGCCAGCGCAGCGGGGGCGACCCACCGCACGACCTGGAGAACCGATGACCTACCCCAAGGGTTCCGACGCCACCGGCGTCCCCGCCTCCCCGCGATTCCCCGAGATCGAGACCGGCGTCCTCGCCTTCTGGAAGCGCGACGACACCTTCGCCGAGTCGATCCGTGCACGCGAGGGTTGCGACGAGTGGGTCTTCTACGACGGCCCGCCGTTCGCCAACGGCCTGCCGCACTACGGACACCTCCTGACGGGTTACGCCAAGGACGTCTTCCCGCGGTACCAGACCATGCGCGGCAAGCAGGTGCACCGCCGCTTCGGCTGGGACACCCACGGCCTGCCCGCCGAGCTCGAGGCGATGCGTCAGCTCGGGCTGACCGAGAAGCACGAGATCGACGACATGGGCATCGACGTGTTCAACGCCGCCGCCCGCCGATCGGTGCTGCAGTACACCGACGAGTGGCAGCGGTACGTCACCCGCCAGGCGCGCTGGGTCGACTTCGACCACGACTACAAGACCCTCGACGTCGACTACATGGAGAGCGTCGTCTGGGCCTTCAAGCAGTTGCACGACAAGGGACTCGCCTACGAGGGCTTCCGTGTGCTGCCCTACTGCTGGCACGACCAGACCCCCCTGTCCAACCACGAACTGCGCATGGACGACGACGTCTACAAGAACCGTCAGGACCAGACGGTCACCGTCGCCTTCCCCCTCGTCGGCGCCAAGGCCGAGGCGCTCGGCCTGACCGGCGTCGAGGCGCTGGCCTGGACGACCACCCCGTGGACCCTCCCGACCAACATGGCGCTGGCCGTGGGGCCGGGCATCGACTACGTCACCGTGCCCCACGCCCTCCTGCCGGGCGAGCGCACCGGCGACCAAGAGCTGTTGACCGGCAGCGTGTTCCTGCTCGCGGCCGACACGCTCGGCGCCTACGCGCGCGACCTGGGCTACGAGTCCGCCGAGTCCGCCCAGGCCGCCGTCACCGCGACCTTCACCGGTGCCGAGCTCGAGGGCGTCGAGTACGACCGCATCTGGGACGTCTACGCCGACACCGAGGCCTGGGGCACCGAGAACGCCTGGCGCGTGCTGGTCGCCGACTACGTCGCCACCGGCGAGGGCACCGGCATCGTGCACCAGGCCCCGGCCTACGGCGAGGACGACCAGCTGGTCTGCGCCGCCGCGGGCATCCCCGTGATCGTCTCGGTCGACGACGGTGGGCGCTTCCTGCCGATGTTCGACGAGCTGGGGGTCGCCGGTCTCCAGGTCTTCGAGGCCAACAAGCCGTTGGTGCAGCGCCTCCGCGCCGACGGTCGCCTGGTGCGCCTCGCCAGCTACGAGCACAGCTACCCGCACTGCTGGCGCTGCCGCAACCCCCTGATCTACAAGGCGGTGTCGAGCTGGTTCGTGCGCGTCACCGAGTTCCGCGACCGCATGGGCGAGCTGAACCAGCAGATCACCTGGGTGCCCGACAACGTCAAGGACGGCCAGTTCGGCAAGTGGGTCGGCAACGCCCGCGACTGGTCGATCTCGCGCAACCGCTACTGGGGTTCACCGATCCCGGTGTGGAAGAGCGACGACCCCGCCTACCCGCGCGTCGACGTCTACGGCTCGCTGGCCGAGATGGAGGCCGACTTCGGCCGCCTGCCGCTCAACGCCGACGGCGAGCCCGACCTGCACCGCCCCTACATCGACGAGCTCACCCGACCGAACCCCGACGACCCGACCGGGCAGAGCACGATGCGCCGCATCGAGGACGTCCTCGACGTCTGGTTCGACAGCGGCTCGATGCCGTTCGCACAGGTGCACTACCCGTTCGAGAACCAGCAGTGGTTCGACGAGCACAGCCCTGCCGACTTCATCGTCGAGTACATCGGCCAGACCCGTGGCTGGTTCTACACGCTGCACACGCTCTCCACCGCGTTGTTCGACCGCCCGGCCTTCTCGAACGTGGTCAGCCACGGCATCGTGCTCGGCTCCGACGGTCAGAAGATGTCGAAGAGCCTGCGCAACTACCCCGACGTCAGCGAGGTCTTCGACCGCGACGGGGCCGACGCCATGCGCTGGTTCCTCATGTCGAGTTCGGTGATCCGCGGCGGCAACCTCGTCGTCACCGAAGAGGGCATCCGCGAGGGCGTCCGGCAGTTCCTGCTGCCGCTCTGGAGCACCTGGTACTTCTTCTCGCTCTACGCCAACGCGGCGTCCGGAGGCGCGGGTCGTCACGCCGCCCCCGGTCACGACGCGCAGTGGCGAACCGACTCGGGCGACGTCCTCGACCGCTACCTGCTGGCGAAGACGCGCCTCCTGGTCACGGACGTCGGGGCGGCCCTCGACGCCCTCGACACGCCGCGGGCCACCGCGACGCTGCGCGACTTCGCCGACGTCCTGACCAACTGGTACGTCCGACGCTCGCGTGACCGGTTCTGGTCGGGCGACGACGTCGACGCCTTCGACACCCTCTTCACGGTGCTCGAGACCCTCACCCGGGTCGCGGCCCCGCTCGCGCCCCTCGTCGCGGACGAGATCTACAAGGGACTCACCGGGGGTCGCTCGGTGCACCTGACCGACTGGCCCGACGCCTCGGCGTTCCCGGCCGACGACGCCCTCGTGGCCGCGATGGACGCCGTTCGCGCGGTCGCGTCGAGCGGCCTGGCGCTGCGCAAGGCCCAGGGGCTGCGCGTCCGCCTGCCGTTGGCCCGTCTGACCGTCGTCACGCCCGACCCCGCGGGCCTCGAGGCGTTCGCCGACATCGTGCGCGACGAGCTCAACGTCAAGCAGGTCGTCGTGACCCGCCTGACCGAGGAGAGCCTCGGAGAATACGGCGTCACCCGCAAGCTCACCGTCAACGCCCGGGCGGCCGGTCCGCGCATCGGCAAGCAGGTGCAACAGGTCATCCCGGCGGCGAAGAGGGGCGACTGGCAGCCCGCGGGCGAGAACGTCGTCGTCGGCGGCGTCGAGTTGCTGGCCGGCGAATTCACGCTCGAGCTGGCCGTCGCCGACGCGTCGAGCGCTCTCGCCTTCGTCGGCGACGGCGGCTTCGTGCTGCTCGACACCGCGACCACGCCCGAGCTCGAGGCCGAGGGCCTGGCCCGCGACGTCGTGCGTGCCGTGCAGCAGGCCCGGAAGACCGCCGACCTCGACGTGTCCGACCGCATCGTGACGACGCTCACGACCGACGCCGTCGCGGCGGCCGCCGTCGAGGCCCACCGTGAGCTGATCTCCCGCGAGACCCTGACCACCGAGCTGATCGTCGACGTCCAGGAGGGCGTCGGCGAGCGGCCCGAGAAGACCGTCGTCGGATCGGGCTCCGGCTCGGCCGTCGTCGTGGAGGTACGACGCGCATGACCCCGAAGAAGAACGACCGTCAGGGCGATCCCGCCGACGAGCAGGGAGGCGAGTTCGCGGCCGGCGCGCAGCGCGTCCACGACGAGCTGCTGGCACGCATCGGCGAGCAGGCCCCGCAGCCGCGGCTCGAGCCGACCCGGCGAGCCGTCGAGCTGCTGGGCGACCCGCAGCGGGCCTATCCGGTGATCCACCTCACCGGCACGAACGGCAAGACGTCGACCAGCCGGATGATCGAGAGCATCCTGCGGGCGCACGGCCTGCGCACCGGGCTCATGACGAGCCCGCACCTCGTGCACCTCAACGAGCGCATCGTGGTCGACGGCGAGCCGATCAGCGACGAGCGCCTGGTCGCCAACTGGGACGACATCCAGCCCTACCTGACCATGGTCGACACCGATCTCGAAGCGGCGGGGGAGCCCACCCTGACCTTCTTCGAGGCCCTGACGGTGCTCGCCTTCGCCTGCTTCGCCGACGCTCCCGCCGACGTGGTCGTGCTGGAGGTCGGCATGGGGGGCGAATGGGACAGCACGAACGTGGCCGACGGCCAGGTCGCCGTCTTCACCCCCATCGCCCTCGACCACCAGAACCGTCTCGGCTCGACCGTGGCCGAGATCGCCCGCACCAAGGCCGGGATCGTCAAGCCCACGGCCGCCGTGGTCTCGGCGTCGCAGACCCCCGAGGCCCTGGTCGAACTCGAACGCGCCGTCGAGTTGAGCGAGGGGTCGCTCGCGGTCGAGGGCACCGCCTTCGGCGTCGAGTCCACCACCGTCGCCGTCGGCGGCCAGGTCGTCACGATCCGCGGGCTCGCGGGCCGGTACGACGACCTGCTCCTGCCGCAGTTCGGTGACCACCAGGCCCAGAACGCCGCCGTCGCGGTCGCGGCCGTCGAGTCCTTCCTCGGCGGTGGGTCGCAGCCGCTCGACCACGAGGTGCTCGCCGAGGGACTCGCGAGTGCGACGTCGCCCGGCCGCCTGCAGATCGTCGCCAACGAGCCGACGATCCTGGTCGACGCGGCGCACAACCCGCACGGCGCCCGCGCCCTGGCCAAGGCCCTCGACGACTACTTCCAGTTCGGCGGCGTCGTCGCGGTGCTCAGCGTGTTGGCCGACAAGGACGCCGCGGGCATCGTCCGCGCCCTGGCGCCCACGGTCACCCAGTTCGTCGTGACGAGCTCGAAGTCCGACCGGGCGATCGACGCCGACGAGCTCGCCGCCATCGCGGTGGGCGTCGTGGGTGCCGACCGCGTCGTCGTCGAGACCGACCTCGTGGCGGCCCTGCGCACGGCGCGCGACCTGGCCGACGAGGTCGAGGGCGACGAGCCCGGCGGCGTCGTCGTGACGGGGTCGATCACGCTGGTCGGCGACGTCATCGCCCTCTCGCAGCAGCCCGAGGGGCTCTCGTGACGACGCCACCGCCTCCCGGCGGAGCCGGAGCCGGAGCCGGCGGGCGCGCGCCGCGCCCCCGTCGACGTCGTGGGGCGGCCGAGAGCCTGCTCTCGATCGTCCTCGTGCTCGAGGCCATGACGCTGTTCTTCGTCACCCTCGTGGTCTTCGGGCGGCAGTTGCTGCCGGCCGGCGTCGCCTGGGGCGCAGGCCTCGCCGCGATCGTCCTGACGCTGCTGATCTCGCAGACCCTGCGCTGGCGGTGGGGCGTCGCCCTCGGCTGGCTCGTCCAGCTGGGTCTCGTGGCCTGTGGGTTCCTCGATCCGGTCATGTTCGTCGTGGCCGCCCTGTTCGTGGCCATCTGGACCTACTGCCTCGTCAAGGGCACACAGCTCGACCGCATGAACGCCGCGCGGCTGCGCGACGCGCCCGGTGACGTGGCCTGAGCCGACACCCACCGACCCGTCCTCCGGGCGCCCGCCCGCGAGCCATCCGCCACCCACCGAGCCATCCGCCACCCACCGAAAGAGGAGCAATGTCCGATCTCGAAGAAACCCTCGTCCTCGTCAAGCCCGACGGCGTCGCCCGCGGCCTGACCGGCGAGATCCTGCGCCGCATCGAGGCCAAGGGGTACTCGCTCGTCGACGTCCGCCTCGTGCAGGCCGACCGCGACCTGCTCGCGAAGCACTACGAGGAGCACGTGGGCAAGCCGTTCTACGAGCCCCTCGTCGAGTTCATGCAGAGCGGCCCGACCGTCGCGCTGCGCATCGCGGGCGACGCCGTCATCGCGGGCTTCCGCTCGCTCGCCGGCACGACCGACCCGACGACCGCGGCCCCTGGAACGATCCGTGGCGACCTCGGCCGCGACTGGGGCCTGAAGGTCCAGCAGAACCTGGTGCACGGCAGCGACAGCCCCGAGAGCGCCACGCGCGAGCTGGCCCTCTGGTTCTGAGCCGCCGACCGGCGTGACGCCGGAGACCACCGAGCCCGCGCCTCCTGAGTCCATCAGGAGGCGCGGGCTCGGTCGTGTCGACGGGTCGCGTCGTCAGGGGGTCGGCGTCGCCGTCGAGCCCTCGGTGTCGCCCGTGCTGGTGTCACCGGTCGGGGCGCCGTTCTGCACCTCGGCGACGAACTGCGCGAAGGTGCTCGCGTCGGTCAACGAGCCCTGGTACTGCTGGCCGTTCACCAGGACGAGCGGGGTGCTCGCGAGCTTGTCGAGCGACGAGTTCGGGATCGGGTCGTTCAACGCCCGCTGGGTGGCCGAGGCGACCCAGTCCTCGAAGTCGCCCGCCTTGATGCACGACGGGATCTGGTCGTCGGTCGCCCCGGCACCCTGCACCAGGGTGACGAGCTCGTCGTTCGTCAGGCCCCGGGTGTTCTCCTCGGGTTGCTGCGCGAACAGGGCGGTGTTGACGTCGAGCGCCTTGTCGGGCTCGTGGTTCGCGACGCAGGCGAAGGCGTTGGCGGCCCGCGTCGAGTACCGGCTGCCCTGCGAGGCGTTGTCGAGGAACCCGATGGGGTGGATCGCCAAGGTGGCGGCACCGCTCGAGACGGCTTCCTCGAGCTGCTGGGCGTTCGTCGTGTCGAACTGGCCGCAGAACGGGCACATGTAGTCGAGGTAGACCACGATCGACGGCACGTCGCCCGAGGCGCTCGGGGCCGGGGTCGGGGTCGCGTCGGCGGCGAGGGCGCCACTCGGCACGGCGGTCACCGCCCCGTTCGAGCCCTCGAGCACCAGGCCGTCGCTCGCCATGTTCGCAGGGCCGGGACCGGCCGGCTTGATCGACTGCGTGATGACGAGCGCGACGATCGCGAGCACCGCCACGATGCCCACGACCAGGCCGCCCTGCAGGAGCCACTTGTTGCGTCGTCGACGTCGGGCCTCGGCCTCGCGCGTGACGCGGGCCTTCTCGCGGGCTGCTTCTCGGCGTTCCTTCTTGCTGGCGGGGGAGTCGGTGGGTGGCGTCATCAGTCCTCGTCGTGGCTCGGGGGTCGTCGGTCAAGACTGGCGAGGCCGACCCTGATTCGGCTGGGAGCGACCTGAGTGCGACTGACGGGGCGGGTGGGCCCGAGCCGGGGACGCGAGGAGGCGCGGCTCACCCGAACAGCGTCGGCAGCAGCAACGGGAACACGACGACGATGGTCGTGGCGACGACGATGTAGTTGAGCACCGGCAGCACCCACGAGTAGGGGAGGAAGCGTGCCGCCGCACGTCGGAGCGGCCCGTCCGGGACGGTGACGCCGCGAGCCGCGCCCCACACCGTGAAGACCCAGAACAGCGGGATGGTGAAGAGCCAGACGAGCATGCACCACGGGCAGAGCGCGCCGATGACGAACACGGTCTGGGTGAAGAGCCAGGTGATGAAGATCCAGGCGAGCAGCAGCCCGAGGTTGAAGGCCAGCCAGAACCACCGGGCGAAGCGCGCACCGGCGAGCAGGCCCAGGCCCACCGCCACGGGGGCCGCGAAGCCGATCAGGCCGAGGATCGGGTTGGGGAAGCCGAAGAGCGAGGCCTGCCAGCTGTTGATGACGGGTGAGCAGCCCACGAACGGGTTGACGTCGCACCCGAGCGCCGCGCCCGGGTTCTCGAGCAGCCGGAACTTGTCGAGGGTCAGGGCGAAGGCCCCCACGAGTCCGCCGAGACCGGCGACGACGAGCAGCACGGCCGCGACGAACGGGGTGCGGCCGGTGGGCAGGGTCACGGCCCGAGGCGTCTCGACGGTCACGTCCAGCAGTATCGCACGGGCCGTCGGGGCGTCCGCTTTGACCCCGGACCGACGTGGGCGTGCGATAATCGAGCCAGTCGTGGGGCCCAGGCCCCGAGATCCAGGCTTACCGGGCAGTGCCGGCCGTCGTCGTCACGCGAGAGATCGCGTGGTCGACCAGGTCGAGCGGAATCCGGGCCAGAGCGCAGGCGCTCATCGTCGGATGGCCAGTTCCGAACCAGCAAGGCGACACGAAGAACAGCACGTCGACGAACGACATCGAGGGCGACGACCGCAGGTCGGTCGACACCCCGGGTGACCGAACGTGACGTGTCCGACAAGGCGCGCCGTGAGAGGGCGCGGTGGTCAGGGGCAGGTGCCACGTCACCGCCCGGCCACGACACGAGAATTCCTGCCGACGGCATGGCCTCGGCGGGGCGAGGAGCGCACCGCAAGTGGTGAACGACAACACAGACAACGACGGACGTCCGAAGAAGAGAAGGGGATTGTTCGCAGGCCTCAGGGCTCGCCAGGCGGCGGTCGACGCCGCCCCGGCGACGGCCCCCGCCAGGCAGCAGGCAGCACTCCCTTCACCCGTCCGGACGACAGACGACGCCCAGGAGGCATCACCCGTGACCCACGAGACCGAGACCACCGACGAGCAGGTCGCGGCCCAGGCCCCGACCTCCCAGCAGAGCGAGACCGACGCCGTCGCCGAGGCGTTCGTCGCCGCGGCGACCCAGCCGTCACGGGCCGCCGACGCGGCGGCCGACGACGAGACGACCGACGGGGCGTCGCCGATCCCGGCGAACCTCACGACGACGTCGTTGATCTTCCACGCACCCGAGATCACCGTCCTGCCGGCCCGCCCCGGTCGACGACAGCGCGACGACCGTGACGACCGGTACGACCGCGACGACTCGTGGGACGACGACCGCGAGGGCGACGACGACGACCGCGACGACCGTGACGAGCGCGACGACCGCGAGCAGCAGCCCGCCTCGCGTCGCCGCCAGCGCGGCCGCTCGCAGGACCGCGAGGAGCGCGACTCCGAGCCCCGTGGTCGCGACCGCGACCGTGCCCCGCGTCAGGCCGAGCTCATCACCGAGCCGCAGCGCATCAAGGGCTCCACGCGTCTCGAGGCGAAGAAGCAGCGTCGTCGCGACGGCCGGGACGCCGGACGCCGTCGCACCGTCATCACCGAGGCCGAGTTCCTCGCCCGTCGCGAGAGCGTCGACCGCAAGATGATCGTCCGCTCGTCGGGCGACCGCATCGAGATCGGCGTCATGGAGGACGGCACCCTGGCCGAGCACTACGTCGCCAAGGCGCAGAACGTCTCGTTGATCGGCAACGTCTACCTCGGCCGCGTCCAGAACGTGCTGCCCAGCATGGAGGCCGCCTTCGTCGACATCGGACGCGGTCGCAACGCCGTGCTCTACTCGGGCGAGGTCGACTGGGACTCCCTGTCGACGGGCAACCAGCCCCGTCGCATCGAGCTGGCCCTCAAGCCCGGCGACCGCGTGCTCGTCCAGGTCACCAAGGACCCCGTCGGCCACAAGGGCGCCCGTCTCACGAGCCAGATCTCGCTGCCGGGCCGCTACCTCGTCTACGTGCCCAACGGCTCGATGAACGGCATCAGCCGCAAGCTGCCCGACACCGAGCGCGCGCGTCTGAAGAAGATCCTCAAAGAGGCCCTGCCGGAGAACACCGGCGTCATCGTGCGCACGGCGGCCGAGGGCGCGACCGAAGAGCAGCTGACCCTCGACGTCAAGCGCCTCACCAACCAGTGGGCCGACATCGAGAAGAAGGTCGCGGCGGGCAACGCCCCGAACCAGCTGCACTCCGAGCCCGACCTGCTGATCAAGATCGTGCGCGACGTCTTCAACGAGGACTTCCACGAGATGGTCATCGACGGCGACGAGGCGTTCGAGACGCTGCAGTCGTACCTCTCGGCCGTGGCGCCCGACCTCATGGACCGCGTCAAGCGCTACGAGGGTGACAAGGACGCATTCGACGAGTACCGCCTCAACGAGCAGATCGAGAAGGCTCTCGACCGCAAGGTATGGCTGCCCTCGGGCGGTTCCCTCGTCATCGACCGCACCGAGGCGATGACCGTCGTCGACGTCAACACCGGCAAGTTCGTCGGTTCCGGCGGAAACCTCGAGGAGACGGTCACGAAGAACAACCTCGAGGCCGCCGAAGAGATCGTCCGGCAGCTGCGCCTCCGCGACATCGGCGGCATCATCGTCGTCGACTTCATCGACATGGTGCTCGAGTCCAACCGTGACCTCGTGCTGCGTCGCCTGGTCGAGTGCCTCAGCCGCGACCGCACCAAGCACCAGGTGGCCGAGGTCACGTCGCTCGGGCTCGTCCAGATGACGCGCAAGAAGCTGGGTCTCGGCCTGGCCGAGTCGTTCTCCGAGGCCGGCAGCGCCGCGCGCGTCCAAGAACAGCAGCCCCGCAAGGGCGGCCAGCAGGGCGACCGCCGACGTGGCGGCCAGGCCGGCGGGTCCGGCAAGTCGGGCGGCAACGGCCACAACACGGGCGCCGGTGCCGGCACCGCGCCGCAGTCCGGTCGCGGCGGCCCCTCGGCGCCGACCGGCGGGGCTCACCCCACGACGGGTACGCACGCCATCACCGACGACGTGAAGAACGCCCTCTCGCGCATCGCGGCGAGCACCATCGCCCATGCCGAAGAAGGCGGCACCAAGGACGGCGACGCGGCCAGCCAGGCAGCCGCGGCGGTCGAGGCCGCCATCGACGCCGCCGCCGCGAGTGCCACGAAGGCCGAGCCGGCCGCCGAGGCAGCCGGTGACCAGGCCGACGAAGGCCGTCGCGGGCGTTCGGGCCGCAAGGGCCGCCGTGGATCGTCACGTGCCGCGCGCGAGACCGGCGAGGACGCCGCCGAGTCGGCTCCTGCCGTGTCGTCGCCCGCCGAGTCCGCTCCCGCCGACTCGAGCGCCGGTGTGATCGAGGTCCCCACGGCCGCCCCGGCCGAGCGGTCGGCTCCGGCCGCCGCCGTGGCCGCACCCGTCGACGAGCCCACGGAGGCGCCGGTCGCCAAGGCCACGGAGCGTCGCCGGTCGTCGGCCACGGTCTCGACCCCGGACGCCACGGTCGCGATCCTCGACATCCCCGTCGCGACCACGCGTCGCGAGCCGCGTCGCATCAGCAGCCAGGACGCCGAGCAGCTGCTCGACTCGGTGCTGGGTGCGCTGCCCGAGCCGAAGCAGCCCGGGCAGGGGCGTTCGCGTTCGCGCCGCGCCTCCAGCCAGGGCACGACCGCAGCGGCTCCGGCCGAGCCGACGACGACCGGCGAGTCCGGTCCGTTCATCCTCGGCGTGGGGGTCAGCTCCGACGATCTGTAGGTCGTCTAGGGTGACTGCGTGCCTCTGACCCAGCCCGGACCCCCGACCGTCAGGTCGAGGCTCCGGGCTGCGTCCGTCTCGGCCTCGGGGCCGGAGGGACGCGAGCGCCTGCTCGTGGCGGCCACGGCCCTGGTCGTCGTGCTGGTGGCGCGTTTCGCCCTCGGCCTCGTCGCGCTCGTCGGTTCGGCGGTCGGCTTCTCGGTGACGGCGTTCCCCAGCGGGTTCGTCGCGACGCCGGTCGGGCAGTTCCTCGGCAGCTTCGTGCTCTACCCGTTCCCGTTCTACCTCGCCTCGTTCGTCGTGCTCGCCACGATCAGGCCGCTGACGCCGCGGTCCGACCTCCGGACGGTCGTGCGCCACGCCGTGGTCGCGGGCGGAGCGGGAACCCTCGCGCTGGCCGTCGTCGGGATCGTCCCGGGCATCGTGCTCTCGATCGACGGCGGTACGTGGGTGAACCTCGCGCTCTACCTGACGACCATCCCGCTGTCGGCGGGCATCGTCGACACGGCCCTGCTCGTGGCCGGGGCCGTGCTCGCCCGGTTGTGGCTGGGCGGCGGCCACGGCGACGAGGTCTGGGCGGTCGAGCCCGCGCCCCGGGTCGCCGAGGCCGGGGAGGGTGACGACGCGGGCGACGTCGAGGACGACGTCGCGCCTCCTGCCGTCCGGGGCGATCGCTCCACCCGCCTCCCGACGACCGTCGCCGCGGCGCCGTCGGCCCCCGTCGTCCCGCCCGAGCGCCCCGTCGTGCCGTCGCACCCGGCCCCCGCACCGGACGACTGGTCGCGCTTCGCGCCCCCGGCCGGTCCGAACGAGGACGAGCGGTGAGCGCTCCCGTCCGGGAGCGCACCGACCACGCCGGGCACGGCGCGGGACGGCGTGCGCGTCGGGCACCGTCGCGCGTCCCGCTGCTCGTGGCCGGTGGGCTCGTGCTCGCCGTGCTCGTGGCGGTCCGCCTGGCCTCGCCCCTCCTCGGCCCGGGCCTGCTGCCGAACGCGCTGCAGGACTTCGTCACGCTGACCATCAGCGTCATCGTCGAGTCGATGCCGTTCGTCCTGCTCGGCATCGTCCTGTCGATCATCGTGCAGGAGTGGCTGCCGCAGGCGTTCTTCTCGTCGTGGCTGCCGAAGCGGGGGCTGCCCCGTCGCGCGGTCATCTCGTTCCTCGGCATGTTCCTGCCCGTCTGCGAGTGCGGCAACGTGCCCTTGGCGCGGGGGCTCGTGCTCAAGGGCTTCACGGTGTCCGAGTCGATGACCTTCCTGCTCGCGGCGCCGATCCTCAACCCGATCACCATCATCACCACGCACCAGGCGTTCGGGTGGGACGACGGCATCCTCGTGGCCCGGTTGATCGGCGGGTTCGTCATCGCGAACCTGATCGGCTGGCTGTTCAGCAAGCACCCGAACCAGCAGAGCCTGCTGACCTCCTCGTTCGCGGCCGAGTGCCGGGTCGACGACGGCCATGCGCACGGCCGGGGCCGCACGGCGAAGAGCGTCGACCTGTTCCGCCGCGAGATGTCGACCATGATGCCCGCGCTCTTCATCGGCGCGGCCATCGCGGGCGCGATCCAGACGATCGTTCCGCGGTCGGTGCTCGTCACGCTCGGCAGCAACCCGGTCTGGTCGGTGCTGGCGATGATGGTGCTGGCCTTCGTCATCTCGATCTGCTCGAACGTCGACGCGTTCTTCGTGCTGCCGTTCGCCTCGACGTTCATGCCCGGCGGCATCGCCGCCTTCCTCGTCTTCGGCCCCATCATCGACGTCAAGATGCTGGCCCTGCTGCGGACGACCTACACACCCAAGGTGCTCGGGCAGGTCACCCTCGTGGTGGCCCTGACCAGTGCCGCGATCGGACTGGTGGTCAACTATGTCGCCTAGCCCTGCTCCTCGCCCCTGGCGCCGACTGCTCGACCGGTGGCAAGGGGTGCTGCTGACGCTCGTCGTCGGCGTCGCCACCCTCTGGCTCGCCGCGACCGGGCAGCTCGTGCTGTACATCCACCCCCGGTACGACGTCTTCACAGTCGTGATGATCCTCATCGGCATGACGCTGTCGTTGGCCACGCTGGCGTTCTCACCGGTCCGGGGCGACGACGCGCACGACGGCCACGACCACGATCCCGGGGCCGGGCACGGCCACGACGGCCGCCTCGACGCGGCCGAGGTGCCCGCGGTCGAGGACGGCCTCCGGCCGCGCCGGCGTCGGCCGGTCGCCACCGGCGCCCGACGTCTCGCCTTCTCGGCGGGCGTCGCCGTCACCGCCGCCATCGCGATCGCCGTCGTCGCCCTGCCCCCGGCCACCCTCACCAGCGCCACGGCCGGCCAGCGCGACGTCAACTCGTCCACCGCGGCGCTCGACCGTACGACCGTGGCCGACGCGACCAGCGCCTCCTCGGACGCCTACCGGTCGTTCAGCGTCCTCGACTGGGCCGGCTTGCTGAGGCAGACGACCGACCTCGCCTTCTACGAGGGCAAGACCGCCGACGTCGTCGGGTTCGTCACGCCGTCCGACACCGACCCCGACGACGTGTTCTACGTGTCGCGCTTCGTGATCACGTGCTGCGCGGTCGACGCCCAGCCCGTCGGCGTGCCCGTCTACCTGCCGGGGTGGCAGGACCAGGTAGCCGCCGACGACTGGGTCGAGGTCACGGGCGGCTTCGACACCAACCGCAGCAGCTCGAGCCAGGACCCCGTCGCCCTCGTGCCCGACGACGTCACCACCGTGGGACAGCCCAGTGACCCGTACCTCTACTGAGGGCGGACGGGGCCGGGGCGCGACGGGAGGGGCTGCCACGCCCGATCCGTTCGCGTCCGACCCCGTGTTCCTCACCGAGCAGGACGCCCGTGAGGCCGGTGCCCGCTGGCGCACGCGATGGGTCGCCGTCGTCACCGTCCTCGCGGTGGTCTGTGCCGCCTTCGTGGGCCTGACCTACTTCCAGGGCCCCAAGGCCGGCGAGACGCAGGTCGACACGACGGCCGTGGTCGAGCGTCCCGGTCAGCAGCTGCGGGTGTTCGCCAACCAGGCGCTCGCGCACGTCGACGCCTCGCAGGTGGTCGTGACGCCCGCGGCCGCCTTCACGGTGCAGACGTCGGGTGACGTGGTCGCCGTGACCTTCACCGGCCGGCTCGCGTACGACACCGACTACCACGTCCGCGTCGACGGGGTCTCGAGCGTCTACCAGCGACAGACCTCGACCCTGGAGGCGCGGTTCAGCACGCCCCCGGCGACGGCGTACCGGCTCGTGCGCGGCACGTCCGGGGCCGACGACCGCATCGAACGGGCCGGGCTCCGGGGCTCGGACAGGACGACCGTCTGGTCCGCGCCGCGCATCCAGGCCTACGAGGTGTTCGACTCGGCCGTCGCGGTCGTGACGGACGACGGGACGCAGAGCAGCCTCAGCCTCGTGTCGCTCGACGGGGCCGCCGTCGAGACCCTGCCCGTGCCCGAGGCCCCCGGCCTGATCACCCGCTTCGCGGCCGACCGTGCCACGACCACGCTGGCGTTCTCGTTCCGTCCGACCGGTTCGGACGTCGAGACGTTGTACACGCTGCCGCTGCAGGGGGAGCGGGCGGTGGCCCCGGTCCTCGGCCTGTCCGGGCAGCCCGTCGAACCCACCGACTGGGCCTTCGTGCCGGGTGAGGACGACGTCGTCGTCCAGGCCGTCGACGACTCGGTGAGCGTCATCGACCTCTCGGGAGTGGACCCCGTGCGGCCCGTGGGGACGTACTCGCTCTTGCAGGGGGTGTCGCTCGACGGCACCACGCTGATCGCCGCGTCGGCGATCGCCTCCATGGTCGTCGACCTCGCCACGGGGGACGAGCGCCCCCGTGCCCCCGCCCCGGTCGACGGCGTCCTCCCGTTCGCCGGACCGCTGGTGGCCCTCGACCCAGGCCACGTCGTGCAGCAGGTGTCGGTCCCGTCCGACGACGGGCTCACGTACCGGACGCTCGTCGTCGCCGACGACGGTGCCACGTCACGGACGCTCTGGCAGCCCCCGAGCGCATCCGGTGTGATCGAGGGCTTCGACGTCTCCCCGAACGGGCAGTACCTGGCTGTCCAGTCGGTCGGGGACGCGACGACGCCGACCGACTACTCGTACACGATCGACCCCGTGGCCGACGGGGTCACGACCACCATCGTCGAGATCGCCTCGGGCGCGGTCGTGGCCAGCTACGAGGGCTTCGACACGAGTTGGTGACCGCGCGGCTGCGGCCGGGGCGGACGGAACCGGTCAGGCCGTGAGGCCGCGTTTCACCCGCTGGGACACCCTCAGCCCGCTGCGTTCGAGACGGCGGGCGAGGTCGAGGCCGGTCACGGCGACGGCCCCACCGGCGATCAACTCCGCCCGTCGGGACTCGGGCACGTCGTAGTGGTCGTGGTCGAACCCTCGGCGGGGGATGCCGTGACGGGCGGCGAAAGCGTGCAACTCGTCGTACGAGTCGTCGCTCACCAGGTGTGCCCACAACGTGTCGTGGGCCGGCCACACGGCCTCGTCGATCAGGATCACGCCCTGGATGCTAGTCGTCGGTCCGCCTGCCGGTGCGGGGGTCGTGGACGGAGGAGGCGCGGCGCCCGTCGGAGGACGCGTTGACGGCCCTAGCGGCCCCCTGTACGATGGGCGGTTGGTGCGCGCTGGCTGGAGGCCGCGTCGTGCCGGACACCCCAACTCTTAAGGAACAGACATGGTCTACGCAGTCGTGCGCGCCGGTGGTCGGCAGGAGAAGGTCGAGGTCGGCACGATCGTCACCCTCGACCGCCTCAAGGCCGCCGAAGGCGACTCCATCACCCTCCCCGCCGTGCTGCACGTCGACGGTGACACCGTCACCTCCGCCGCCGACGCCCTGGCAGGGATCACCGTGACCGCCGAGGTGCTGAACGACCTGCGCGGCCCGAAGATCGTCATCCAGAACTACAAGAACAAGACCGGTTACAAGCGTCGCATGGGCTTCCGTGCCGACCTGACCCGCGTCAAGATCACCTCGATCAACTGAACCAGGGGCTGAGAACACATGGCACACAAAAAGGGCGCATCGTCCACCCGAAACGGTCGTGACTCGAACGCACAGCGCCTCGGCGTGAAGCGCTTCGGCGGCCAGGTCGTCCTCGCCGGCGAGATCATCGTCCGCCAGCGCGGCACCCACTTCCACCCCGGCGTCAACGTCGGCCGCGGCGGAGACGACACCCTCTTCGCCCTCGCCCCCGGCTCGGTCGAGTTCGGCGCCAAGGGCGGCCGCAAGGTCGTCAACATCGTCGCCTCCGCGACGGCGACGGTCTAGCACCACCACGCGGCGTCGGCACACGACCCGCATCGGCGGCCCCTCGCGGGTCGCACCGTCTGGGGCGAGCATCCTGCTCGCCCCAGACGTGTTTGACCCGGGCAGCTCGCACCGGCACGCACAGACAAAGAGATCAAGCACCTCATGGCCACATTCGTCGACCAAGTGACCCTCCACCTCCGCGCCGGCAACGGCGGCAACGGCTGCGTGTCCGTCAAGCGCGAGAAGTTCAAGCCGCTGGCCGGCCCCGACGGCGGCAACGGCGGTCACGGCGGAGACGTCGTCATCGTCAGCGACAGCGGCGTCACGACGCTGCTCGGGTTCCACCGCGCACCGCACCGCTCGAGCGACAACGGCGGCTTCGGCATGGGCGACCACCGGGCCGGCACCAACGGCGAGACCCTCGAGCTCGTCGTGCCGGTCGGCACCGTCGTGAAGTCCGCCGACGGCGTCGAGTTGATCGACATGGTCGAACCGGGCATGCGCTACGTCGCCGCCGAGGGCGGCATCGGGGGCCTCGGCAACGCGGCCCTCTCGTCGACCAAGCGCAAGGCGCCCGGCTTCGCCCTGCTGGGCACCCCCGGCTGGGCCGGAGACGTCCTGCTCGAACTCAAGGTCGTCGCCGACATCGCGCTCGTGGGCTACCCGTCGGCCGGCAAGTCGAGCCTCGTCGCCGCCCTCTCGGCCGCCAAGCCGAAGATCGCCGACTACCCCTTCACGACGCTGCACCCCAACCTCGGCGTCGTCGAGTCGGGTGACACGCGCTACACGGTCGCCGACGTCCCCGGGCTCATCGAGGGGGCCAGCGAGGGCAAGGGCCTCGGGCTCGAGTTCCTCCGGCACGTCGAGCGCTGCTCGGCCCTGCTGCACGTGCTCGACTGCGCGACGCTCGACCCGGGCCGCGACCCGTTGACCGACCTCGACGTCATCCTCCGCGAGCTCGAGGCGTACCCCGTCCCGGACGGCCAGAAGCCGCTGCTCGACCGCCCGCAGCTGATCGCGCTCAACAAGGTCGACGTGCCCGACGGTCGCGAGCTGGCCGACTTCGTCACGCCCGAGCTCGAGGCCCGCGGCTACCGCGTCTTCGAGATCTCCGCCGTGAGCCACGAGGGCTTGCGCAACCTGTCCTTCGCCCTGGCCGAGGTCGTCGAGGCCAGCCGCGCCGAGATCGCGGCGCGACCCGCGCCTCCTCGCATCGTCATGCGCCCCCGCGCCGTCAACGAGAAGCCCTTCGTCATCAGGGTCGAGGGCGGTACCTACGGCAACGTGTACCGCATCCTGGGCCAGAAGCCCGAGCGGTGGGTCGTGCAGACCGACTTCAACAACGAGGAGGCCGTGGGCTACCTCGCCGACCGGCTCAACGCCATCGGCGTCGAGGACGCGCTGTTCAAGGCCGGTGCGCAGGCCGGTTCGACGGTCGTCATCGGCCCCGAGGGCGGCATCGTCTTCGACTGGGAGCCCACCCTCACCTCGACGGCCGAGCTGATGACCAGTGCCCGCGGCACCGACCCGCGCCTGATCCAGAACGACCGCCCGACCCGCAACCAGCGCCGCGAGGAGTACTTCGAGCGCATGGACGCCAAGGCCGAGGCCCGCGCCGAGCTGCAGCGCGAACGCGCCGCCGGCCTGTGGACCGACGACGAAGGGTTCCTCGTGAAAGAGGGCGACGACGTCGAAGGCGACGAGCGGGCGTGACCGGGGGCGTCGTCGACCGTGCCGGCCTCGGCACGGCCCGCCGCATCGTGGTCAAGGTCGGCTCGTCGTCGATCAGCGGTGAGAACGCCGGACAGATCGAGCCGCTGGTCGACGCCCTCGCCGCGACCTACGGGCGGGGTGCCCAGGTCGTGCTCGTCTCGTCCGGGGCCATCGCCACGGGCCTGCCGCACCTGCGCGTCGACTCCCGCCCGACCGACCTCGCGACCCAGCAGGCGGCCGCCGCCGTCGGGCAGAACGTCCTGATCTACCGGTACCAGCAGAGCCTGCGCCGCTTCGGCATCGTGGCGGGGCAGGTGTTGCTGACCGCCGGGGACATGCAGAACCCGACGCACCGCAGCAACGCCCAGCGCGCCATGGAGCGCCTGCTCGAGCTGCGCATCCTGCCGATCGTCAACGAGAACGACACGGTCGCCACCCACGAGATCCGCTTCGGCGACAACGACCGGCTCGCGGCGCTGGTGTCGCAGCTGGTCGGTGCCGACGCGCTCGTCCTGCTCAGCGACGTCGATGCCCTGTACACCCGCCCGCCGCACGAACCCGGCGCCGTCGCCCTCGTCGACGTGCCCTTCGGCGACGACCTCGCCGGGGTCACCTTCGGCGCGGCCGGTGCGGCCGGCGTCGGCACCGGAGGCGCGGGCACGAAGGTCGCGGCCGCCCGGTTCGCGGCCGAGGCCGGCACCCCCGTCCTCGTGACGAGCGCCGCCAACGTCGCCCGGGCCCTCGCGGGCGAGCAGGTCGGCACCTTCTTCGAGGCGGCGGGAGCCGCGGGGTCGGGACCTGCGGCGGGGGACTCCGGGAGCGCGGGCGGGCGACCGGACTGACCCGCGCCTCCTCGGGGGCGTCCGCGCCGCCGCGGTGACCGCCGGAGCGGTCTCGCGGGACGGGGAGCGGCGCATAGGCTTCGTGCATGTCGCTCATCGATGCCCCGGCCCCGTCGCTCACCGACAAGCTGACCGCCGCGAAGGCCGCCTCCCGCGTGCTCGCCACCGCGACGGCCGACCGCAAGGACGCGGGTCTGCGCGCCGTCGCCGCCGCCCTGCTCGCCAACGTCGACCGGATCGTCGCGGCGAACGAGCTCGACCTGGCGAACGCGCGCGAGAACGGCATCGGCGCATCGCTCCAGGACCGCCTGAGGCTCGACTCCGGACGACTGGCCGGGCTCGCGGCCGCCACCGAGCTGGTGGCCTCTCTGGTCGACCCGGTCGGCGAGTCGGTGCGGGGCAAGGTGCTGCCGAACGGGCTGCGCCTCGACCAGGTCCGCGTGCCGTTCGGCGTGGTGGGAGCCATCTACGAGGCCCGGCCCAACGTGACGGTCGACATCGCCGCGCTCGCCCTGAAGAGCGGCAACGCGGCCGTCCTGCGCGGCGGCAGCGCGGCGCAGCAGTCCAACCGCGTGCTGATCGAGGTGATGCGCGAGGCCCTCGCCGAGGTGGGACTGCCGGCCGACGCCGTCGTCACCATCGACGAGTTCGGCCGCGACGGGGCGGCCGACCTCATGCGGGCCCGCGGGCTGGTCGACGTCCTGATCCCCCGGGGCAGCGCCGAGCTGATCGACACCGTGGTCCGCGAGTCGACGGTCCCCGTCATCGAGACCGGTGCCGGGGTCGTGCACGTCTTCCTCGACGCGAGCGCCGACGAGGGCTGGGCCGTCGACATCGTCCAGAACGCCAAGGTGCAGCGTCCGAGCGTGTGCAATGCCCTCGAGACGTTGCTCGTCCACCGCGAGGCGGCGGAACGCCTGCTGCCGCCGGTGTTGGGTGCCCTGCGCGCCTCCGGGGTGACGATCCACGGCGACGAACGGACGCTCGAGGTCTTCCCCGACGGGGTCCCGGCGACCGAGGACGACTGGGCGACCGAGTACATGGGTCTCGACCTCGCCGTCCGGGTGGTGGCCGACGTCGACGAGGCCATGGCGCACATCGCCCGGTGGTCGACGCACCACACCGAGTCGATCGTGACCAACGACCTGGTGACCGCCGAGCGGTTCCTGGCCGAGGTGGACAGCGCCGTCGTCATGGTCAACGCCTCGACCCGCTTCACCGACGGCGGCGAGTTCGGCTTCGGGGCCGAGGTCGGCATCTCGACCCAGAAGCTCCACGCCCGCGGACCGATGGGGCTCGCCGAACTCACGAGCACCAAATGGGTCGTGCGGGGTCAGGGCCAGGTCCGCGGGTAGACTGACCGACGATCGTCACCGCCTGAACGGGAGAACCCATGCTCGACGCCTCGCTGCTGCTCGCCGAAGCCCACGAAGAACTCGCACCGCTGATCGCGCCGGCACCCGTCATCGCCGGTGTCTTCGCCGTCGCGTTCCTCGTCCTCGGCTACGTGGTGTTCAGCTACCGCGACGTCGCCAACCGTTCGCTGCGCAAGGCGAACAAGCTCGACCACCACGACGGTCCGATCGACGAGTTCGGTCACCCCGAGAACCACTGACCGCCGAGGTCGGCGAGATGGTCGTGGCGGGCGCCACCGTGCCCGACGGCGAGGGCGTCAGGCGACCCCGCGTCGGCATCATGGGCGGCACGTTCGACCCGATCCACCACGGGCACCTGGTCGCGGCCAGCGAGGTCGCGCAGTCGTTCCACCTCGACGAGGTCGTCTTCGTGCCGACTGGCCAACCGTGGATGAAACCCGAGGTCAGCGAGGCGGAGCACCGCTACCTCATGACGGTCATCGCCACGGCGTCCAACCCGACGTTCACGGTCAGCCGCGTCGACGTCGACCGCGAAGGGCCGACCTACACGATCGACACCCTGCGCGACATCCGACGCCTCCGTCCGACGGCCGAGCTCTTCTTCATCACCGGCGCCGACGCCGTCGCCCAGATCCTCGACTGGAAAGACGTCCAAGAGCTCTGGGACCTCGCCCACTTCGTCGCCGTGTCCCGGCCGGGGCACGACCTCAGCGTTAGCGGTTTGCCCGAGAGCGACGTAAGCTTGCTCGAAGTCCCCGCACTGGCCATCTCGTCGACCGATTGCCGCGCCCGGGTGGGTCGAGACTTTCCGGTGTGGTACTTGGTCCCCGACGGCGTCGTCCAGTACATCTCCAAGCACCATCTGTATCGGAGCGTTTCATGAGCACGTCCGACGGTCAGCCGCCCCTCACCCGGCGACAGATCCGCGACCTCGAGCGAGCCCGCGAGGCCGGTCAGGCCATCACCGGCGCCGTGCCCGTGGTGCCGGCCTCGACGTCCGCTCCCGCCCCGCGGCCCGCGACCACCCCCACGGGTGACGTGCCGATGCCGACTCCCGTGCCGTCGGCTGCCGCCCTGCGCGACGTGCCGCCCCCCGCACCCGGCTCGGTCGTCGACCCCGGCACCGGCCTGACCCGCCGCCAGATGCGCGCCCTGCGCGACGCGAGCCAGAGCCGCGACGCCTCCCCGGTGCCTCTGCAGGCACCGGCTCCCGAACCCCGTCGTCCGTTGGCCGACGCGCTCAACACCGTCGACGAGATCGCCCCGGCCGCCGACCGACCGGCCTCTGCGCCCGGTGCGTCCGCGCCGGCCTCGGCGGCCCTCCGTCCCGCCTCGGCCCCCGTGCCGTCCGCCGTGTCGGACGTCGACCCGTCGGACGACGACGACTCGTCGGACGACGTCCCCGGGCCCCGACGCACGGGTGCGACCGGCGCGGCGACCCCGGTGTCCTCGACCCCCACCCCGACGTCGACGCCGACGGTGTTCCCGTTCGCCCTGTCCGACGAGCAGGACCGCAGCGGACAGGACTCGCCGAGTGCGCCTCCTGCCCCGTCCCGTCCCGTGTCGTCGGCGCCGCGACCGTCCGGCGTCGGTCCGTCACGCGACCAGCGCGACGACTCGTCCGACGCCGCGCCGGTCGTCCCGTCCGGCCACTGGTCCACCCAGTCCGACGAGCCCGACGCGGAGTCCGTCCCGGGCCGCCAGCTCGGCACCAGCACCGGTCAGCAGAACGCCTTGATCCTCACCGACGCGCAGGTCGCCGACGTGACCGGTGCGCTGAACGCGACCGGCGAGATCATCATCACGGGCTCGATCGACCTGCCGCGCAGCCTGGCGTCGACCGGCTCGCAGGCACGCATCGACAACTCCGACATGGACCGCATCCTCGAACAGGGCGACGCCGAGCAGGCGTCGAGCGACGCCGAGCCCGTGCGCGCCAGCCGGGCCATCAGCACGCACACGTCCACCCGTGCGGTCGTGCTGGCCGCGTCGCAGCCCAAGGGCAACCACCTGCCGCTGATCCTCGGCATCTCGGGCGGCGTCGTGGGCCTCGGTATCATCGGCTTGATCATCGGTGGCTTCGCCACCGGGGTGCTGGGCTGAGGCCCGACCCACCCGAACCGACCCCGGTCGGCCCGCATCACCACCTACCCCCTAAGGAACACGTGACAGCCACCCCTCGTGCCATCGAGCTGCTGCAGATCGCCGCACGCGCGGCCGACGACAAGCAGGCCGACGACCTCGTCGCCCTCGACGTGTCCGGCCCCCTGCCCCTGACCGACGTGTTCCTGCTGGCCACCGGCCGCAGCGAACGCAACGTGGTCGCCATCGCCGGCGAGATCGAGGACAAGATGCTCGAGGCCGGCGTCAAGACCCTCCGTCGTGAGGGTCGTGCCGAGGGCCGCTGGGTCCTCCTCGACTTCGGTGACGTCGTCGCCCACGTCTTCCACGACGAGGACCGTCAGTACTACGCGCTCGAGCGCCTCTGGAGCGATTGCCCGACCATCCCGCTCGACGTGCTGACCGAGTCGGCCACCGCTCCGGCCGAGGTCGGAGCCGACGCACCGGCCGAGGCCTAGCCTCCCCGCGCCTCCTGGGCCCCGCCGTGTCGGCGGGGCCTCATGACATGCCGCTCACCTCCCGAGGTGAGCGGCATGTCGTGTCTTCTCGGCCGCGCTCGAGCAGGGTCGAGGGCGGGTGAACGTGCGCGGTCGAAAAGTGTAGTAATGTAGACGAGTTGCTTCCGACGGGGTGAAAACCTCCGAAGGGCAGCAGTTCTGGGTCTGTGGCGCAGCTGGTAGCGCACCTGCATGGCATGCAGGGGGTCAGGGGTTCGAGTCCCCTCAGATCCACCAGAACCACCGAAAGCCCCTCCTCGTGAGGGGCTTTCGTCGTTGTCGGGCCGTCTGTTCGAAGGCCATGGCCCCGAAGACGCCACGAAGTGGACACCCCGCCACGACATTGCGTGGCGGGGTGTCCACTTCGTGGCGCGAAAGCGGGCCGGGTGGATCGGGCGGCCACGGGACCCACGCCGAGAGGCGCAAGGAGGCGCGGGTCGCGTCAGACGCGGGCGCGCAGCTCCGCCGACGCCCGGGCCGCGCCCTCGGCGAGCAGACCCTGGTCCGCGTGGACGAGCTCGCCGTCCGCCACGACCGCGTCGCCGCCGACCCAGAGCCGGGCCAGCGGCGGCATCGAGGCGAGCCCCAGGGCGGCCACCGGGTCGGCGATGCCCGCGAACTCGACCCCGTCGACGCGCCAGAGGGCGAGGTCGGCGAGCTTCCCGACCTCGATCGAGCCGAGGTCCGCGTCGCGTCCGAGCACGCGGGCACCGCCGATCGTCGCCAGGCGCAGGCCCTGCCGGACCGAGAACGCGTCCGCCCCGGAGCGCAGGCGCCCGAAGAGCACCGCCTGCCGGATCTCGGTGCCGAGCTGGCCGGACTCGTTGGACGCGGCACCGTCGACCCCGAGCCCCACGGGCGCCCCCGCGCGCAGCAACGACGCGATCGGGGCGATGCCCGCGGCGAGACGACCGTTCGACGAGGGGCAGTGCGCCACACCGGTCCCGGTCGCGGCGAACCGTCCGACCGCGTGGTCGTCGAGGTGGACGCAGTGGGCCATCCAGACGTCGTCGCCGAGCCAGCCGAGGTCCTCCAGGTACTGGGTCGGCGTGCGGCCGAACCGCTCGAGGCAGAACGCGTCCTCCTCCACGGTCTCGGAGCCGTGGGTGTGCAGCCGGACTCCGAGCTGCCGCCCGAGGACGGCGGCCTCGCGCAGCAGGTCGGGCGTCACCGAGAACGGCGAGCAGGGCGCGATCGCGATCTGGACCCGCGCGTCGCCGGACGGGTCGTGGAACCGCGCCACCGCCTCCTGGCTGGCGCGCAGCGCGGCGTCCGTGGTCTCGACGGCGAAGTCCGGGGGCAGGCCGCCCTGCGACCGACCGAGGTCCATCGAGCCGCGCGTGGCGTGCAGACGGACGCCGACGGTCCCGGCGGCCCGGACGATGCCGCCCAGCAGATCGCCGGCACCGGCCGGGAAGACGTAGTGGTGGTCGCCGACGGTCGTGCACCCCGACCGGGCGAGCACGGCGATCGCGGCGGCGGCCCCGGCCTCGACGAGCGGCTCGTCGATGCGCGCCCAGGTCGGGTAGAGCGCGACGAGCCAGTCGAACAGGATGGAGTCCTGCGCGACGCCACGGGTCAGCCATTGGTAGAGGTGGTGGTGCGTGTTGACCAGGCCGGGGGTCAGCAGGTGTCCCCGGCCGTCGACGCGCTCGACCGCGATCGGTGCGGCATCCGGCCCGGCTGGCTCAGAAGCAGGCCCGCCCGACCCGGGAACCGACCCGGCCGCCCAGCCGGGCGGGGCCAGCCCGGCGGTGCACCACGCGGGGGCGGGTCCCGGCCCGACGGCGACGATGCGCGATCCGTCGACGACGACGTGCCCGCCGGCGTGCTCGGTGTCGTGGGCGTCGACCGTCGCGACGTGGGCGCCCTCGACGACCAGGCGCCGGATGGGCGGGGTCACGCCGCCAGCCACGCCGCGATCTCGCCGGCCGCCCGCTCCTTGAGCCCGTCGCTCGCCCCCGAGCACTCGATCGAGCTCAGCGCGCACGCGGCGAGCTGCTCGTCGGAGAGGCCGAGGGTGGTCCGGGCCAACTCGTACTCGGCGAGCACGCCCGGCCCGAACAGGATGGGGTCGTCGGCGTTGATCGAGCACCGCACGCCGGCCTCGACGAGGCGCTTCAGCGGGTGGTCCTCGATCGTCGGGATCACCGAGAGCAACACGTTCGAGGTGAGGCACACGTCGAGGCAGACGCCCTCGGCGGCCAGCCGGGCCATCAGCGGTGCGCTCCGCACGGCCGTCACGCCGTGCAGCACACGGTCGGCACCGAGGACGTCCAGCGCCTCCTCGATCTGGTCCGGGCCGGCGAGCTCGCCGGCGTGCGGCGTCGAGAGCAGGCCCGCGTCCTTGGCGATGCGGAACGCCTCCTCGTAGCGCGCCGCCGGGTTGCCGCGCTCGTCGTTGGCGAGGCCGAGCGAGACGACGCCGCGGTCGGCATAGGCGGAGGCCAGGTGGGCCAGCTCGTTCGCGGCCTCGACGCTCTCGGTGCGGTCGACCGTGATCATCAGGCCGACCTCGACGCCCCATCGCTCGCCGCTCTCGGCGCAGGCCGCGAGCATCGCCCGCAGCGAGTCGTCGAGGGACCCGAAGGTGGCGACGTAGAACTGCGGGCTCGCCCCGAACTCGACGTAGGCGACGCCCTCGACGGCGCAGTCCTCGATCGCCTCGTCGATCAGGCGGAAGAGGTTCTCCCTCTCCGCCACGACCACGAGCATGCCCTGGTACGTCGCACTGAACTCGCTGAAGTCGCCGAAGCTGGTCGGCATCGGCACGACGACGCCCGACGCCGCCGCCATGTCGGCCAGCGAGTCGGGGCGGATCGCCGCCTCCATGTGCAGGTGCAGGTGGCCCTTGGGCAGGGCGCGCAGGTCGCGCACGACGGCGCCGGCGGGTGAGGGGGTGGCAGCCGAGGAGGCGCGGGTCGCGTCGGCGGGGGAGGTGGTGGTCACGAGCGGGCTCCGTGGATCAGGGCGTCGACGAACGACGGGAGGAAGAGGTCGGTGTGGACGGCGGTGACCGCCGTCGTGGGGGTCGACGGGCCGCCGGTCGGCACGGGGCCGTCCGGGTGCCAGTCGACCCCGGCGCCGTCGGCCGTGCGCAGCACCCGGCCGCGGGTCGCGAAGCCGTCGTTCGTGATGCCGACGGGGCCGGTGACGCTGTCGGCGATCCACTCGGGGTGGACCATCAGCGCGGCGGCGAGTCCGTCGTGCACGGGGCTGACGCGGCGGCCCCAGGCGTTCCGGTAGAAGTCCAGGTAGGTCGCCAGGACGTCGGCGGCGAACGTGCCGGTCGGCGTGCCCGAGCCCCGGAGCGCCGCGACGTGCGACTCGTCGGTGATCACCTGCGACGTCGCGTTCACGCCGACCATGAGGCGGGAGGTCGCCGGGGCGGCGAAGACCTCCCGCGCGGCCACGCCGTCGTTCTGCACGTTCGCGTCGACCATGTCCGTGCGGCCGAGGGGAGGGAACGGCCCGCTGCCGCCCATGACCGTCACCGACCGGAAGAGGGTCAGGAGGCGCGGCTCGGCCCTCAGCGCCAGGGCCACGTTGGTGAGCGGCCCGAGGGTGAGCAGGTCGATCTCGCCCGGGGACTCCCGGGCGACCTCGACGAGGCGTCCGGCCGCCGGGGTGTCGAGCAGCACGCGCGGGAGCGGCCGGTCGGCGACGACGTCACCGAGACCGTCGTGACCGTGGACGTAGTGCGCGATGTGCGCCTCCGCCTCGAGGGGGCCCTCCGCGCCCCGGGCGACCGGGACGTCCTCGAGTCCGACGAGCCGCAGCACGTGTCCGACGTTCCGCAGGGCGTCGTCGACGGCGCAGTTGCCGTAGACGACGGTGATGCCGACGATCTCGACGTCGGGCTGCGCGGCGAGCCAGAGCAGCGCGAGGGCGTCGTCGATGCCGGTGTCGGTGTCGACCAGCACGCGGCGCGTCACGAGGCGGTCGCCTTGCCGGCGTTGGGGCCCCACTTCGCGAGCACCGCCGTCTCGACGAACGTCGTGACCGTGTAGAGCACGATCGAGACGAGGGTGATCAGCACGACGATCGCCCAGATCTCGCCGTACTGCGACTGCGACTTGGCGGCCGTGATGGCGGCGCCGAGGCCCTCGTAGGTGAACAGCCACTCGTAGAGCATCGCGCCGGTGATGGCTCCCGGCACGGCGATGCGCATCGAGGCGAAGAAGTACGGCAGGGCGGTGGGGAACGCGACCTTGCGCATGATCGTCCACCGGCTCCCGCCGTAGACCCGGATGAGGTCGACCGACTGGGCGCTGACCGAGCGGAAGCCGAGGGTCAGGTTCACCAACAACGGGAAGAACACGACCACCCCGCCGATGAAGCCGGCGGTGACGATGCCGTTGCCCAGCACGAGGTAGATCACGGGCGCCATCGCGAGCAGCGGGACGGTGCGCAGCAGCATGGCGATCGGCATGAACATGAACTCGACCGGGCGGATCAGGGTGAACACGATCGCCACGACGAGGGACCCGCCGACGCCGAAGACGAAGCCGATCGCGGCGTGCCACAGGGTCACGCCGAGCAGGCCTGCGATGTGCACGCGGTTCTCGGCGGCCGTGGTCCGACTGAGTTCGGAGTCGACGAAGAACCAACGGAACACGTCGGCCGGGGTCTTCGCGATGAACGCGTTGGCCTGCAGCACGACGATGGCGAGGTTCCACAGGATGCCGAGGATGACCGCCGAGATCGCGATCGTCAGCACGGTGCGGCCGATGCGCCGCAGGACGAACCGGGCGGTCGAGGAGGCGCTGGTCGAGACCGCGGGGGCGGTGACGCGGGTGCCGGTGCCCGTGGGCAGGGTCGTGGCCATCAGAACCCCTCTCCGGCGCGGCTGTCGCCCGCCGACCAGGGCGTGACCAGTCGGCTGATCCGCCCGATGACGAAGTAGGCGATCCCGGCGATGCCGCCCGAGATCAGGGCCAGCGCCCAGAGCTTGACCGACGCCGCCGTGGCCTGCGCCGCGAGCAGCAGGATGCCGAGGCCCTGGTCGACGCCGATGAGGAAGTACTCGCCGAGCACCGCCCCGAGGAACGCCGCGGGGGCCGCCAGCTTCAGTGCCGCGAGGATGCTGGGCAGGGCGGCGATCAGACGGACCTTGACCAGCTGCGTCCAGCGCGAGCCACCGTAGGCCGTGATGACGTCGAGCTGGGTCTCGCTCGCGGCCCGCAGGCCGAGCAGGGTGCCGATGACGGTGGTGAAGATCACGCTGAGCGCGGCCAGGAAGATCGACGTCGTCCGGCCGCCGGCGGGCGACATGAGCGTGACGATCGGGGCGATCGCGGTCAGCGGGATGCACGAGCAGACCACTGCGAGCTGGGTCGAGAGGCCCTCGAACCACGGCACGAGCAGCACGGCGAAGGCCAGCGCGAACGCGATGAGGTTGCCCCAGAGGAAGCCCCACGCCGCGCTGCCGGCGGTCGCGCCGATGGCACGCCAGTAGACGAGGTCGCTGAGGTCGGTGACGAGCTGGACGAGCACCTGGCCGGGTGGGGGCACCGAGCCCGTCACCGAGAAGAGCGTGACGGCCACGACCTGCCAGATCGCGACGATGAGCACGATCCCGACGAGGGCGCCGACCCACGGCGGGGCAGCCGCCATCGAGCCGAGCACCGACCGTCGCTCGCGACCCCGGACGGTCTCGGCCTGGAGCGCCACGCTCTGGCCCAGCTCCGCCTCGACCTCGACCTCGCGCTCGGCCGTCTCGCGGGGCGACGTGTGCAGGTCAGTCATCGGCGGCCGCCCCGTGCGAGCCGAACAGGATCTCGGAGATGCGGTCGACGTACGCGTGGAACTCCGGGGTGCGGGTCAGCTCGGGCAGACGCGGTCGGGGCAGGTCGATCTCGACCACCTCGGCGATGCGGCCGGGCCGGGCGCTCATCACGGCGACGACGTCGGACAGGAACACGGCCTCGGCGATGCCGTGCGTCACCATGAGCGTCGTGGCGGGCTTCTCGCCCCAGATGCGCAGCAGCTCCACGTTCATGCGCTGCCGCGTCATGTCGTCGAGCGCGCCGAAGGGCTCGTCGAGCAGCATGATGGTCGGCTGCACGGCGAGGCAGCGGGCGATCGAGACGCGCTGGCGCATGCCGCCCGACAGCTGCGCCGGCTTGGCCTTCTCGAAGCCCTTCAGGCCGACGAGGTCGATCAGGTCGTCGATCAGGCCGGCCGGGGGAGTCAGCCCGGCGACTTCGAGCGGCAACCGGATGTTGTTCTCCACGCTGCGCCAGGGCAGCAGGGCCGAGTCCTGGAACGCGATGCCCGTCTCGTGCCCGCGCTGCACCTCGGCCGCGGTCTTGCCGTTGATCACGACGCTGCCCGAGGTGGGCGTCTCGAGCCCCGCCAGGATGCGCAGGATGGTCGACTTGCCGCAGCCCGAGGGGCCGAGCAGGCTGAGGAACGAGTCCTTCTTCGTGCCCAGGTCGATCTGCGTCAGGGCCTGCACGCTCTTCCGACCGAGCTGGAACGACTTGGTCAGCCCCTGGATGTTGATGCCCGTGGCGAGTTCGGGTCGGTCGGCGGGGTCGCCCGTGGCCGTCGTGAGCGGCAGCGTGGTGCGCGCGGTCGTGGTGCCGTCCGTCATGGTCATGCCGTGGGGATCTCGAAGGTCGTGACGAGGTCGGGGTTCTCCTCGTAGACCTCCTTGATGATGCTGAGGTCGAAGAGGTCGTCGGCCGACACGTCGGTGCCCATGGCCTTGAGCGAGGCGATGTTCTCGGCGACCAGCTCGTCGGTCATCGTGAACAGGCCGTTGGCGTTGACGTCCTCGGTGAGGATCAGCGTGTTCTGCGCCTCGGCCTCGGCCGTCTGCTCCTCGACGTCGAGGTCCTGGTCCTTGCCGTACTTCTCGGCGGCGTACTTCGCGCTCTGCTCCGGGTCCTTCACCGCGTCGGTCCAGCCCTTGATCTCGGCGACCAGGAAGGCCTTGAGCATGTCGCGCTCGTTGTCGATGGTGTCCTGCGTGACGGTGAAGGTCTCGGCGACGAAGGGAAGTCCGTTGTCGGCGAAGCCGAGCACGACCGGGGTGAAGCCGTCCATCTCGGCGAGGATCGGCTCGTTCGTGATGTACGACATGTGCGCGTCGTAGGCGTTCGTCTCGAGCGGGGCGATGTCGTACTGCGTGGCGACGAGCTCGACGTCGTCCAGCGTCATGTCGTTGGCCTTGAGGAAGCCCTCGAAGATCGTCTGGTTGCCGCCGGACTGCACGCCGATCTTCTTGCCCTTGAGGTCGGCCAGGGTGCGGATCGGCTCTCCCTCCTCGAGCGAGAGCAGGCAGAACGGGTTCTTCTGGAACGTCGTGCCGATGATCTTGAGGGCGGCGCCCTGAGCGACCGAGGGGCCGGTGAGCGAGGCCGACGACAACCCGACCTTGGCCTGCCCGGCGAGCAGCGCCTCCTCGGCTCCGGTCTGCCCGCCGCCCGCGAGCAGCGTGACCTCGCTGAAGCCGGCGTCGGTGTAGTAGCCCTTCTCCGTGGCGAAGTACTCGCCCGCGAACTCGATGTTCTTGATCCACGAGAGCTGGACGGCGATGGTGCCGAACGACCCGCCGGACGCGGCCCCGCCGGTCGCCGCGCCCGTCCCGGCCGACGAGTCGGTGCAGGCGGCGAGCAGGGCGGTCGTGCCGACGACGAGGGCGGCCGACCCGCCCAGGCGCAGGAACCCGCGGCGGTCGAGGGAGGTGGAGCGGAACGCGGGAGGAACGGAGAGAGGGCTCATGGGGGAACTCCTGAGGTTCGTTCGGGTGAGGTGTCGAAAAGCTAGACCCGGACTGTTTCATCGTCGTTTCGGTCGTGTTGCCGTCGTCGCCGACCTCGCGAGACGTTAGTTTCGGGGTCATGGCCACGCGTGAGTCGTCCGACAAGAGGGCCGAACTGCTCGAGCGCGTCGTCGACCACGTGCTCGAGAACGGCGTCGGCCAGCTCACCCTGCGCGCCCTCGCGACGGCGGTCGGCTCGAACAACCGCATGCTGCTGTACTACTTCGGCAACCGCGAAGAACTGGTCGTCACGGCGCTGCACGGAGCCGAACGGCGGTTCCCGGGCATCGTCGGGGTCGTGGACCACCTGGCCGGGCCGGACCTGCCCCTCGACCAGCGCCTCCTCGCCGTCTGGCGGACGGTGTCCGATCCCGTCAACCAGCCCTTCAACCGCCTGTTCTTCGAGGTGTTCGGCCTCGCGAGCTTCGATCGCGAGCGCTACGCCTCGCTGCTCGGCGACATCGGCTCCGAGTGGGTGGGTCAGGTGGCGGCCGCGTACCGCGCCGAGGGCGTCGAGGAGGCGCGGGCCGAGTCGCTCGCGCACGAGACGGTCGCGCTCTGGCGCGGTCTCCAGGCGACGCTGCTCAGCGCCGGGGCGAGCGCGGCCGTCGACCGCGCGGCCGTCGACGCGACCGCGGCGCTCGTCGCCCGCGTCCGCGCCGCCGCCGTCCCCGCCTGAGGGGAGTCCCGTGTTAAGACCTTGTTTCGGGGCTGGACTCTGGGTGAACCATCCGGTTCACTGACGTCATGAAGCAGATCCGTCTCGGTGTGTTCGAAGTCGCCGGCCCCCAGGTCGGCGGCACCCTCAGCTGGTCCCACCCGCGCAGCGACTCGCTCGGCTACCACGGGCTCGACCTGTGGATCGGCATGGCGAAGCTGCTCGACGCGGCCGGCTTCGACTTCCTGTTCTTCGCCGACGGGTTCGGTTACCCGTCGGTCGACGGCGACCTGCCCGAGACCGCGGCGCGGGGCGGCATCAACTTCCCCGGCATGGACCCGGCCCTGCTGATCCCGACCCTGGCCCGCGAGACCGAACGGCTCGGCTTCGTCGTCACCTCGTCGACCGGCCTCGACCACCCCGTGCAGTCGGCCCGCCGCTTCGCCACGCTCGACCACCTGACGGGCGGCCGCATCGGCTGGAACATCGTCACGGGCGCCTCGCAGAACACCGTCGCCGAGCTGTTCGGCCACGACCAGATGCGCGGCCACGACGCCCGCTACGACCAGGCCGACGAGTACGTCGACCTGGCGATCACGCTCTGGGAGGGCTGCTGGGAGGACGGCGCGTTCCGCGGCGACGCCGAGGCGGGCGTCCTCGCCGACCGAGACCGGATCCACCGGGTCGAGTTCGCCGGCGAGCACTTCCGGTCGTCCGGCTACTTCACGGTCGCCCCGTCGCCGCAGCGGACGCCCGTCCTGTTCCAGGCCGGCACGTCCGACCGGGGGCGCGCCTACGCCGCGCGCAACGCCGAGTGCGTCTTCGTGCAGGGCACGACGGTGCCGAAGACGGCCGCGAACGTCGCCGACATCCGCGCGAAGGCGGCCGCCCTCGGCCGCGACCCCGAGTCGGTCAAGATCATGGTCGGGCTCACCGTCACGGTGGCCCCGACCCACGACGAGGCCGTCGCGCTGCGGAAGGAGTTCGACGACCTGCAGACCGACGAGGTCGTCGCCGTCCTCTACGCGGGCAACACGGGCATCGACCTGCTCTCGCTCGACCCGTCCCGCGACCTGACGCAGCTGCAGGACGACGGAGGCCCCGTCGGGCAGATGGGTCAGAGCAACATCGACCGGTTCCTGCCGAAGGACGGTTCGCCGGCCCCGACCGTGCGCGAGATCCTCGACGACCTGCGAGGCAAGGGCACCCGGGGGCTCCAGCTGGTCGGCGACCCCGTCGAGGTCGCGGACGAGCTCGAGCGGCTCGTCGACGAGACCGACCTCGACGGATTCCTGATCGAGCCGATCTTCGGCACGGCCGACCTGGCCGACTTCGCCGACCTCGTCGTGCCCGAACTGCGTCGCCGCGGCCGGATGCCGGCCGAGCCGGCCACGGGCACGCTGCGGGAGCAGATGCTCGGCCGTCCCGGCGCACACCTCTCGGCCGACCACCCGGGTGCCCGCTTCGCGGTGGTGCGGGCGACGGTCTGACGCCGACGCCGACGCCGCCGGGTGGTGCGCCTCCCCGGGGACCGTGTCCCGGCGGCGCGGGCGGCTCAGGGCGTGCGGCTGGTCCGGGGAGGCGCGGCTCGGCTCAGGAGGCGCGTCCCGCCCAGGCGCGGATCGCCGGGTACAGCTCGGGCAGCGTCCCCGCGCGATGCGTCGGCCGGGCGTCCGCGGAGGGGAACCGCTCGACCAACGCGGTCGGCGAACCCTGGGCGGCGGCCGGTTCGAGGTCGTTCGGCCAGATGTCGCCCACGCTGAGCAGGCGGTCGGGGTGGCCGGCGAGACCCGCGTCGGCGCGGAGCCGGTCGAGCACGGCGGGCAGCCCGGACGGTTTGCGCGCGTCGGTGACGATCTCGTCGACGCGGTCGGCGAGGCCCAGTCGTTCGAGGGGCTGGACGACGCCGTGCTCGGGGGAGTTCGTCACGAGCACGACGCGCACGCCGTCGGGCAGCGAGTCGAGCAGTTCGGCGAGCCCGTCCGGAGCCTCGATCTCGAGGCGGCCGTCCGCGAGGGCCGCCCGGGCCCCGGCGTACGCGGCCGAGCGGGCCGCGTCGGCGACGCCGAGGGCGCGTGAGACCCGCTCGGCGACGACGTACCCGTCGGGCGACCCGTCGGCCTCGGCCAGGGCGGCGTCGACCCCGGCGGGTTCGTCGGCGAGCGGGCTGCCGACGAACCGGGCCAGCACCGCTTCGACCAGCCGGGGTGGGTGCCGCTCGTCGGTCGCTGTGAGGGCCTCGTCCAGGAGGCGCGCGTAGGTCAGGACGGCGCCATCGCCCAGGCAGACGGTCCCGTCGAAGTCGAGCACGAGGACGTGGGTGGTGGTCATCCGTCGATCCTGCCCCACGTGACCGACACCCGAGCGTGGGAGGGGCCGTGGTGCGGCCGATGGGTCTGGGAGCGGGCCAAGGAATGCTGTGGGCCGTCTGTGCATTCCCTCCGCGTCGACGCGGGCGCGATAGAACGGGAGCATGAGCAACGAGCAGGACACCACGCCCACCCCCGACGACCGCCCCCGCCCCGCGTACGGCGAGTACGCACCGCAGTCCGCCGGGCAGCAGCCGGCAGGCGACCAGGGTCGGCAGGCCGGGCAGGCCCCGGGCCCGTCGGGCACCGTGCCGGGTCAGGGCGACCAGTCGGGTGCGCCGTACGGCCAGCCCGGCTACGGCCAGCCCGGGCCGCAGGCCACACCGACGACGGGCACCCCGGGCCCCGGCGGCATCGGCGCCTTCGCGGGTGCGGGTTACCCCCAGGTGCTCGCCTCGTTCACGAAGTACGAGGACGCCCAGTCGGCCGTCGACCTCTTGTCGGACGAGGGCTTCCCCGTCGAGAGCGTGTCGATCGTCGGGCACGACATCCGGACCGTCGAGAACGTGTCGGGTCGGTTGACCTCGGGCAAGGCCGCGGGACGCGGCGCCGGTGGCGGAGCGTGGTTCGGCCTGTTGCTCGGCTTGCTCTTCGGCATCTTCGCCCCGTCGGGTGCCTGGATCGGCGTGCTGCTCGTCGCCGTCGGCCTCGGTGCGCTGTGGGGGGCGCTGTGGGGCTTCGTCGGCCACAAGATGCTGCGTGGTCGTCGCGACTTCTCGTCGGTCCGCACCATGGAGGCCGGCCGGTACGAGGTGCTGGTCCGCGGCGAACTCGCCGCCCGGGCGCACCAGACGCTGGCGCAGGGTCGCAAGGTCGCCTGAGCGACGCCACCCGCGCCTCCTCGGTTCCGCCGTTCCGCGCCCGCCCCGTTCGTCGGGGCGGGCGCGGTCGCGTCTCCACCGGCCGTGGCCCTGTCGTTGGGGCACCAATCGTTGGTAGGCTCACCATCATGACGAGACCCGAGCGGCACCACGACCACGGCAGCAGGTTCGGCGACCTGGTCGAGCGCATGAACGCCCGACTGCGTCCCTACATCGGCGGCGCGCAGCTGGGGCTGAAGAACGAGGCGCCGGCGGTGGCCCCCCAGCACGGTGGCGCCTGCCCGCTCTGCGGCGCCCCGATGGACGAGCACGTCGTCGACCGCACGGGCGTCCGCACCATGGTGCACTGCCCGGCGCCGCGGGCATGAGCGCCGCCGGCGCCGATCCGCTCGAACTCGAGAGCCAGATCTGCTTCGCGCTCTCGGTCGCCTCGCGGGGCGTCGTGGCGGCCTACCGTCCGGTGCTCGAGCCGCTGGGGCTGACGCACCCGCAGTACCTCGTCATGCTGGCCCTCTGGCAGCACGCACCGCTGTCGGGTCGTGAGCTCAGCCGTCTGCTGCGGCTCGACCCGGGTACGCTCAGTCCGCTGCTCAAGCGGCTCGAGGCCCAGGGCATGCTCACCCGAGCGCGCCGGGCCGACGACGAGCGCGCGCTGTCGATCGAGCTGACCCCGGCCGGTGCCGCGTCGAGGCGTGAGGCCGAGAGCATCCCCGCCCGCATGATGGCGCGGCTCGGGGTGACGCCCGACGAGCTCGTCGTGCTGCACCGCACGATGACGAAGCTCATCGCGGCCGCCGACGCCGAGGGGGACTGACCCCCTCGGCTCCGCCGTGCCTCAGCGCAGCGGCGCGGGGACGCTCGCCGAGCGCGACCACACGACGTCGACGGTGCGCCCGAGGACGCGGGTCGCGATCTCGCCCGCCAGCGCCTCGCGGAAGTGCGACGCGGCCCGCTCGTCCGAGACCACGACGTCGACCCGCAGACCCGCGAGCTCGTCGGTCACCAGGGCGGGACCGTCGGCGAAGCGCACGAGGTACTGGTGGTCCGTGACGGGGACGTTCTCGTAGTGGTCGCGGAGGCTCTTCTCGAGCAGGCGGACCGAGTGGATTCCGTCCTTCGGCTTGACGAGGGCGCTGAGCGAGATCATGCGTCGATGCTCCACCCTGGGGGCGACCGGTGCGTGAACGGGACGTGACGGGCGCCTGTGCGTCCACCGCGCCTCCTCGGTGAGTCGGCCGTACGCGCCGATGGCGCGGCCGGGACGAGGCGGGCGGCTGTGGCCGAGCAACGGCCACGGCCGGACGGGCGGCCGGGCCGATCAGGCGGCGGGGGAGCCGCCCGACTCGGCCACGAACTCGTCGACGGTCGTGTCGATCAGCCGCCACGAGCGGGAGAAGGCCTCGTCGGCGTCGCCGGCCCGGATCGCGAGGGCGAGGTCGAGGTGCAGTCCGGCCGCCGCGGGCGTGTACTCGGTGATGGTGAAGCGGCGCTCTTCGGTCCGGGTGCGCAGCAGGGCCTCGACGGTGGACGCGAAATGGCCGATGACGTCGTTGCCCGAGCCGCGCAGCACGGCGGTGTGGAACGCGACGTCGGCCTCGAGGTAGGCGCGGCCGTCACCGGACGCGGCGGCGGCGACCATCGTGCGGGCGGCGTCCTCGACGGCGGAGGCCTGGTCGGGGGTGAACGCGAGCGCGCTCAGTCGGGCCGCGACCGGCTCGAGGCCGAGCCGCAGCTCGAGCAGTTCGCGCATCTGGACGAAGTACTCGGGACTGCGACCGCGCCAGAGGATGATCTGCGGGTTCATGAGGTCCCACGAGGTGCGGGGGAGCACCTGCGTGCCGATGCGCTGACGCGGCTCGACCATGCCGAGCGACTGCAGCACGCGGAGGGCCTCGCGCAGCACCGAGCGGGACACCGTGAAGCGGACGGCCAGGTCGTCGAGGTTCAGGATGGAGCCCACGGCCAGTCGACCGTCGACGATCTCGCTTCCGAGGACGTCGACCACCCGGGCGTGCAGGCCGCGTTCTCGTGATGCTGCGAGGCCGGGGGTCATCGACGACTCCTTGATCGAGGGGGGGTGGGCAGGCAGGTGGCGGGGTGGTGCCGACTGTGGCACACTCCATAAGTCTGATTATTCACACTAATCAGATTCGTTCGTGGGACAAGACTGCCAGACATCCGTTCGGCGCCGACGGACGACAACCCCCCGGGCTCCGGCCCACGACGAAGAGGTCGCAGTGAAGCGTCCTCGGAAGGACGCGACGGAATGCACCTCCTCGCAGCGGCCACGGCCGCCCCCACGCCCTCGGGCACCGACGCGCAGTTGATCATCGCGGCCCTCGTGGGCATCGTCGTGATCGTCGGCCTCATCACCTGGCTCAAGGTCCACCCCTTCCTGGCGCTGCTGCTCGGCGCCGTCGGGGTCGGCATCGGCGCCGGCCTCGCCCCGGGCGACGCCGTCACGAGCTTCGGCACGGGCTTCGGATCGACCATGACGAGCGTCGGCATCCTGATCGGGCTCGGCGCGATGTTCGGCAAGCTGCTCAGCGACTCGGGCGGAGCGGACCGCATCGTCGACACCCTCATCTCGCGCTCGTCGCAGAAGGCGCTGCCCTGGGTGATGGCCCTGATCGGCGCGCTGATCGGCCTGCCGATGTTCTTCGAGGTCGGCCTCGTGCTGCTGATCCCCGTGATCGTGCTCGTCGCCCGCCGGTCGGGCCTGCCGCTCATGCGCATCGCGATCCCGGCGCTCGCCGGCCTCTCGGCGATGCACGCCCTCGTGCCCCCGCACCCCGGCCCGCTGCTCGCCGTCTCGACCGTGGGCGCCGACCTCGGCCTGACGCTCGGCCTCGGCGTGCTCGTCGCGATCCCCACGGTGATCGTCGCCGGCCCGCTGTTCTCGACGCTCGCCGCCAAGTGGGCGCCCGTGCCGGTCCCCGACCTCTTCGTCTCGAAGGAAGAGGACGGCGGCGAGGGCTCGGCCCGCAAGCGCCCGAGCTTCGTCAACGCCCTGATCGGCATCCTGTTGCCCGTCGTGCTCATGCTCGCGCGCTCGATCCGCGAGGCTGCGCTGCCCACGGCGACCGGCTCCTGGGTCGACCTGCTCGAGTTCCTCGGGACGCCGATGGTCGCGTTGACCGTCGCCGTGCTCTACGCGATGGTCTTCTACGCCCGCGCCGGGGGCATGGACAAGGCCGCCGTGTCGAAGACGCTCGGTTCGTCGCTGCCCGACGTCGCCGGCATCCTGCTCATCGTCGGCGCCGGTGGCGGGTTCAAGCAGGTCCTGATCGACACGGGCATCGGGACCGTGATCGGTGACGCGGTGTCGGAGTCGGGCGTGAGCGTCCTGCTCGTCGCCTGGGTGGTCGCGGCGCTCGTCCGCGTCGCCACCGGGTCGGCCACCGTCGCCACGGTCACGGCCGCCGGCATCATGGCCCCGCTCGCCGCCGACATGTCGACCCCCGAGGCGTCGCTGCTGGTGCTCGCCATCGGTGCGGGTTCGGTCTTCCTGTCGCACGTGAACGACGCCGGCTTCTGGCTGATCAAGGAGTACCTCGGCACCACGGTCGGCCAGAACTTCAGGACCTGGAGCCTGATGGAGTGCGTCCTCAGCCTCACGGCCCTCGCCGGGGTCATGCTCGCGAGCGTGTTCATCTGATGACCGTCCTCGAGAACGCGGACCCCGCCTCCTCGGCTGCCGCGCCGGATGCGGGAGGCGCGGTGCCGGCGGGCGGTCCGTACGCCGCCGACCCCGTGCTCGTCGTCATGGGCGTGTCGGGTTCGGGCAAGTCGACCGTCGCGGCCCTGCTCGCCGAGCGGCTCGGCTGGGACTCGTACGAGGGCGACGACCTGCATCCCGACGAGAACGTCGAGAAGATGGCGGCCGGCACCCCGCTCGACGACGACGACCGGGCACCCTGGCTCGACACGGTCTCGTCCTGGATCGTCGAACACGCCCTGGCGGGCGTGCCCGGCGTGATCACCTGCTCGGCGCTGAAACGGAAGTACCGCGACGTGCTGCGCGAGCACAACGTCGTCTTCGTCTACCTGCGCGGCAGCCGCGACCTGCTCGGCGACCGCATGGCCGCCCGCGAGGGCCACTTCATGCCGACCGCCCTGCTCGACTCGCAGGTCGCGACGCTCGAACCGCCCGAGGCCGACGAGCGGCACGTCGTGGTCGACGCCGGCCGGTCGCCCGAGGACGAGGCCGACGACGTGATCCGGGCGCTGGGGCTGACGCCGGTCGCCTGACCCGGGCCGCGCCTCCGTCGCTCCTGCCGGTGCTCGTGACCGGGGCCCGAGCGGGCAGGAGATGCTGGTCACGGGGTGGGCGACGGCATCTTCCGCCCACTCGACGGTGCGGCGCGTTCACCGGGTGGACGCCCGCCGTTCGCCGGACCGCCACCCGCCCTGCCTAGGGTCGTGGCGTGCACCGGAGGCCGGGTGCGAGGGGTGGGGGACGATGTCGAGGGCGACGCAGGCGGGGCGGCCGCGGGTCGACCCGATGCGTCCCGTGCTCGACGGCCACGACGTGTGCCTCGACCCGCCGGCGTCGGCACAGGTCTGGCTCGGCGCCGGGGTCGCAAGCGGACACGGCTTCAGCGAGATCGCCGTGCCCGGGGTGCGCCTCGCGCGCGGGGACGCCCTGGTCGCCGTCGAGCTCACGGCCGTCCGCCTCGACGTGGTGCGCTCCCTCGGCGATCGGGGGCGGCCTGCCTGCCCGTGGTGCCGGGCGGCTCGGCGGTCGGGCAGGTCGTCGAGGCCGACGAGCACGCCCGCGCCCACGACGGCCGACGGCTGCGGCCCGGCATGCGCGTCGTCTGGTCCGGCACGGTGGCGTGCGGTCGGTGCGTCCCGTGTCATCGGGGTCTGACCTCGGCCTGCGTCTCGGGGGAGCGGTACGGCGAGGAGCGCACGCGGCGCAGCTGGCAGTTGTCCGGCACGGTCGCGAGCCACGTGCACCTGCGCCGGGGGACCACCGTGGTGGTCGTCGCCGACGACGTGCCCGCGGCCGTGCTCGCCCCGGTGGCGGGCGTGACCGCGACGGCCGCGGAGGTGCTGCACCGCGCCTCCTCGGTGCTCGGACTCTCGGGGGTGCCGTCACTCGCGGGCCAGGTCGTCGTCGTGTCGGGAGCGGGTGCCGTCGGACTGGTCGCGACGGCGATGGCCACGGACGCCGGGGCGCGCGTCGTGGTCGTCGACCCTGAGGAGGCGCGGCGCGAGCGGTCGCGCGCGTTCGGCGCCGTCGCCGTGGCCGACCCCGGGGCGGAGACCGGGCCGCACGCCCTCTCTCGCGTGATCGCGTCGGTCGACCGGTCGGGGCGTCACCGCACGGTGGGGCTCGCCTTCGACGGGGTCGCGGCGGCGTCGGCCCTGGTCGAGCGGGTGGCCGTCGGGGGAGTCGTGGTGCTGGCGGGGGCGGCAGCGCGCGGCGGGGAGGTCGGCGTGAGCGGTGCCCGGCTGGTCGAGGGGCTCGTCACGGTCGGCGGCGTGCGCGACGCGGAGCCGGAGCGGCTCGACTCGTCCGTGGCGTGGGCGACCGAGGCGTGGCGGCGGTGGCCGCTGGGGTCGCTCGTGGGCGGGACGATCCCGCTGGCGGAGGTGGGCACGGTGCTCGCCGCGGCGGACGTGGACGACCGCCTGGTCGGGGTCGAGCCCGGGTAGGCCACAGGGTGGGGCCGGTCGCGTCTCGCGTGCCCCCTGCCTCGGCGGTCCGTCGCCCGGAGCGGCGTCGCCGGTGGCGCGGGTCAGGAGGCGCGGCTCAGGCGGTACAGCACGTGCGGTCGGAGAGCGTGGCCCGGCGGGAGGGCGGGGTGCTCGAAGTCGTCGGCGGGGTCGTGCGTCATGCCGAGGCGGCGCATCACGCGGCGGGACGGTTCGTTGGTCGCCGTCGTGAAGCTGACCAGGGCGGGCAGGTCGGCGCCGGCCGGGTCGAACGCGAACCGGACGACCTCCCGGGCGGCCTCGGTGGCGACGCCCTGACCCCAGGCCTCGCGGGCGAGTCGCCACCCGATCTCGACCTGCCCCACGAGCGCGGGGTCGAACGAGGGACGGGACAGCCCGACGAAGCCGACGAACGCACCCGAGTCGCGACGCTCGACGGCCCACAGCCCGAAGCCGTCCGCCTCGATCGCGGCGTCGAGCCGGTCGACCAGGGCGTCGCTCTCGGCACGGGTGCGGGTCGAGGGGAAGTACCTCATCACCTCGGGGTCGGCGTTGAGGGCCGTGAACGGCGCACGGTCGGACTCGTGCCAGCGGCGCAGCAGCAGGCGGTCGGTGGTGAGCACCCCGTGACGCTAGCAGCGGCTGCGCTCAGGTGACGCAGCGCCGATGCGACGACGAACCCCGTTCCGAACGATGCACCCGGAGGAAGCGGGGTGCGTCGTTCGACACGGGGTTCGTGGAGGAGGCGCGGTGCGGCGGGGCCCGTCAGCCGCGGTCGCGAGTCCGACGCAGCCGCAGGGCGACCCCGAGCGCCACGATCAGGAACGCCGCGAGGGCGATGCCGATCCACTCGCCCGAGCCGGTCCAGGCGAGCCCGACCGGCGACGCCACGACGGTGCCGCCCGAGCCCGAGCCCGTGCCCGACCCGCCGCCACCCGGCGTGCCCGGCGTGCCCGTGCCCGGCGTCCCGCCACCCGGCGTCCCCGGGTCGCCCGGCACCGCCGCGGCGAGCACCGTCAGGGTGGCCCGGGCGATCTGTCCCGTCCCCTCGAGCTCGACGACGTGCGTCCCGGGTTCGAGGTCGGCCGGCACGACGAACCGCAGCACGCCGACCCCGGCCGCCGTGGCCGTCGTGGCACCGATCGACTGCGGCTCCGAGAACACGGTGCCCGCGAGGTCCTCCCCGGCGACGAACCCGGTCGCCGTGATCGACACCGTGTCGCCCGGGCGGGCGGTCGCGGGGTCGAGCGTGCCGGGCACGACGACCTTCGTCGGCTCGACGACGTCCAGGTCGATGCCGAGCACCGTCGCGAACCCGGCCAGCGCCACGTCCGGCAGACCGCGCTGCAGCGCGTTCTCGGCGTCGGCCGTCAGGGCCGCCGACCCGTCGACCGCCGTGCCGTCCACCATCGCCTGCTGGGCGAGGTCGCGGGCGACCGACACGAGGGCGTCCGCCGTGGACATCGCACCGAGGTCGGTCCCGCCGACCGGGGCGACGGCGGCGAGCAGGAGGCGCAGCGCGGCGGCGGCGTCCGTCACGGCACCGTCGCCGTCCCACACGTCGGCGTCGAGCACGGCCTGCACCGCCGCTCGGGAGGCGCCCTCGGGCAGGGAGGCGACCAGCGCCTCCAGACGCTCGCGGGCACCGTCGGTGCGCAGGCCCCAGCCGTACGGGTAGAGCGGCTCGTAGTCGGCGTCGCCCACGTTGATCGGCACCTGGTCGGCACGGGCCGCCCAGGTCACGGGCAGGCGCCCGGTGAACGGTCGATCGCCGAACAGCACGTCGGCGACGCCGGCGCCCTCGGAGCCCGGCAGCGACGACGCGACGACCGCGTCCGCGACGCTCACGACGTCGCCGAGCAGTTGCGGTCGGCCCGAGACCACGAGCACCACGCACGATGCGGCAGCGGCGCAGACCGTGTCGACGATCGCCTGGTCGGAGGCCGTCAGCGACAGGCTCGAGCCGTTGTTCGGCACGTCGCCCTGACCCTCGGCGTACGGACGCTCGCCGACCACGACGACACCGGTCTGACCGGCGCCGATCGGTGCCGAGGCGTCGGGGCTGAGGGTGACCGAAGCGCCGGGAGCGACCTCACGGATGCCCTCGGCGATGCTCGTGCCCGTCGTCGTGTCGCCCGATCCGCCCTGCCAGCTGATCGTCCAGCCGCCCATCTGGCGGCCGAGGTCGTCCGCGCTGGAGCCGGCCACGTACAGGTCGGCGTCCGCGGCCAACGGCAGCGCGCCTCCGGCGTTCTTCAGCAGCACCTGCGACTCGCCGGCGGCCTGACGGGCGACGGCGCGGTTCTCGGCCGAGCCGACGCCGTCGACGTTGGTGCGGTCGGCGAACGGCTGCTCGAACAGGTTGAGGTCGAACTTCTGCGTGAGGATGCGACGCACGGCGTCGTCGACCCGCGACTCGGCCACGTCACCGGAGCGGACGGCCGCCACGATCGCGTCGATGAACGCGCCGTAGTTGTACGGCGCCATCGCCATGTCGAGCCCGGCGTTCACCGAGCGCACGGCCTTGTCGGCGTAGCTGCCGCCGGGCAGCTTGTCGATGCCCTCCCAGTCGCTGATCAGGAAGCCCTGGAACCCCAGGTCGCCCTTCAACAGATCGTCGTTCAGTGCCGCGTTCTCGTGCATGCGCACGGGCCCGTCGCCCAGGTCGACCGCCGAGTACGACGGCATGATCGTGCCCACGCCCGCCTCGAGTGCCGGCAGGTACGGGTCGACGTGCAGCCGGGTGAAGTCCTCGAGCGAGTCGGCGTGCGTGACGCCCTGGTCGATCGGGTACGCACCCGTGCCGGCCACGGATTCGTCGTAGCTCGTGCCGCCGTCTCCGGCCCAGTGCTTGGCCGTGGCCAGCACCTCGTCGGCGCCGCCGATGTCGGTCGGGTCCTCACCCTGCAGGCCGATCACCGACGGGGCGGCGAAGGTGCGAACCAGGTCGGGGTCCTCGCCGAACGACTCGTAGCTGCGGCCCCACCGCTCGTCGCGGGACACGCAGAGGCAGGGGGCGAAGGTCCACGGCACGCCCGTCGCGCGCACCTCGGTCGCCGTGACCTCGGCGATCCGCTCGACGAGGGCCGGGTCGCGGGTCGCGCCGAGGCCGGTGTTGTGCGGGAAGATCGTCGCGCCCACCACGTTGCTGTGGCCGTGGACGGCGTCCACGCCGTAGACCATCGGGATCTGCAGGCGAGTCGACAGCGCCTCGCGCTGGTACGCGTCGACCATGTCGGCCCAGGCCACCGCGGTGTTGCCCTCGGGCACCGAGCCGCCACCGCTCAGCAGCGAGCCGAGCGCGCGTCCGCTGACGTCCTGCGGCGACGACAGGCCGAGCCGCTCGGCCTGCGCCATCTGGCCCACCTTCTCGTCGAGCGTCATGCGGCCGAGCAGGTCGGCGACGCGGTCGGCCGTCGGCAGCGACGGGTCGAGGTACGGCAGGTCGTGCGCGCCGATCACGACGCGCGGACCGTCACCGACCTTCGCCGTGGTCGAGGCCAGCGTGACCGCGAACTCCTTCGACTCGGCGGCCCCCGAGGAGGCGCGGGTCGACACGGTCACGGGTTGCGCCGTCCCCGAGGCGGTCCCCGCCGCGAAGGTCACGGTGCCCGAGGCCGCGTCGTAGTCGGTGCCCTCGACGGCCGTGCCGTCGGCGGTCGACCAGTCGACCGACACGTCCGACGCCAACGGCTCGTCGCCCGCCGTCGTCACGGTCAGCGGGATCTCGACCGAGCCGCCGGCGTCCACCAGGTAGACGTCCTGCGACGGGTCGACCGTGACGGACGCGGCGCTCGCCGGGGTGCCGTAGAGCTGCGTGTCGTCGAGGGCGTAGCCGACCGGGGCGGGCGTGCCCGGGGTGAAGGTGAACGAGTAGCCGAACGCGCTCGTCAGGTCGAGGGTGCCGTTCGTCGTCGCGGCGTCACCCGGCTGGTAGCCGGACGGCGTGAACGCCGAGAAGGGCAGCTCGACGAGCTTCCAGCGGTTGGTGCTGCTGCCCCAGTTGTCCTTGAAGGTCGTCGCCCACAGCTCGCTGGTCTCGGCGCTGTCGCCGCCGGCCGGGTCGCCGTCCTTGAGCTCGACCTTGATGTCGGCGCCCGCCGTCGGGGAGGCCGGGTTGTTCGCCTGCGAGGCGTACCACCAGAAGCGCAGGCCCTGGTAGCTCGACCAGTCCTGGCTGTCGGCGAGGTTGTGGCTGAGGCCGCCGTAGCCGCCGGCCGGGATCGACGAGGTGCCGCTCAGCACGTGGTTGTCGGCGCGGCCGTCGCGCTCCTGCACGGTGACGTCGCGGCTGATGGTGGGCTCGAGCGGCGCGGGTGAACCCCAGGTGAAGAAGCCGAGCGGGTCGGCCGTCGTGCCGAGCGGGACGTCGCCTTCGAAGTCCTCGATCATCGTCGCGCGCTCGAAGAGGGCGACGTCGTCGACCTGCCAGGTGCCCGCGCCGAGGCCGGTCAGGGTCACGGCGAAGCCGGTCGACGCCGACGGGTCGAAGCGCAGGTCGCTGGACGGCTGGCCCTTCTGACGGAGGTCGGCGAACAGCACGCTGACCTGCTTCCAGTCCGCGCTGTCGTCGACGACGGTCTGCTCGAAGAGGGCGCCGTCGCCGTTCTTCAGCTCGTAGCGCAGGGGCAGGCCCGAGGCGGCGCCCTTGAACCAGAACGAGAAGCCGTCGTGGTCGCTCCAGTCCGTGGCGGGGACGTCGTGCGAGAAGCCGAACCAGCTCTCGGCGGTGGTCGGGCCGACGACGGTGACGCGCAGGGCCTGGACGCCGGTCGCTCCCTCGCGCTGCGCCTCCCCGGTCTCGAGGGTCGGGGTGACGGCAGGGCTCTGGCCCCAGCCGAAGTAGCCGCTCGGCACGCCGCCCTCGAAGTCGTCGAGCACCGTGGTCGCGCCGACGTTCGGCAGGGTGCCCGTCGGGGTGAGCGCCACGGTGAGCGTGGCCCGCGTGCCGACGACCGTCGGGTCGCTCGGCTCGGACGCGGTCAGCTCGATCGACCTGCGGGGCGTGAGGGCGCCCGTCGAGGTCGTGACGAGGTCCACGGAGGCGCTGGTCTCGCCGGGCGCGAACGTGACGGTCTCGTCGAGCGCCGTGTAGTCGGTGCCCGCCACCGCCGTGCCGCCGGTGGAGCGCACCCGGACGGTGACCGGCTCGTCGCTCGGACCGGTCAAGCTGAGGCCCGCGGTCAGGGTCTGGCCGGCCGCGACGGTCGCGGTCGACCGGTCGAAGGTGACCGAGCGCGTCTCGGCCTCACCGAAGACCTGCAGGCCGAAGGCCGAGTAGCCGTAGAAGTGGGGGCGCGCCGGGTCCCAGGTCGCAGCCGACCGGTGCAGCATGCTGACGCGCACGTACCGGGCCTCGGTGGGCGTCGACAGGGTCACGTCGTCGCGGCCGCCGTCGCTCGCGACGGTCTGCGCGGTGGTCCAGCTCGCCGGCAGGGTCGGGTCGCCCGACGTGACGTCGACCGTGTAGTCGGTCGCGTACGAGGCCTCCCAGTCGAGGCCGATCGCGTCGACGCGGGCGGTGCCGCCGAGGTCGACGATCACCGACGCGGTGAACTCGACGTCCTCGTCGGGCCCGTTGCCGCTCGCCCAGCGGGTCGCCGGATCGCCGTCGATCAGGGCCTCGGCCGGGAACGTGCCGTCGCCGTCGGCCTGGCTCGCCGAGGCGGTCACCGTGCCGAAGCGGGCGAGGTCGACCGGTGCGGCCTGCGCGGCGATCGCGGGCAGGCCGCTGAGCAGCAGCGCCGCGGCGGCGGTCCCGGCGGCGAGCGCGAGACCGCGACGCGGACGGCGCGGGGCTCGCGACCGAGGGGTCGAGGAAGAGCGGGCAGGGGCAGCGGACACGATTACTCCCTTGTAATCACGGCTGTCTCACGACATAGCTGGAGCCACCCCCGAACGAGGGCGGCTCACGTCTGGCTCATCGTAGGGTCACAGGCGACTCGAGGGCAATGGGGCCCGTGGGGGCTTGACGCGACCGGCCGACAGCGCACCGCGTCCCGTGCACGGCACCTCGTCTCGACCGGGTGCGGTGCACGACACGCGGTGCGGTGACGGACGCGGCGCGGCGGGGCGGCACGCGGCGTCAGGCCGACGCGGTGCCGGGGGTCCGGCCGCTCGCGGCCCGGGCCCGCGCGGTGTCGCTGCGCGGACCGACCGGCACCGACCTGGTCGCCCGGGCCAGCCCCGACGGCGCCATGCCGACGTACATGCTCTCGGCGCGCTCGACCACGAAGGTCTCGTGCCAGATGCCGACGGCCCCCGGGGCCGTGCGTGCCCGACGGTTGAACGCCATCCAGGCCGGCCGGTGCGCCTGCTGCGGCGAGCTGGCATAGGCGTAGAGCTTCTCGAGCGAGGTCCAGTACTGCACGAGCACCGGCCCGCCACGTCCGAGCGTCAGCCTCATGCCCGCGAGCCCGCTCTCGGGATCACGGAACAACTCGGTGAGCATCGGTCCCATCGCCGCGAACACCGGCCCCCACTGGTCGGGCCGCCACCAGCGGTTGACGGTCATGCCGATCAGGAAGACGACGAGTTCGCCGTCGTGCTCGTGCGTGGTGCGGCCCGGGTTGACTCTCGACATGATGTCTCCTTAGATGGATAGTGGCGCTCTCCAATATTGGAGAGTCGCGCTATCCAATGTCAAGGGGCAGTCCGTGCGCATCTCCCAGCTCGCCGAGACGACCGGGGTGCCGGTCGCCACGATCAAGTACTACCTGCGCGAGGGGCTGCTGCCCGAGGGCGAGCGCACCAGCGCCACCCAGGCCCGGTACGGGGACGACCACGTGCGCCGCCTGCGGCTCGTCCGGGCGTTGCTCGGCGCGGGCGGGCTCAGCGTCGCCGGCGCGCGCGCCGTCCTCGGGCAGCTCGACGGTGAGCACGAGACGGTCGCCGAGGTGCTCGGCGTCGCCCAGTCGGCCGTCACGACGACGGCCCCCGAGGGCGTCGACCTGTCGCGGGCCGAAGCGCTCGTGGCCGGGTGGGGGTGGACGATCGATCCGGGGTCGGCCGACGTGCTCGCCGCCCTCGAGGTCGCGGTCGACGGACTCGAGGCCGCAGGGTTCGAGCTGCCCGACGCGACGCTCGACGGCTACGCGCGGTCGATGGCCGAGGTCGCCGAGGCCGAGATCGCGGGCATCCCGGTCGATTCGGTGGACGCCGCGGTGCAGTACGTCGTGCTCGGCACCGTGTTGGTCGAGCCGCTCCTGCTCGCCCTGCGCCGCCTGGCCCAGCAGGACGCGTCCTGGCGCCGCTTCGGGCCCTGACGCCGCGCCTCCTGCTGGTCGCGTGCGGCTGGTCGCCTCGCGCCGGCGCCCTCAGGAGGCGCGGGTGCGGTCGCGCAGACCGACGAACGACACCAGCGCGCTCACCCCGAGCAGCACGGCGACCACGATCACGACGCGATGGAACCCGCCCACCGTGAGCGCGCCTCCGGCGATGACCCCGAGGAACGCGACCGCGACGAGCCCGGCCACGCGCGAGATGGCGTTGTTGACGGCGGAGGCGATGCCCGACTGGCCGGCCGGGATCTGCGACAGCACCGTCGAGGTGAGCGGAGCCACGGTCACCGACAGGCCGAAGCCGAAGAGGACCACGCCGGGCACGACCTGCCACCAGACGTCGATCGGATCGGCGACCATCAGCATCCAGAGGAACCCGCTCGCCGTGATCAGCGGCCCGGCCGTCATGAACGGGCGCGGGCCGTGGGTGGCGGCGAGCGTGCCGAACAGGGTCGAGAACAGCAGCGACACGATCGTCGTCGGCAGGGTGACGAGCCCGGCCAGGGTCGCCGTCAGACCCGCCAGTTCTTGCACCACCAGGGGGATGGTCAGGGTGCCGAGGCTGAGGGCCGCGTAGATGCCGACGGTGGCCAGGTTGCCGACGGTGAAGGTACGGGTCCGGAACAGCGTCAGCGGCATCATCGGAGCGGGTGAGCGGCGCTCCCACCAGACGAAGGCGGCGAGCGCGGCGAGGCCGACCACGAGCGGCGTGACGACGAACCAGGTGCCGAACCCGACGCGCTGCCCCTCGATGAGCGCGAAGACCGGTCCGGCGAGGCCCACCGCGGCCAGCACGGCGCCCACGACGTCGACCCGCGGGGGAGCACCGTCGCGCCCCCGGTGGGCGTCGCCGGGCAACCGGGTCATCAGCACGAGGGTGAGGACGACGGGCACGACGACGACGGCGAAGACCCAGCGCCAGCCGAGCGTGTCGACGAGCGCGCCCCCGGTCAGCGGACCGATCAGGAACGCGACGCCGGTCCAGGCCGTCCAGCTGCCGATGGCCTTGCCCTGTGCCGGGCCGCTGAAGGTCGAGGTGATGAGGGCGAGGCTGCTCGGCACGAGGAGGGCCGCGGTCACGCCCTGCAGGGCCCGGGCGGCGATCAGCAGGCCCGGGTCGGGGGCGAGGGCGGCGAGCACGCTCGTCACGGCGAAGCCGATCAGGCCCGCGCGCAGCACCCGCACCCGGCCGAACGTGTCGCTGAGCGAGCCGGCGACGAGCATGAGCGATCCGAGCGTCAGCAGGTAGGCGTCGACGACCCATTGCTGCAGGGCGAGGCCCGCGCCGTCGTCGGCCGTCGCGCCGCCTCCCGTGCCGGTGCCGAGTTCGCGGGCGATCGCGGGCAGCGCCACGGTGACGATCGAGCCGTCGAGGAACGCCACGAACGAGGCCAGCACGGCAACCACGAGGACGACCCGCCTGCCGCGCAGGGTCGCGGCGTCGCTCGGGGCGGGGGAGGTGTGCTCATGCTGCACTCAACACCCGCCGGGCGCCGATCGATGCCCCGTCGTCCGACGGCCCGGCCTCACCCCTCGCGGACGACGTCGTCCGGCGACTTGTCGGGCCGCCACCCGCGCCAGCTCGGCTGCCGCAGCCGCCCGGTCGAGGTCCACTCGGCGATCGACACCTCGACCACCCGCGACGGGGTGACCCAGTGGGCGCCGCGGGCGTCCACGGCGGGCACGCCCACCAAGGGGCTGGTCTTCCGCTCGGCGGCGCGCAACGCCGGCAACAGCTCGTCGAGCTCGCGGTCGGTGAACCCCGTGCCGACCCGGCCGACGTAATGCAGCCCGTCCTCGCCCGGCACGCCCATCAGGAGCGAGCCGACGCCGTCGGCCCTCCGGCCGGCACCGGCGCGCCAGCCCGCGATCACGACCTCCTGCGTCTGGTGGTGCTTCATCTTGATCCAGGCGCGGGACCGTCGACCGGCGCTGTACGTCGCGTCGCGCCGCTTGGCGACCACGCCCTCGAGGCGCAGGCGCTTCGAGGTGGCGACCGCCGCCTCCAGGTCCCCGTCGAACGCCGGGGGCACGTCGACGGCCCCGCCGCTCTCGACGATCCGCTCGAGCACCTCACGCCGGTCGTCGTACTCGTCCTTCACGAGCGAGCGCCCTTCGGCCCGCATGACGTCGAACAGCAGCAGCTTCACCGGCGCGCCCGCGGCGGCTCGCGCCACGTCGCGCGACCGCGTCAACCCCATGCGCGTCTGGAGCAGGCCGAAGTCGGGGCGACCCTTCTCGTCGACGGCCACGATCTCGCCGTCGAGCACCGCGCCTCCTTCGCTGTCGACCCGCTCCGCCAGCACCTGCAGCTCGGGGTAGGCCGGGGTGAGGTCGTTGCCGTTGCGGCTGGTCAGCGTGACCGCGCCGTCGTGGACGACCGCCACGGCGCGGATGCCGTCCCACTTCATCTCGAACGCCCACCCGCCCTCGGACACGTCGTGCGCGTCGCCCGTCGTCGCCAGCATCGGCGCGACCGGGTCGGGTGCCGGGAACTCCTGCTTCCCGTCGCGAGCCGAGGAGGCGCGGCCCGAGGTCTCGGGGGAGCCGCCGGTCGCGTGCGGCGTGCGTGAGGAGTTACGGGCGTCGCCTCGTCGATTCGCCCGCGCGGACGGCGGCAACTCAGGGGATCGCGCGTCTTCGGTCGTCTTCCGGGCTCGATGCGGTCGTCCTCCTGAGTTGCCGACGGAAGCGCCGTCGTGCGAGCCGACGTCGCCCGCGTCGTCCTTCATGCGGTGGATCAGCCAGTTCGATTCCGCCCGCCCACCGCCGTGGCCGGTGTGGATCAACGCGACGCGTCGGGTGCCGCGCTGCTCGCCGTGCAGCACGACGATCACCTCCTTGCCCTCCCGCCACTTCTCGAGCTCGTACTCGCCGGAGTCCCAGATGGTCACCTCGCCGGCGCCGTACTCGCCCTTGGCGATCGTGCCCTCGAAGGTGCCGTACTCGAGCGGGTGGTCCTCGGTCTGGACGGCGAGGTGGTTCGTGCCCGGGTCGTCGGGCTCGCCCTTCGGCAACGCCCAGCTGACCAGCACGCCGTCGTGCTCGAGGCGGAAGTCCCAGTGCAGCGAGCTGGCGTGGTGCTCCTGGATGACGAAGCTCGTGCCGTCGGTCGAGGCAGGGGCCTCGGCGGGCACGGGCTCGGCGGTCTTCGACGCGTCGCGCTTCGAGCGGTAGACCTCGAGGCGGTCGCGCACCTTCTCGGTGGGGTCGTGGTCGGGGGCCTCGGTGTTGCGGAAGTCCTCGCCCAGCTCGCCCGAGGGCACCGGCACGTGCGCCGAGACGTCGGCCAGGGGGTCGCCGCGCCGCTTCAGGCGCGAGAGCACGTCGGTGTACTCGAGCTGCGCCAGGGTCTTCGACGCGAGTTCGCGCCAGGTGCGAGGCATCGCCACGGTCGGCCGGGACCGACCCCGCAGCGAGTACGGGGCGACCGTCGTCTTGTTGCCGTTGTTCTGCGACCAGTCGAGCAGCACCTTGCCCCGGCGGTCGGCCTTGCCCATGGTGCTGAGCACGAGGTCGGGGTGGTCGGCCTCCATCGCACGGGCCAGTTCGTGGGCGACCTCGCCGACCTGGGCACTGGTCTGCCTCCCGTCGAGCCGGGCGTACAGGTGCACGCCCTTGCTGCCGCTCGTCACGGGCATCAGCTCGAGGCCCATGCCCTCGACGATCGGCTTGAGCAGCTGCGCCACGGCGACGCACTCGGCGAGGCCGACGCCTTCGCCCGGGTCGAGGTCGAGCACCAGCCGGTCGGGGTTGCGCTGCGCCCCCTTCGGGCCGAACCGCCACTGCGGCACGTGCACCTCGAGCGCGGCGACCTGCGCCAGCCAGGTGAGCGTCGCGACGTCGTTCACCATCGGGTAGACGTTGGCGTGGTCCTTGTGCTCGAGGGTGTGCCGGGCGACCCAGTCGGGCGCGGAGTCGGGCAGGTTCTTCTCGAAGAACACCTCGCCGTCGACGCCGTTCACCCAGCGCTTGCGGGTGGCCGGCCGACCCTCGACGTGCGGCAGCATCCACTCCGCGACGGCGGCGTAGTAGCCCAGGACGTCGGCCTTGGTCGTGCCGGCGTCCGGGTAGAGGACCTTGTCGAGGTTCGTCAACTGCAACCGGTGCCCGCCGACCTCGACCGTCTCGCCGCGTCCCTTGCCCGCCATCGCGCGCCTCCCTGTCTCGTGTGGTTCTCGTTCTACCCGGCTGTGGGTCCGTGTCGTCGGCGACGGGTCGGCGCCGACCCGCCGCCGACGACGGGGACCCGCCGGATCGACCACGGCCCGCCTCCCCGCGGGGCGGGACGACGGGCCGTGGCGTCGTCGGGACGACGGAGCCGAGGAGGCGCGGATCAGACCGCGGGCATCGCTCCGGCGATCGTGATGGTCGCGCCCGAGGTGTAGCTCGACTCCGGGCTCACCAGGTGCACGTACGCGGCGGCGAGCTCGGCGGGCTGGCCGGGGCGACCGAACGGCGCCTGGCCGCCGAACTGCGACACCGTCTCGGCGTCGTCGGAGCCGGGCTGCAGGGGCGTCCAGACCGGGCCGGGGGAGACCTGGTTGACGCGGATTCCCTTGGGCGCGAGCTGCTGCGCGAGGCCCGAGGTGAAGACGCCGATCGCACCCTTGGTGAGCGCGTAGTCGATCTTGTCCGGGCTCGGCTGCGTGCCCTGCACCGAGCCGGTCGTCACGATCGACGAACCGGGCTCGAGGTGGGGGATGGCGGCCTGGGTCAGCCAGAACAGCGAGTAGACGTTGGTCTTGATGGTCGAGTCGATGTCCTCGGTGGTGAGCGTGAGGATGTCGTCGTTGCTCTTCATCCGACCAGCCACCATGACGAGGGTGTCGAGCCCGCCGAACTCGTCGACGGCCTTCTGCACGAGGTCCTTGCAGTACTGCTCGTCCGAGATGTCGCCGGGGACGAGGACGGCCTTGCGCCCCTCGCCCTCGAGCAGGTCGCGCACCTCCTCGGCGTCCTTCTGCTCGCTGGGAAGGTAGCTGAGCACGAGGTCGGCGCCCTCGCGGCTGAGCGCGATCGCGGCGGCGCGACCGATGCCCGAGTCCGCGCCGGTGACGACGCCGCGGAAGCCGGTGAGGCGCTCCTTGCCGACGTAGCTGGTCTCGCCGTGGTCGGGCTTGGGGTCCATCTTCCAGGCCTCGCCCGGCAGCGACTGCTCCTGCTTCGGGAACGGCGGCGCGGGGTAGAGGTCGACCGGGTTCTTCTTGTCGTATTGGCTCATGACGTCCACGGTGCCCTCGCCGCGCCTCCGCCGCTCGGGGGTCTGTACCCCACCGGTGGTCATTCGGATCGCACGCGGAGAAAGATGAGCGTCATGCGATCGATCTGGAAGGGCGCGATCACGTTCGGGCTCGTCAACGTCCCCGTCAAGTTGTACAGCGCCACCGAGGACCACGACGTGTCCCTGCACCAGGTGCACGACGCCGACGGCGGCCGCATCCGGTACCAGCGGAAGTGCGAGATCTGCGGCAAGGTCGTCGACTACGAGCACATCGACAAGGCGTACGACGACGGCGACCGCACCGTGGTGATCACGGGTGACGACCTGAAGTCGCTCCCCGAGGAGCGCTCGCGCGAGATCGACGTGCTCGAGTTCGTCCCGAGCGACCAGGTCGACCCGATCATGCTCGACCGCAGTTACTTCCTCGAGCCGGACGGCACCTCGCCCAAGGCCTACGTGCTGCTGCGCCGGACCCTCGAGGAGACCGACCGCACGGCCATCGTCCACTTCTCGCTGCGGCAGAAGACCCGGCTCGCGGCCCTGCGCGTCCGCGGCGACGTGCTGATGCTGCAGACCCTGCTCTGGGACGACGAGGTGCGCGAGGCACGGTTCCCGGCGCTCGAGAAGCAGACGCGCGTCAGCGACAAGGAGCTCGACATGTCGTCGTCGCTCGTGGACTCGTTGAGCGACGACTTCGAGCCCGCGGACTTCAGCGACGACTACCAGGAGCAATTGCGACAGCTGATCGACGCGAAGCTGGAGGAAGGTGAGTCGCTCGACACGGACGCCACCTTCGGCGAGAAGCCCGAGGACGACGACGAGGGCGGCGAGGTCATCGACCTGATGGAGGCGCTGCGTCGGTCGGTCGAGAAGAACCGGTCGGGCGGACATCCGAAGCCGACCAAGAAGGCCGCGTCGACGTCGGCGACGAAACCCGCCGCGAAGAAGTCGCCTGCGAAGAAGGAGCCCTCGAAGCAGGAGTCCTCGCGGTCGACGTCCGGAGGGTCGGGTTCCGCGGCGAGGAAGAAGCCCGCCTCGTCCGCCTCCGGCAAGAAGGCGGCCCCGAAGAAGAAGGCCGGCTGACCGCGACGGTCAGTGTTCGCGGAGCGCCTCGATCAGGTCGGCCTTCTTCAGGTCGGAGTAGCCGGTCACGCCGAATTCCTTCGCGCGTGCCTTGAGTTCCTCCACCGTCCAGTCGTCGTACGACCCGGACTTCCCGCCCTTGGCGGCCACCTTCTTCTCGCTGTTGCCCTTCTGGGCGGCGGCGTTCGAGATGCGCGCGGCCTTCTCCTTCGACGCCCCCTCGTCGCGGAGTGCCTCGTACATGTCGGGGTTCTTCAGCTGCGGGGGAGTCTCGTCCTTCGGTGTCATGCGCCCGACCGTACGCCCGGCGCGGCGGCTTGTCGCACCCCTAGGCGCCGAACTGCCAGCCGGTGACGTCGGGGTGGTCCTCGCCGTGCTCGTAGGCGTACGCCCGGGCCGCCTCGCGCCGCGACTCGACGTCCGCCACCAGCTCGGGGTGCTCGTCGGCCAGGCCCGGTACGCGGTGGAGCACGTCGAGCACCAACCGGTAGCGGTCGATGTCGTTGAGCATGGCCATGTCGAACGGCGTCGTGGTGGTGCCCTTCTCCTGGAAGCCGCGCACGTGCAGGTTCGCGTGGTTCGTGCGGCGGTAGGTGAGCCGGTGGACGAGCGACGGGTAGCCGTGGAAGTCGAAGACGATCGGCTTCGAGGTCGTGAAGAGTGCGTCGAAGTCGTCGTCCGTGAGGCCGTGCGAGTGCTCCCTCGCGTCCTGCAGCCGCATCAGGTCGACCACGTTGACGACGCGCGTGGTCAGGGACGGCAGCACCTGACGGAGCAGGTCGGCGGCCGCCACGGTCTCGAGGGTCGGCACGTCGCCCGCGCAGGCCAGCACCACGTCGGGGTCGACCCCGTCGACGGGAGTCCCCTCGGTGCCTGCCCACTCCCAGATGCCGACGCCGCGTCGGACGTGCTCCTCGGCCTCGGGCAGCGACAGCCAGGCGGGGGATTCCTGTTTGCCGGCGACGATCACGTTGACCGTGTCGGTCGTGCGGAACGCGTGGTCGGCGACGGCGAGCAGCGTGTTGGCGTCGGGGGCCAGGTAGATGCGCACGAGGTGCGCCTGCTTGTTGACGACGACGTCGAGGAACCCGGGATCCTGGTGCGAGAAGCCGTTGTGGTCCTGCCGCCAGACGTGCGACGACAACAGGTAGGTGAACGACGAGATCGGCGCGCGCCAGTCGATCTCGTCGGCACTCTCGAGCCACTTCGCATGCTGGTTGAACATCGAGTCCACGATGTGCACGAAGGCCTCGTAGGTGTTGAGCAGCCCGTGGCGCCCGGTCAGCAGGTAGCCCTCCATGAGTCCCTGCAGCAGGTGCTCGCTCAGCACCTCCATCACGCGGCCGCTTCGGGCCACGTGCTCGTCGTCGGGCCAGATGTCGGCCGCCCACACCCGCTCGGTCACGTCGAACACCGGGTCGAGTCGGTTGGACACCGTCTCGTCGGGCCCGAAGAGACGGAAGGTCGACGGGTTGTCGCGCACGATCTCGGCGAGCCACCGGCCGAGGACGCGTGTGGCCTCGGCCTGGGTGCGGCGATCGTCGGAGGTCTCGACCGCGTGCGCACGGTAGTCCGTGAGGTGCAGGTCACGACGCACGAGACCACCGTTGGACGCCGGGATCGCGCTCATGCGCTTCGCTCCCCGCGGGCGGAGTCCGTCGAGCCAGGCCACCGGCCGACCCGTCTCGTCGAAGAGCTCGTCGGCGCCGTACGACCGCATCCAGTCGTCGAGCTGCGCCCGGTGACCGTCGTCCTCGCGCACGCCGCTGAGCGGCACCTGGTGTGCGCGCCAGGTGCCCTCGACGCGCTCGCCGTCGACGACCTTCGGGCCCGTCCACCCCTTGGGGGTCCGCAGCACGATCATGGGCCACCGCGGGCGTGCGGTGCCGTCGCCGTCGCGGGCCTCCCGCTGCAGCTCGTCGATGCGGAGGAAGGCGTGGTCGAGGGCGGCGGCCATGCGCTCGTGCACCCGCATCGGGTCCTCGCCGTCGAAACCGCCCGCGACGACGAGCGGCTCGTATCCGTAGCCCCGCATCAGCTCGAGCAGTTCGCCCTCGGGGATGCGCGAGAGCACCGTCGGGTTGGCGATCTTGTAGCCGTTGAGGTTGAGGATCGGCAGCACGGCCCCGTCGTGTCGGGCGTCGAGCAGCTTGTTCGCGTGCCAGCTCGTCGCCAATGGCCCGGTCTCGGCCTCGCCGTCGCCGATGACGCAGACGGCCACCAGGTCGGGGTCGTCGAGCACCGCACCGTAGGCGTGGCTCAACGAGTACCCGAGTTCACCGCCCTCGTTGATCGACCCCGGGGTCTCGGGTGCCGCGTGCGACGGGATGCCGCCCGGGAACGAGAACTGCGTGAAGAGCTTCTGCAGTCCCGCCGCGTCTTGCGTCACCTCGGGGAACAGCTCGCTGTAGGTGCCCTCGAGGTACGTGTTGGCGACCATGGCCGGCCCGCCGTGCCCCGGGCCGCAGACGTACAAGAGGTCGCGGTCGTCGCGCCGGATCACGCGGTTGAGGTGCGCGTAGACGAAGCTCAGCGCGGGCGACGTGCCCCAGTGGCCGAGGAGGCGCGGTTTGATGTCGTCGCGCGCGATCGGCCGCGTGAGCAGCGCGTTGTCCATCAGGTAGATCTGCCCGACGGTCAGGTAGTTGGCGGCCCGCCACCACGCGTCGACGAGAGCGAGGTCGTCGGGGGTCGCCGGTGGCATCGGCGTCGAGTGGTCGTTCGTCACTGGCCCTCCATGTCGTCGGTGGTGCCCTCACGGCTCATCTCGTCGATGGTGATCGCCGCGTTGACGAGGGCGAGGTGGCTGAGGCCCTGCGGCACGTTGCCGAGGAACTGCCCGTCGTCGGCGCTGATCATCTCTGTCAGCAGGCCCACGTCGTTCGGCTGCTGCACGAGCTGGTCCATCAGCTCGACCGCTTCCTCCTGACGGCCCACGCACGCCAGGGCGCTGGCGAGCCAGAAGGCACAGGCCACGAACGTGCCTTCCTCCTGATCGACCTCGCTGTAGCGGAACAGCAGGGGGCCGGCCGAGAGCCCGCGCTGCATCGCGTCGATGGTGCGGGACATGCGCTCGCCGCGGTCGAAACCGCTGGGGGCGTGCAGCAGCACCGACGCGTCGAGCTTCTCGCTGCCCGGGTACATGACGTACGAGCCGATCTTCTCGTTCCAGCCGTGCTCGGCGACCCAGTCCTCGATCAGGTCGCGGTTCTTCCGCCAGAAGACGACGTCCTCGGGGTCGGGGTGCATCTGGCCGACCTCGGTGAGGTGCAGGGCGGCGTCGATGGCCTGCCAGCAGCCCATCTTGCTGCTCACGTAGTGCTGCTCGTCCGGCAGCTCCCACATGCCCGAGTCCTTCTCCTGCCAGCGGCGGCAGGCGTCGTCGGCGAAACCGGCGAGCAGGTCGCCGGTGGACTCGTCGAGGATGTTGCCGTCGGCCGCGTACTGGCTCATGATCGCCAGGATGTCGGCGTAGGTGCCGAGCTGCAGCTGCTCGCCCGCCGGATTGCCCTTGTAGACCGGGCCGATGCCGCGCCAGCCCTCGGACCCCGTCTCGTGGGTGCCGTCCGGCACCGAGCCGTCGAGGTTGAGGAAGATGTGCATCGTGCGGCCGTTGGCCTTGAGCGCCGAGAGCAACCACGAGACGGCTGCCTGGGTCTCTTCTCGCAGGCCGAAGCGGACGAGCGCGTTCACCGTGTAGGCCAGGTCGCGTACCCAGGCGAAGCGGTAGTCCCAGTTCTTGTCCCCGGTGAAGTTCTCGGGCAGGGCCGCCGTGGCGGCTGCCGCGATCGCGCCGGTGGGGCTGAAGATCAGCAGCTTGAGCGCGAGGGCGCTGCGCTGCACGGCGTCGGACCACGGGCCGACCCAGTTGAACTCGTCCGACCAGGTCTGCCAGTTGCGGACCGTGCGGTCGATGCCCTGGTCGACCACGTGCGGGTCGGGCAGGTGCAGGGGTTCGTCCTCGACGCCGCAGAGACAGATCAACGAGCGCGACCCCTCGTGGGTGGTGAACTCGCCCCAGAACCGGTGCGGCCCGCCGTGGGCCTCGCCGTCGCCGGGTTCGACCGAGTCGAGGCGGCCGTGCTCGAAGCCGACGAGCGCCAGGTTGATGTCGGCGGCGCGCAGGACCGGCCCGTGCAACGTGTCGACCCGGCGAATCGGGTGCGTGCCGAACGTGTTGCCCGGGATCACCGCCCAGCGCATGGCGACCGACCCCGTCACGCCCTCGATGCGGCGGGCGAGCTCGGCCCAGGGCAGGCGCCCCGCGATGCCGGTGACCAGCGCGTCGGTGATCTGGACGACACCCGTGGAGGTGCGGAAGCGGGTCACGAGGACGTTCGTGTTCTCGACGTACTCGCGCTGCACCTCGAAGTCGTCGTCGACGGGACGCAGCTCGATGCGTCCGCCCTTGCCGGCGTCGACGATGCCGGAGAACACCGGGTCGCTGTCCATGTCGGGCATCGGCAGCCAGTCGATCTGGCCGTCGCGGGCGATGAGGGCGACGGTCCGACCGTCGCCGATCGCCCCGTAGGAGCGCAGCGGCACGTAGCCGTCGTCCCGGGGGTCGGGGCGGTGCCATTCGCCGGCGGCGGCCGTCGTCGCGCCGAAGTGGTCGGCCTGGATGTCGTCGGTGGTCTCGAGGGTGTCCGTCACGCCTCCTACGGTGGCCCAGCGCGCCTCCTCGTGCCCGTCCCTCGCAGTGTTCTGTGTGCCAACAACGGCCTCCGTACCCCTGGGGGCGAGAAAAGGAGCCGGTGGACATGTCGGGCGGGTAGACCGGTCGGATGCCTCTTCCGACCGGAACCACGTCCGAGCCCCGCTTGTTCTTCGACGCGAAGGCCACGCTCGGCGAGAGTCCCGTCTGGGACGTCGACGCCCACGAGCTGGTCTGGACCGACATCACGAACGGCCTCCTGCACCGCACGTCGGCCGACGGCACGAGGGACACGACCGTCGTCGTCGACCCGCCCCTGCCGAGCTTCCAGCGTCGGCGCGGCGGTGGCCTGATCGCGGCCCTCGACGACACCGTCGTCGTCATGCGGGACGACGGGACCGAGCAGCGGACGATCGCGACCGTCGACCACGCCGACGAGCGCCTGCGCCTCAACGAGGGCAAGTGCGACCCGTTCGGCGCCTTCGTCGTCGGTGCGACCGACCCCGAGGGCAGCCCCGTGGCCGGTCTCTACCGCGTGGCCCCGGACGGCACGCTCACGCAGCTCCGCGACGACTTCGCCACGACCAACGGGTTCGAGTGGAACGACGACGGCAGCGAGATCTACCTCACCGACACCGGCGACGACACGATCTACCGAGCCTCGTGGGATGCCGACGGCACCCTGGGCGAGCTCGTCCCGTTCTCGTCCCAGGGCGCCCACGACGGCCTGGCCCGCGACGAGCGGGGAGAGTTCTGGGGTGCCATCTACGGCGAGGGCAAGGTGGTGCACCTGGACGTCGACGGTGGTCTCGTCGACGAGATCACCCTCCCGGTGCCGAACGTCACCGGCATCGGCTTCGGTGGTGACGACCTGCGGACGTTGTTCGTGCTGTCGGCCCGCGAGGGGCTGAGCGACGAACAGCTCGAGGAGTTCCCGCTGAGCGGCGGCATCTTCGCGCTGGACCTCGACCGGGCGGCTCGCCCGCCGTTCCTGTTCGGCTGAGACCGCCGCCCGTGCGGGCGGGCCCCCCGGGGACGCCCGGCCCGTCGCCCCTGCGACGACCCTCCGACGCGACGACGCCCGCCCGGTCAGCCGATCGGGCGGGCGTCGTCGTGCCGACGGCGCGTCCTCAGATGCGCCCCACGAGCTCGTCGCGCGGCACGACGCCCGCCGCGATGACGGTGCGGGCCGCGTCACGCGCCTCCTCGACGTTCCAGAGCAGCACGCCCTCGACCGCGCCGTCGTCGCCCAGGTAGTACGCCACGGCCTCGCCCTCGCCCTTGTCGTCGACGATCGTCTCGAGCGACGCGTCGAGCGTGCCGACGGCCTCGTACGAGAGGTCGAAGACCTTCGAGTAGTAGTACGGCGTGTGGTCGTAGACCTCGTCGGCGCCGGTCATGTTGCGACCGACGACGGGGCCCTGCGACTTCGCGTTGTCGACGTGCTCGACGCGGCGGCGCCCGAGGATCGCGTCCGGGTACGAGGCCACGTCGCCGGCGGCGAACACGTTCGGGTCGCTCGTCCGCAGGTGCTCGTCGACCACGATGCCGTCGTCCACGGCCAGACCCGCGTCGGCCGCGAGCTGGTCGTCGACCGAGATGCCGAGCCCCACGACGACCGTGTCGGCGTCGAGGGTCGAGCCGTCGTCGAGCCGGAGGTGGACGCCGGCGTCGTCGGCCGTGCCGCTCTCGACGCGACGTCCGCGCGCCAGCTCGACCCGCGCCTCCTCGAATCTCTTCTCGAACGACGAGGCGAGGGACGCGGGGAACACCGATCCGCCGAGCACGTCGTCGGGGAAGACCAGCGTCACGCGGGTGTCGTTCTGCACGAGGGCCGCGGCGAGCTCGGTGCCGATGTAGCTGCCGCCCACGACGACGACGTGCCGGCCGCCGCCCGAGAGCGAGCGGAGTCGGCGGTAGTCCTCGGCGGTCCGGAAGTACACGACGCGGTCGTCGTCCGGCAGGTCGAGGGCGACGGGGCTGCCTCCGGTGGCGAGCAGCAGGGCCCCGTAGCCGATCACGTCGCCGCGGTCGGTGGTCACGGTGCGGGCCTCGCGGTCGATCGACTCGACGAGCGTGCGCAGCCGGATCTCGGCACCCGAGTCGGCGACGGTGCCGAGAGCGTTGTCGGCCTCGGTGTAGTCGGGGTCGGTCCAGAGCTTCTTCGACAGCGCCGGGCGCGTGTACGGCGCGTCGACGTCGGCGCTGACGATCAGCACCGACGCGTCCGGGGTGGTGTCGTGGATGGCCTTCGCGGCGGCGTCGGCGGTCATGCCGCCGCCCACGATGACGTGGTCGAACGATTCGGTCATGGGGTCGTCCTCTCGACGAGAGAGGGCACCGCCCGGGAGGCGCGGGTGGCGCGCTCCCGGACGGTGCCCTCGTGAGGTGGTCGGGTCAGTTGGCGACGGCGCCGACGCGGTCGAGGCCCTCGGCCGCGGCGTCCTCGTCACGCTGACGCGTGTCGTCCTGGCGGGCGTCCTTCTCGGGGTGGCGGTTCTCGGCGCCGGTCATCCAGGCGAGCTGCTCGAGGCGCTCGAGGATGCTGTGCAGCACGTCGGCCGTCGTGGGGTCCTCGTCGTCGACGTCGTCGTGGACCGTGCGCATCGTGCCGGTGACGGCGTACATGCGGTCGACGATGAGGTCGACCACCGCGGTGGTCTCGACGGGGCCCGCGGGGAACTCGGGCAGGCTCGTGCCGCGGGTGACGGTCGAGGTGCGGCCGTCGGGGATCAGGTAGACGGCGCGCATGCGCTCGGCCACCTCGTCGCTGAACTCGCGGGCCGCGTCGACGATCTCGTCGAGCTGCAGGTGGAGGTCGCGGAAGTTCGAGCCGAGCAGGTTCCAGTGCGCCTGCTTGCCCTGGACGTGCAGCTCGATGAGGTCGACGAGGACCTTCTGCATGTTGTCGCGGAGTTGGTCGGATCCCTGGAACATGATGTCTCCCGTTCGTCGTGGGTTCGTGCGGAGTCGTCGCACCGGTGGGTGCGACGTGGACGGTAGACCGTCGGCCCGGGCGACGGCTCAGCCTTCGGGGGACAGCTCGACCGACGACGGGTGGGGACGCCGGGGCGCGTCGGCCCGAGGGGTCGCCGGCGCCTGCCGTCCCGAGCCGGTCCAGGGGGTCGCTCGCCGCCGTGATCCACTCGTGATCGAGGGTGCTGGAGCCCGGACCGTACTGGATGGTATGTTCGCCTGCATCGGCACCGAAGCCGACGCCCGGCCGTGGGTACCCGATCCGTGGCCATGCTCTGAGGGGGGCTGACATGGCACGAGCGGTACCCGGACGCGCCGACCGTCACGGTTTCGACGCGGTCGAGATCACGAGGCTGCGACGAGAGATCGAGAGCGCCTGGGGGGCGTTCGACGACATCGAGCAGATGGACTTCGCCCACCGGGTGAGGGTCGTCCACGGGCTGACCGACTCCCTGCCGGACGCGGCGAGCGCGGCGGCCCGCGCGGGGCTCGGGCGACTCGCCCTGGCGCTGCTCGACGACGCGTCGGAGTTCCCGCCGCCGTGGGCGTCGATCTGCGGCCGCTGGGACGTCACGCTCGAGATCGCCCGGGCCGCGGTCGAGTCGATCGCCTGGCCGGAGGGCGAGCCCTGGGGCGAGCTGCCCCTGGTGGGCACCGCCGCCTGACGTCGCCTAGCGTGGCGGCATGAGCTCCACACCGTCGCGTGGCCACGGACGTCGCCGGGTCGGCCTCTGGCGCTTCGTCCGCACGGTCGTGCTCGACTACCGGTACGTCTGGTGGGTGCACCTCGTCCCGCGGTCGGGCCGGGTGGTGCCGCGTCGCTACCGTGACGGCGACCGTGAGCCCGTCCTGCTGCTGCCCGGCGTCTACGAGACCTGGCGCTTCCTCCGACCCGTGGCCGACCGGCTGAACGATCGGGGTCACCCGATCGTCGTGGTGCCCGGCATGGGCCACAACCGTCGTCCGATCGCGGCCACCGCCGAGGTGGCCCAACGCATCCTCGACGCCCACGACCTGCGGGACGTCGTCGTGCTGGCCCACAGCAAGGGCGGGCTCGTCGGCAAGACCATGATGGTCTCGACCGACGCCGAGCGACGCATCACCCGCATGGTGACGGTCAACAGTCCCTTCTCGGGGTCGCGCTGGGCGAGGGTGCTGCCGGTCAGGGCGCTGAGGCCCTTCTCGCCCCGGGACGCCGACCTGTTGCGGCTCGCCGGACAGCGTGAGGCGAACGGGACCATCACGTCGATGGCGTCGCGGTTCGACGCCCACGTCACCGAGGGCAGCGTGCTGCCGGGGGCCGTCAACCTCGAGTTCCCGGTCGACGGCCACTTCCGGCCGCTGGGCCACGCGCGGTGCGTCGCGATGATCGTGCGCGAGGTCGAGGCCGGAGCGGGCTCGGCGGCGTCGGCCGAGGCGTCCTAGCCCTCCACCCAGCCGAGCGCCCGCAAGGTCTCGTGGGGCCGTTCGACGTGGGCGAAGTGCCCGCAGTCGGCGAGCAGGGTCGTCCGGGCGTGCCGCACGACGCCGGCCAGGCGGTCGAGGTCGGACGACCGGGCGAAGACGTCGTCGGCTCCGCTGACGGCGGCGACGTCGCAGTCGATGCCTCGCCACCGGGTCGCGTCGTACCCCTGCCCCGACCTCGAGGCCGCCAGGAAGCCCCGGGGCCTGAGCTCGGCCACGAACGCCTCGAGCACCGAGCGCGGGACGCGGTCGACGTGGCGGAACACGGGCGACGACAGCGCTCGCAGCAGTCCGATGCGGGCCGCGCCGCGCAAGAGGGACGCGGAGGCGCGGGGCAGCACCCCGAACGCCGCACGCAGCAGCGTGAAGGCCGGCAACCGAACGAGGCCCCGCACCGGGTGCGTCACGGCGTCGATCGCCGAGAAGGACGTGGCCGACACGACCGAGACGCTGAGCACCAGGTCGGGTCGGACGGCGGCCAGGTGCAGGGCGACGAACGCGCCCATCGAGTGTCCGACGAGGTCGAACTCGGTGACGCCCAGCGCCTCGGCGACCTCGACCACCACGGCGGCGGCCGACTCGACGTCGAGGCCCGGGTCCGGCTCGGGCGAGGCGCCCCACCCCGGCAGGTCGATCAGCACCGGGCGGGAGACGACCGCGTCCACCTCGCGGGCGGCCTGCAGCAGGGGGGTCCACGTCGTCCACGAACCAGCCGCCCCGTGCAGCAGGACGGTCGCCCGGCGGCGCGAGGACCGGTCGGCCGACGCCGTCGCGTGGTGCACGACCGTCCGGCCGTGTGCCGTCTCGATCGTCGAGCGGGTGAGCCCGAGGGCACCGGGCTCGGTGACCAGCGCGAACGGGGCGTAGCGGTCGAGGGTCGGGTCGGCCACCCCTGTCGCCCGGCCCCGTCGCATCGTCGGATGCTACCCGATGATCTCCTCGCGCACGCGGCGCAGGTCCTCGAGCAGCGACCCGACCAGCACCCAGTTGGCCGGGTCGGGGCGCAGCACGCTCACCGGCGACGTGAGCGCCGGGCCGTCGTCGTGCCCGGTGCCCGTCGCGGGACCGCCCGTGGCGTCGGGGAGGCGGGAGGCGCGCCCGGCCGGCAGCGCCTCCTCGGTGGTCCGCGCCAGCAGGCGCACGTCGTGGGCGGCTCGTCGGAGGTCTTCGGCGATGCTCTGCACCACGGGGTCGTCTGACAGCCCGGGGTCGTAGTTGTCGTGGACCGACCGCACCATGCCCACCACCCGGTTGACGAGCACGCTGAGGCGCCGCAGCAGCGCCGCGTCGGCCTCGAGGACGCTGCGGTTGCGGCTCGCACGGGGGTTGAGCTGGAGGCTCTCCTCGCCCGCGGTGACCGCGTCGACCGCCCGGGCCTGGGCCACCCTGAGCTCGCGGGCCCTGGTCAGGCCCGTGGCGAGCCGCGACCCGTCGACCGGGTCGTCGAGCACGGCGGCGGTCTCGTCGAGCACGGACGCGATGTCGCGCGCGAGCCGTCCGACGGCGAGGTGCGCGGGGGCGAGGGCGACGGGAGGCACGATCAACGCGTTGATCGCGAGCGCGATGGCCGCACCGATGATCGTCTCGAGCACCCGGTCGAGCGCGTAGTCGGGGGTCTGGGCGCCGATCGCCAACACGAGCATCGCCGAGATCGGCACCTGGTTCGCCGAGCTCGGCGTGAGCCGGAAGGCCCAGGCCACGAGCAGGCTCACCACGACGATCGCCAGCACGATCCAGGTCGCGTCGCCGAACAGCTGGCCGGCCGCGAAGGCGATGAGCACGCCGGCGATGACGCCGACGCTGCGCTCGAGGCCGCGCACGAACGACTGGTTGACGCTCGGCAGCACCACGAGCAGGGCCGCGATCGCGGCGAAGAGCGGCAGGGGCTGCTGCAACAGGGCCACCGAGGCGAACCAGGCCGCCATCACCGCGACGCTCGTCTTCACCACCTGGAGCAGGGGCGTGCGCTTCGTCTGCCGGATGCGCGAGACGACCTTCACGCCCTCCAGGGTAGACGGGGAGGCGCCGCCCGCGTCGCGACGTCGCGACAGGTCACGAAACGGTCACCCCGCCCGCGCCTCCCCACCGATCGGTCCGGCTGCTGGTTGACTGCCTCCTCGTGTGGCCCAACTCCGCCGAGGTGCTCCCCGCCGCGTTCGCGAACTCGGGGCTGACCGTCGTCGCCTTCCGACCCCACTCGGTCGAGCCCTCGGGCGCCGGGTTCCTCTACGGCTACGAGGTCGACACGGTCGACCCGGTCGGCGCGACCTCGACCGTGCTGACCTTCATCGACACCGACACCCGGGCCGCCGACGAGTCCTCGGTGCTCACCCGCGACCCGACCACCGGTCAGCCGCTCGCCGTCTGGGCCTACCCGGCCGACCCGATGCTGCCGGCGCTCGCCGGGGCCACGTATCCCGACCGGGTGGCCGACGCGCTCGCGGCGCTCGGCGTCGTCGTCACCGAACCGCGGCTGAGCGTCGCGGCGTACCGACCCGGCAAGCGCGCCGTCATCCGACTCGACGCCGCCGAGACCACCGTCTTCCTCAAGGTGGTCCGCCCCGACCGGGTGGCACCGATCGTCGCCCTGCACGAGGCGTTCCGGGCGCAGGGGCTGCCGGTGCCCGCCGTGCTCGCCTCGCGGGCGGACGGCCTGCTCGTCCTCGAACGCGTCCCGGGGGTGCCGGCCGGGCAGCGCGTCGTCGAGCTCGTCGACGACCCGCGGTTCGTCGAGCAGATGGTCGACCTCGGGACGCGCATCGCCCGCGTCGACGTGGTGGCGCGGGCGCAGTCCGACGCCCTCGACCACGGAGCCTGGCACCGCTCGACGCTGCGCGCCGCGCTGCCCGACCGGGCGACCGAGATCGACGGCCTCTACGACGAGATCGACCGGCGCCGCGCCTCCTCCGCCTCGGACGCCCTCGCCGTGATCCACGGCGACCTGCACCTCGAGCAGCTCTTCGTGCACCCGTCCGAGCCGTGGCGGGTCACCGGTCTGCTCGACGTCGACACCGCGGGGCTCGGGCACCCGGCGCGCGACGCGGCGGCCCTCGTCGCCCATCTGGTCGTGACGGGACAGTGGCACCGGGGCAACGGCGACGAGGCCGAGGCCCGGGCCTGCGAACGCCTCGCCGACGACGTGACGCGCGCCTGGGTCGAACGCCTGCCCGGCCTGGCCGACCGGCTCGCGCCGGGCGTCGCGTCGCAGCTGCTCGCCCACGCCGGCGGACAGGCCACGCTCGGCACCGACACGGGCCGCCGCAAGGCCGTCCAGCTGATCGGTGCCGCCGCGGGCACCCTCGCCCGCCCCGCCTGACCGCCCGCCCCTCCGCCGCCCACCCACGGACGGGTCCGCCGCGCACCCACGGACGGGCCGACGGGCCTACCGTGGCGCGCAGCACCCACCCGCGCACCCGGAGGCCCCCATGCCGTCACCCTGGCTCGACGCCGCTCCCGACGTCACCACCGACAGGATCGACCCCGAGACCGTCTACGACGACGTGATCGTCGGCGGGGGCCTGACCGGACTCGTCACCGCCTTGTTGTTCGCGCGTCGCGGTCACCGGGTCGCCGTCCTGGAGGCGCGCACGGTGGGCAACGTCGCGAGCGGCAGCGGGTCCGCGTCGATGTCGCTGCTGCAGGGCAGGCAGCTCCAGCGCATCCGCACGAACACGTACCAGAGCGTCGTCGACGCCTACGTCGCGGCCAACCGGGCGGGCTTCGACTGGATGGTCGACTACCTCGACGAGGCCGGCGTCGAGGTCGAGCGCCGGGACGCCTTCAGCTACGCGACGACCCGGGCCGGGATCGCCACGGTCGACGACGAGTACCTCGTCGCGAGGAAGGCCGGCCTCCCCGTCGTCAAGGAGTTCGGCCTCGACCTCCCGTTCGGCACGACCGGCGGACTCCGGTTGCCCGACCAGGCGCAGTTCGACCCCGTGCAGGCGATCGTCGCGCTCGTGGCGGACGTCCGGGCGCTCGGTGGCGTCGTCGTCGAGGGGGTGCGCGTCACCGGCATCGACGCGACGAACCCGACGGTGACCCACAGCGACGGTCCCGACGTCCGCGGCCGCCGCGTGCACGTCACGACGGGCAGCCCCGTGCTCGACCGCGGCCTCTACTTCGCCAAGCTCCGCAGCGAGCGCTCCTACGGCCTGGCCTTCGAGGGCGTCGACGACCTGCCGGACGGCATGTACCAGGCGGTCGACGGTCCCACCCGGTCGTTCTCCGCGGTGGGCGACCGCCTCGTGACCGGCGGCAACCGGCACCCGGTGGGTCGCGCCTCCTCGACGATCGCGATGGTCGACGACCTCGCCGAGTGGACGACGCGCCACTGGCCGGGTGCGCGGCCGACCCACTCGTGGAGCGGTCAGGACTACGGCACGCCGCACCACGTGCCGTTCGTCGGCTGGCTGCCGCGGGGTCGGGGTCGGATCTACCTCGCGACCGGGTACGAGCACTGGGGGCTGACGAACGCGGTCCAGGCCGCGATGACCCTCGTGTCGGACGTGCTCGGCGACCCGCAGCCCTGGATGACCACGCTGCACGGGCGGGTCACGACGCCGATCGCCATCGCGTCGGGGATCGGCATCAACGCGGCCGACGCGTGGTGGGCGGCCAAGGGCTGGGCCGGGGCGATGACCCGCCGTCTGGTCGCCGTCGCACCCGCCGAGGGCCAGGGCGAGGTGGGCCGGTCGGGCGGCTTCGCCCCCGTCGCGCGCTCGACCGTCGACGGCGAGGTGTGCACCGTCTCGGCGATCTGCCCGCACCTCGTCGGGATCGTCACCTGGAACGACTCCGAACGGTCGTGGGATTGCCCGCTGCACGGGTCGCGGTTCGCCGCCGACGGCAGCGTGCTCGAGGGGCCGGCGACCCGCGGCCTGCGTCGTCGCGGCTGACGCGCCGCCGGCCCGTCGCCACCTGGCCCCGAGACACGAGGAGGCGCTGGTGGCGTACCGGCGCGTCGTACGCGTAAACTGTCCCCAGCTTCACCGCCCGGGTGTTCTCCGGTCCGCGCCTCCTCCGGTGCGAGTCGACACCTCGGCGTGACGGGGCTTCGGGGCACGTGCCGTCGTCGGACTGCCCGCCACGAAGGTCGCCCGTCGCGAAGCCGGTACAGCTGTCCATCGCGCGGCACCCCGCCCCGCACGCATCCGGCGCGACCCTCTCGGTCGTCGTCCGTCCGGGTCGCCGAGCCTCTCGGCGTCTCGCGCAGCACCCTCCGCCGACACGGCGGCACAGCACCGTCGACGTCCCGCGTCGACCACGAGGAGGAGCCTTGGCTCGACCAGGCCAGCGTCAATCGGGTGGTACCCGCACCGCCCAGCGTCCGAACCGTCGCCGCGAGGTCGACAACGACGGGCTGATCCCCGTCCTCGCCCGTGCGGTGCGTGAGGTCGAGGCCGCCGCGCAACGCGGTCAGGTGAAGCCCTCGAGCCGCACCAAGTTCCAGGTCATCGCCCTGCTCATGCGCGAGGAACGCGCCCGGGTCAAGGTCGACAAGGCCATCAGCGAGTCCGAGCGCGCCGAGCAGATGAAGCGCCTCGACGGCGTCGCCCAGATCCTGGCCAAGACCGCCGCCCGCGACACGTCGCTGATCACCCTGCTGGGCGACGCGGCCACGGTCAGCGAGGCCGCCAAGACGCTCAAGCGCGACATGCAGATGTCGGCCGGGCTCGAGCTCGAGCCCGAGCAGCAGATCATCGTCACCGAGGCGGCGCCGGTCGCGCCGACCTCGGAGCGACAGGTCGTCCCGCAGTCGGTCATCTCGCGGCAGCTGGCGAACCCGTTCCTGCCGCCCGACTTCGCGCTCGCCGAGGTCGCCCGCGAGGCGCACCCGCGCCGGCTCGCGAACTGGGAGCTCTTCGGCCCCCTGTTCAAGTCCTTCGAGTACGGCGCCGGGGGAGGCTCGGCCTGCATGCCGCTGCCCGAGCCCACCACGGTCGATGCCCCCGCGGGCGCCACCCTGATGCACCACCAGGCGCAGCTCGTCGAGTCCGCCCGCCAGGGCCACCGCACCTACCTGCTCGCCGACGAGCCCGGCCTCGGCAAGACCGCCCAGGCCCTGCTCGCCGCCCAGGCGGCCGCGGCGTACCCGCTGCTCGTGGTCGTGCCGAACGTCGTCAAGACGAACTGGGCCCGCGAGGTCCAGCTGTGGACGCCGACGCGCACGGCGACCGTCATCCACGGCGACGGCGAGAAGCTCGACGCCTTCGCCGACGTGGTCATCGTCAACTACGAGGTGCTCGACCGTCACGTCGGCTGGCTCGGCGAGCTCGGCTTCAAGGGCATGATCGTCGACGAGGCCCACTTCATCAAGAACAAAGAATCGCAGCGGTCGCGGCACGTGCTGCAGCTCGCCCAGCGCATCCGCTCGCGCACCGCCCACCCGCTGCTCATGGCGCTGACCGGCACCCCGTTGATCAACGACATCGAGGACTTCCGCGCCATCTGGGAGTTCCTCGGCTGGATCGGCGACAAGAAGCCCGCCGCCGAGTTGATGGAGCGCCTCGAAGAGGTCGGCCTGACCCCCGCCGACCCCGGGTTCTTCTCGTCGGCGCGCGAGATCGTGATCGACCTCGGCATCGTCCGTCGCAAGAAGGTCGACGTCGCCTCCGACATCCCCGCCCGCCGCATCGCCGACCTTCCGGTCGAGCTCGACGACGAGGTGGGCCGGTCCATCCGCGACGCCGAACGCGAGCTGGCCCGCCGCATGGTGCAGAAGTACCGCACCGCGCTCACCACCCGCACGTCCGGCGTCCGCGTCGAGGGCATCGATCACGACCTCGTCCGCCAGGTCGCCAAGTGGGAGCTCGAGGACGCCAGCGCGTCGAGCACGGGTGAGAACGTCTTCAGCATGGTGCGCCGCATCGGTCAGGCCAAGGCCGGCCTGGCCGCCGACTACACCGCCCAGCTCGCCCGCAACGTCGGCAAGGTGGTGTTCTTCGCCAAGCACATCGACGTCATGGACGTCGCCGAGGCCACCTTCGCCAAGCGGGGCATCAAGTACTCCTCGATCCGCGGCGACCAGACCCCGGCCGTCCGTCAGCGCCAGATCGACGCCTTCGTGAACGACCCCGAGGTCGAGGTCGTCGTCTGTTCGCTGACCGCGGCCGGCGTGGGGCTCAACCTGCAGGTCGCCTCGAACGTCGTGCTGGCCGAGTTGTCGTGGACGGACGCCGAGCAGACGCAGGCCATCGACCGCGTGCACCGCATCGGCCAGGCCGAGCCGGTCACGGCGTGGCGCGTCATCGCGGCGCAGACGATCGACACGAAGATCGCCGAGCTGATCGACAGCAAGGCCGGCCTCGCCGCCCGGGCACTCGACGGCGACGACTCCGAGGTCGTCGACTCCGTCGACGTGCAGCTCTCGGCCCTCGTCGCCCTGCTCACCGAGGCCCTCGAAGCCTGACCCGCCCTCACCGCGCTGCACCTCGACGCACCGCGCCGCACCGTGCCGCACCGTGCCGCGCCGCGCCGCGCCGCACCGCGCCGCACCGCGTTTCGTGCACGGCCCCCCGACTAGTCACGGTGCCGTGCACGATTCGCGGTGTGGACGCGCGGGAGGCCGGCTCGCTCGAGCCGTGTGACGATCCGCTGCGGACGCGCGAGATCGCGCCAGACGGTTCGTGTCACCCGGTTCACGTAGGGCAGCCCCCTCAGCCGGTCTTCACGGACCTTCTCGAGGACCACGATCTCCTCCGCCGTCAGCCCGTGCCGCATCTCGCGGTCGAGGTACTTCACGAAGCCGTCGAACTCGTCGTACACGCCGTAGGCCTCCCACCCGAAATCGGTGAACCCGATGAGCCCTTCGTCGTCGACGTGCCGTTCCTGGAGACGGGGTGCCGGGAATCCGAGACCGTCCAGGGCGACCCGGTAGACCGATTCACCGGCGGAACCGGCCAGGGGGCTGGCGAACTCGGCGACCCAGGAGGCGCGGGTCGAGCCCCGGACACGGTCTCGTCCCAGCAGGCACGCCTGGTACTCGGCCAGCGTGCACAACCGACGTCGCAGGCAGTGGTCGAGGACGGCCACGGCCTGGCTGCGTGTCCCGCTCAGAGCGACGTCCACGGCCGTCCGGGCCGGCGTGGTCACGAGGAGACCCCGATGAGGGGTGATCTCGTCCGAGAGCAGCGGTGCCGCATGTCTGGTCACGTGCGCACCCGTGTGGGTCCGGGCGCGCGCCGGGTCGGTCGTCGAGACGCGGGCGAGCGGCGGGCCGAGCACAGGCATGCCCCACACCGCGGCCGCCGAGGTGTGGGAGACGACGACCGCGTCACGCATCCGGCCGACCGCGGCCGCCGTTCGGACGGCGTGGCGTTCCTCGCGGCGCAGGCCCCGCCAGGCCGCCGACTCGACGTAGCGTCCGGGCGCGACGCGCACGAGTTCGCCACGCGCGTGGGCTCGGCGTTCCGACGGATCGTCGAACCGCGAGCGGATGAGGAGGGAACGAAGGTCTCGTTCGTGGGTGGTCACGCGTCGATCGTCTCGGGCTCGAGCGGACTCCGGGATCGGATCTCGCCACCCTGTGGAGGGATGCGGGGGACGGCGGAGCGCGGGACGAGAGGCCGTTCTCAGTCGAGGCGAGTTCGGTGGGTCGGAGAACACCCGACCACCGAAGGAGCACCCCATGCCCGAACTCTCCGGCTACGCCCACGTCGCCATCACCGTCTCCGACCTCGACACGAGCCTCGCCTTCTACGAGAAGCTGCTCGGCGCCGGCCCCGTCGGCCGCATCGAACTCGACGGCCTCGATCGCCGCATCTTCTCCGTCGGCAACGGGCAGATCCTCGGGGTGACGGCCTACACCGGGGGATCGAGCGCGGCCTTCGACCCGACCGTCCCCGGGCTCGACCACATCGGCCTGGCCGTGACCGATCGTGACGGCGTCGTCGCCTGGCAGGAGCACGCCACGTCGGTCGGCATCGAGTCCGACCTGCAGGACGCGGACTTCGGCCACGCCCTCATGATCAAGGACCCCGATGGCAACCAGATCGAGTTCTTCGCCCCGACCGCACAGAGCTGACACGGGCCGCCTGCCGCGACGGCACCGCGTTTCGTGCACTGCACCGCGACTAGACGGTGTGTGGCGCACGAAACGGGGTGCGGAGGCGCGGGGGCCTTTCACCCAGGACGCGCCGGACCGGGCCGCCTGCCGGCATCGCACCGCGTTTCGTTCACCGCACCGCGACTAGAGGGAGCGTGCTGCACGAAACGCGGTGCACTGCATGGCGGCGGGTGGCGTGCGACGAGCGCTGCGTGGCTTGCAGAGACCGGCAGAGCGCGGGTCGGTCTCAGCGGTCGCGGGCGGCGGTGAGCAGCTCGCGTTCGTCGGCGGGCTCGAGCCCCGCGCCGTGGGAGCCCGCCGGGCCGGGACGCGAGAGTTCCCACGCGAGGACGTCGCGCAGCGTCTCGTCCACGGGGCGCGGCACGAGCCCGGCGGCCCGGCCCGCGCCTCCTGACCGGGCGCCGAAGCCCGCGTGCGTGGCGACGGGCACCCAGAGGGGCATCGACCGGGGCCCGGCCCACGGCCCGACCCCGTGTGCGTCGAGCCAGGGCTCGTCGACCGGTACGACCTCGCCCGTGTGGCCGGCGACCCGGCGCGCCACCGCGAGGTGGTCGGCCAGCGACTGCCGATCACCCACCGCGTCGAACGTCCCCGAGAGACCTCGCTCGACGGACGCGACGATCCAGCTCGCCAGGTCCCGGACGTCGACCGGCTGCACGTCGAGGCCGGGCACGTCGGGCACGAGCACGGGATCGGGCTCCGAGGACGCGGCGGCCAGGGCGAAGCGCAGCGGCCACCAGCCCGTGCGGCCCGTGTGGTCGCCCGGTCCGCCGATGAGGCCCGCCCGGACGAGCAGTGACCGGTCGGCACCGAACGCCTCGACGACGGCGCGCTCGCCCGCGACCTTCGACCCGCCGTAGTCCGACTCGTCGGCGTCGACGAGGGCCGCCGTCTCGTCCGCGCCGGTGGTCGCGGTGTCGGCGTAGACGCTGACGCTCGAGACGAAGACGAAGGAGGCGCTGGCGGGTTCGAGCACCGAGACGGCGTCACGCACGTGCGACGCGTCGCGGCTCAGGTCGACGACCGCGTCCCAGCGTCGTCCGCCCTCGAGCACGGCGTCGTACGCCCCGGGCGTGCGACGGTCGGCCCGGACGAACGCCGCGCCCTCGGGGACGTCGCCGGACGACCCGCGGGCGAGACACGTGACGTCGTGGCCGCCGGCGAGGGCGGCCTCGACGATCGTCCGACCGAGCCAGGCGGTGCCGCCGAGGATCAGCAGCCGCAGGGGGCGACGTGCCGAGGAGGTCGTGCCGGTCGGGCCCACGACGGCGTCAGAGACCGAGCTTGGCCTGGACGTCGGCGAGCGAGGGGTTCGTGGCCGTCGAGCCGTCGGGGTAGACGATCGTCGGCACGGTCTGGTTGCCGCCGTTGGCCTTCTCGACGATCTCGGCCGTGCCGGGGACCTCTTCGATGTTGACCTCGGTGAAGGCGATGCCCTGCTTGCCGAGTTGCTGCTTGAGGCGGGCGCAGTAGCCGCACCACGAGGTGCTGAACATGGTGATGGTGCCGGACTCGGGGACGTACGTGCTCGCGATGTCGCTCATGACCCCAGGTTAAGCCCGGTCGGCGGTGAGCGCCGGGGGAGTTGTCTGGGAGGCGTACCAGCACGCACCACGAAGGGAACACCATGGCAGACACGGTCGCCGACCAGATCATCGCCCAGCTCGTCACCGCCGGCGTCCGCCGGATCTACGGCATCGTCGGCGACAGCCTGAACCCGATCGTCGACGCCGTGCGTCGCACGGGCGGCTCGGCGAAGGGCGGGATCGACTGGATCCACGTCCGCAACGAGGAGGCCGCGGCGTTCATGGCCTCGGGCGACGCCCAGATGAGCGGCGAGCTCGCCGTCTGCGCCGGGTCGTGCGGCCCGGGCAACCTGCACCTCATCAACGGGCTCTACGACGCCAACCGCAGCCGTGCCAAGGTCCTGGCCATCGCCAGCCACATCCCGAGCACGATGATCGGCTCGGACTACTTCCAGGAGACCCACCCCGACCGCCTCTTCGTCGAGTGCTCGGGCTACAGCGAGATGATCTCGTCGGCCGAGCAGTCGCCGATGGTCGTCGCCAGCGCGATCCGGCACACCCTGGCGGGCGAGGGCGTCAGCGTGATCACGCTGCCGGGCGACATCGCCGAACTCGACGCGGGCGGCAAGGTGCCCGCCTACGTCAGCGTCCGCCCGCCCGAGCTCGTGCCCGACCGGCACGACGTGCAGGCCCTGGCCGATGCCGTGAACCAGGCCGACACCGTCGCGTTCTTCGTCGGCGAGGGCGGTCGTGGGTCGCACGACGAGATCATCGCCCTGGCCGACCTCGTCGGTGCCCCGATCGGGCACAGCCTGCGGGGCAAGGACGTCATCCAGTACGACAACCCGTTCGACGTCGGCATGACCGGCCTGCTCGGCTACGGTGCCGCCCACGCGGGCATCCACGACGCCGACCTGCTCGTGCTGCTCGGCACCGACTTCCCGTACCCGCAGTTCCTGCCGGACGCCTCGACGGTCACCATCGCCCAGGTCGACGTCGACGCCGCCGTGATCGGTCGTCGCGCCGACGTGCAGGTGCCCGTCCACGGGGCGATCGCCCCGACGCTCCGGGCGCTCATGCCGCTCGTGAAGCGCAAGAAGAACCGCAGGTTCCTCGAGAAGACCCTCAAGAAGCACGAGAAGTTGATGACCGGTGCGGTCGGGGCCTACACGAAGAACGTCGAGAAGATGCGGCCGATCCACCCCGAGTACGCGGCCTCGCTGCTCGACGAGGTCGCCGCCGACAACGCCATCTTCACGGCCGACACGGGCATGGGCAACGTCTGGGCCGCGCGCTACGTCACCCCGACCCCGCGGCGGCGCATCTTCGGCTCGTACCTACACGGCTCGATGGCCAACGCCCTGCCGCACGCCCTAGGCGCGCAGATGGCCTACCCCGATCGCCAGGTCGTCTCGATCTCGGGCGACGGCGGGCTGTCCATGTTGATGGGCGAACTCGTCACGGCGCAGATGTACCAGCTGCCGGTGAAGATCGTCGTGTTCAACAACTCGACGCTCGGCCTCGTCAAGCTCGAGATGCTCGTCGACGGGTTCCCCGACTTCGGCGTCGACGTGCCCTACACGGACTACGCCGCCGTGGCACGCGCCATCGGCATCCACGCCGTCCACGTCGACGACCCCCGCGACCTCCTGGCGGCCTACGAGGCAGCCTTCGAACACGACGGTCCGGCGCTCGTCGACATCGCGACCGACCCGAAGGCGCTCTCGCTGCCCCCGACGATCACGGGCGCCCAGGTGAAGGGCTTCTCGCTCGCCATGTCGAAGATCGTCATGAACGGCGGCGCGGGCGAGGCCGTGGCCATGGCGCGGTCGAACCTGCGCAACGTGCCGCGTCCCTGAGGTCGGCGCCGCGCCTCCTGCCCCCTCGCTGTCGAGGGGTCAGGAGGCGCGGGGCGCACGCGGGGGACGCCTCGCGACCCTGCCCGTCCGGCTCAGCCGGCGGCGGGGGCGCTGCGTGCGGCGAGCCGGGCGACGGCCGCCAGCGGGATGTCGATCCAGTCCGGCCGGTTGCGGCTCTCGTAGATCGCCTCGTACACGGCCTTGTCGATCTCGAACGCGTCGAGCAGGGCCCGGGCGGCCCGGACGTCGACGCCGGACGAGGCGACGTACCCGTCGACGAACGCGCGGCGGGCGTCGTGCGCCCAGGCCGCGGCGTCCACCGGGACGGCCTCCTGCGCCAGCGAACCGGCCACGTAGTCGAACGACCGCAGCATGCCCGCGATGTCGCGGATCGGCAGGTCGGGGCGCGAGCGCTCGGGCATCGGCCGCAGGGGCTCGCCCTCGAAGTCGATGAGCATCCAGCCGCGCTCGGGCGAGAGCAGGGCCTGACCGAGGTGGAGGTCGCCGTGGATGCGCTGCAGGTCGGGCCAGTGCAGGTGCTCGGCCGCGTCGTAGACGGCTCCGATCGCGGCGGCGTGCTCGGCGATCTGCGGCACCTCGCGCGACGCGGTCGAGATGCGTCGACGCATGCTCGTCAGGGCCCCTGCGATCTCGTCGTCGCCCGCGGGGACCGTGCCCAGGTCGGCGGCGAGGGTCGCGTGCACCTCGGCGACGGCGACGCCGAGCGCGTGGGCCTCGGCGGTGAAGTCGGTGCCGTCGGCCGCCGCCGTCAGGGCCACGCGCCAGGCGTCCTCGAGGCCGGGGAGGAACTCCTGCGAGAAGGCGAGGTGGCCGGTGGCCGTCCCGCCCTCGCGCCCGACGTCGGGCCAGGTCGCGCGCAACGAGCCGAACGACGAGGGGACGTGCGTCGACCCGCCACGGGTCAGGGCGGCCTGGGTGGTGACGTCCGGGTTGTCGCCGTGGTGCAGCACCCGGAAGACCTTCGCGATGACCTGGTCGACGGGGCCGCCCTCGACGTCGTAGACGATCGAGGTGTTCGACTGTTCGCCCGAGAGCACGCGCGAGCGACGCACCTGCCCGGGGTCGACGATCCGCGTGCCGTCGACCGTGACGTCGGCACCCACCACGTGCGCCTCGGCGGACATGGTGCGCAGCAACTCCCGGGCGTAGGCCGGGTCGTGGGGACCGTCGTAGAGGTAGCGTCCGTCGGCCGAGCCGATGAAGGCCGCGTCGCCGCCGGGCAGGGGGGTCGCGCGGCTGACGAGGGGCACCTGGTAGAGGACGGGGACGTCCGCCGCCTCGTCGATGATCAGCAGCGTCATGGTGAGGGCGTCGTCCACCTCGGCCTCGAACGATCCGATCACCCGCAGGGCGGGCGTTCGTCCCTTGGTCGCGTACCAGCGCTGACGCGCCATCCATCCGGCAAGAATCGGTGCCACATCGCTCATGCGACGACCCTACGCCGGGCCGCCCCGCGGGGTCCGGAGGGCCGGCCACCAGGCCTCCCGACTAGAACGGAGGCATGAGCACCGCATCACCGCGCCGCACCGAACAGACCGAGATCGAACGCAAGTACGACGTCCACGAGACCGCCGGGGTGCCCGACCTGGTCGGGGTGGGGGGCGGCGCCGCCGAGGCGCTCGTCGTCGACGGCGTGGGGCACGACGACCCCGTCGAGCTCGCCGCGACCTACTGGGACACCGTCGACCACACGCTGCTCGGGGCCCGGACCACCCTGAGGAGGCGCGAGGGCGGTGGCGACGCCGGATGGCACCTCAAGCTGCCGCCGTCGGCCGGCACGACCGGGCGCCGCGAGGTCCACTGGCCGCTCGGCGACCCCGGCGAGCCCGTGCCGGACGCCCTGCGCCGGCTGGTCGAGGCGCGGCTGCGGGGCCGACCGGTGCACCCTGTGCTCCGACTCGAGACGACGCGCACCGTGACCCGCCTGCTCGACGGCTCGGACCGCGAGCTGGCCGAGCTCGCCGACGACGTCGTGCGGGCGTCGAACCCCGACACGGGCGTGCTGCGCACCTGGCGCGAGTGGGAGGTCGAGCTCGCGCCGGGCGTCGACGGCGACGAGGGCGAGCGGCTGCTCGACGCGGTCGCGGAGCGGCTGGAGGCGGCCGGCGCGTCGCTCTCGTCGTCGAAGTCGAAGCTGGCCCGAGGGCTGGGTTCGGAACTCGCGGTGCCGGCGGCGTCGGGTGACGGCGCCGGCGGGGCCGCCTCGACGGTCGTGCCTGCCCCGGCCACCCCGGCCCCGAAGAAGAAGTCGGCCGCGGCTTTCGTGGCGTCCGCTGCGTCGGGACTCCGTGACGAGCTGCTCGCGGTCGACGCCGCCGTGCGCGACGGCCGGCCCGATGCGGTCCATCGGCTGCGGACCACGACCCGGCGGCTGCGCGCCCTGCTGACCGTGTGGGACGGCGTCCTCGACCCCGGGCTCGCCGCCGCCGTCGTGGCGGGTGCCCGCCACGTCGGCCACGTCTCGGGTGCCGCTCGGGACGTCGAGGTGGCGCGAGGCCGGGTGGCGACCCGCGCCTCCTCGGCTCCGGAGGGCTTCGTGGCCGCCCAGGTCACGGGGCGGATCGACGCCCGGCTCGGCGAACGACTCGACGAGGCCGTCGGTGACGTGCGTCGCCTGCTCGACTCGGGCGCCTGGTTCGACCTGCTGGACGCGGTCGACGCGCTCGTGGCGGCCCCGGCGACGGGGGACCACGCCACCGACCCGGCCGCCGACCTCTCGGCCGCGCGGCTGCGGGCTGAGCGGAAGCGGACGAGGCGGGCGGTCCGGGCAGGGCTGGCGGCCGTGGACGCGACGGACCGCGCAGGCGCCGTGGACGCGCTCCCGGTCCTGCACGACGCGCGGAAGGCCGCCCGACGACTGCGGTACGCCCTCGAGGCCGACCGGGCCCGCAGCGGATCGGGCCGCGGCCGGGCCCGCCGGGCCGAGGCCGTCCAGGACGCCCTCGGCGAGCACCGCGACGCCCTCGCGGCGGTGCGGACGATGCGCGAGGTCGCGACGCTCGCCCACCGGTCGGGCGAGGACGCCTTCGGCTACGGCGTGCTGGCCACCCTCGAGTCCGCCCGTGCCGACGACGCCCTCCGCCGCTTCCGCCGCGCCGCCGCCGACCTCTGACGTCGGGACGTCGACCTCTGCCGTCGGACCTCGGGCGCGGAAGGGGTCAGACGGAGCGGCGGGCGAGCAGCGCCTCGAGCTTGCGCACGGTCGCGTCGTTCCGGGCCGTGACCGGAGTCGGCAGCCCCCGCCACCAGGCCGCCGGCACCCGCGAGGCGAGCACGCCTGCCGGCAGCCACTGGCGGACGGCGTCGGGCGAGACCACGATCTCTTCGTCGCCCAGGTCGACGTCGGGAGGCGCCACCCCGTCGAGCGTGCCCGGCACCTCGGCGAACGCGACCGACAGCAGCTTCGGCTCGCGCTCCTCGCGTCGGAGGGGGTTCGCCACGGCCAGCCGCGTGAAGCGCTCGGCGTCGAGCAGCACCAGGTCGGCGTCGACGCCGGTGGCCCGGGCGATCGCCGCCCGGAGCCCGGCGGCGTCGTCGGCACCGAGCCGCGACGACGCCCCGAACACCAGGTTGCCGCTGTTGAGCAGCGTCTCGGGGCGCTCGAAGCCGAGGTCGGCGGCCACGCGTCGCAGGTCGGCCATGGCCACCCGCTTGGCCGTGCCGACGTTGACGCCCCGCAGCAGCGCGACGTGGTCCACGCTCGTCAGGCCCGCCCGAGGACGTCGAGGATCCACGCGATCTCGAACGCCCGCTCGCGCCAGGACTCGTACCGTCCGCTGACGCCGCCGTGCCCGGCCGACATCTCGGTCTTGAGCAGCACGGGGGCGTCGACCTCGCGCAGCCGCGCCACCCACTTGGCGGGTTCGACGTAGAGCACCCGGGTGTCGTTGATCGAGGTCACGGCGAGGATGCGCGGGTAGGTCACGTCGTCGCGCACGTTCTCGTACGGGCTGTAACCGCGCATGTACTCGTAGACCTCGGCGTCGTGCAGGGGGTCGCCCCACTCGTCCCACTCGATCACGGTGAGCGGCAGGTCGGGGTCGAGGATGCTCGTCAGGGCGTCGACGAACGGGACGGCCGCGACGATGCCGGCGAACCGGTCGGGGGCGATGTTCGCCACCGCCCCCATCAGCAGGCCGCCCGCGCTGCCGCCCTCGGCCACCATCAGCTCGGGGGTCGTGCGACCCTCGGCGATCAGGTGGTCGGCGACGGCGACGAAGTCGGTGAAGGTGTTCTTCTTGGTGAGCGTCTTGCCGTCCTCGTACCAGGAGCGTCCCAGCTCGCCGCCGCCGCGGACGTGGGCGACCGCGAAGACGACGCCGCGGTCGAGCAGCGACAGGCGGGCGACGCTGAAGCCCGGGTCGATGCTGTGCTCGTACGAGCCGTAGCCGTAGAGGTGCACGGGCGAGGGCCCCTCGGCGGGGACGGCGTCACGGCGCCAGACGAGCGAGACGGGCACGCGGGTGCCGTCGGTCGCCGTGGCCCACTCGCGGGCCTGGTCGTAGTCGGCCGGGTCGTAGCCGCCGAGCACGTTCTGACGCTTGAGGAGGTGACGTTCGCCCGTGCGGACGTCCAGGTCGTAGACCGTCGACGGCGTGACGAACGAGGTGTACCCGAAGCGGACGGTCGGCTGGTGGAACTCCGGGTTGCCGCCCGCGCCGGCGGCGAACAGCGGCTCGTCGAAGCCGACCTCGGAGACCTCGCCGTAGCCGTCGGGACCGAGCGGCACGACCGCGAAGCGCGGCAGCGCGTCGCGGCGGTACTCGACCACCAGGTGGCCGGAGAACGCGTCGACGGACTCGAGCCGGACGGAGGCGCGGTGCTCGACGATCACGCGGCGGTCGGTCGTCGAGGTGGGGTCGTCGGCCGGCACGTCGACGAGCTCGAAGTTCTCGGCGCCGTCGTTGTGGACGATGAGCAGGCGGTCGCTGCCCGCGACGATCGCGTGCTCGACGTCGTACTCGACGCCCTCGCGGCGCGGCCAGACGACCCGGAACTCGCCGGTCGGGTCGGCCGCGTCGAGCAGCCAGGTCTCGCTCGTGATCTTCGACCCGACGTCGACGACGAGGTACTGGCGGCTGCGCGTGAGGCCCACCCCGATCCAGTAGCGGTCGTCGGTCTCGGTGAACACCGTGACGTCGTCGCCGGGGTGCCCGACCTCGTGACGCCAGATGGTGTCGGGCCGCCAGGACTCGTCGACGGTGGGGTAGAAGACGTACCGGCCGGTGGCGTCGAACAGGGCGCCGGCGGCCGTGCCGGTGACCACGTCGTCGAGGTCGCGGCCGGTCGCCAGGTCGCGGATGCGCAGCGTGTAGCGCTCGTCGCCCTCGACGTCGACCGCGTAGGCGAGCAGGGAGCCGTCGGGCGAGACGTCGAAGCTGCCGATCGAGAAGAAGTCGTGTCCCTCGGCCTCGGCGTTGCCGTCGAGCAGCACCTGCTCGCCCTCGGCGGCCTCGCCCGCCTCGATCGACGGGGGAGTCCAGTCGTCGGGCCCGGCGATCGGGGCACGGCAGTGGATGCCGTACTGCTGCCCCTCGGCCGTGCGCGAGTAGTACCACCACGAGCCCTCACGGACCGGGACGCCCAGGTCGGTCTCTTGCACCCGGCCCTTGATCTCGTCGAAGACCGTCTGCCGCAGACCGGCGAGGTGGGCCGTCTCGGCCTCGGTGTGCGCGTTCTCGGCCTCGAGGTGCGCGACGACCTCGGGGTCGTCCTTGGCACGGAGCCACTCGTAGTCGTCGACGAAGTCGTGGCCGTGGTGCGACCGGGTGACGGGCTTCTGGGGGGCACGGGGAGCGGGAACGGAGGCCATCACCCGAGCCTAACGGCGGCTCAGACGGAGCGGTCGCTGGCCGTGATGCCGTTGAAGGCCGGCACCTCGGGGTACTCGTCCGAGGCGACGTGGACGTCGGCCGGGTCGGGCGCCTCGCCCTCGCGGGCCTCGTCGATCGCCTGCTCGGGGGTGCCGGCCTTCTCGGCGGCCGACTCGGAGTGCGTCCCGGGGACGGTGTACGTCGCGTCGACGTCGTGCCCGGCCGGGTCGACCGTCTCGCTCGCGCCGGACGCGTCGTCGCGGGGGGTGGTGTCGGGGGCCGGGGTCTGGTCGCGGTCGCTCATGCGGGGGACGGTACCCGCGCCTCCTCGGTGACGTCCGGCCAGGCCGTCGGTCGTCGGCCGGCCCTGACGGGGGTCGACGTCCGACCCGGCGGCGGTCAGTCGTCGACGGGCAGGGCCGTGGTCGGCGCGGCCAACCCCTGGACGGTGGCCCCGAGGTGTGCCTCGCCGGGTTCGAGGTCGGAGATGGACCGGCGGTCGGACCTCAGTCGTCGGACCGAGGCGTTGAGCCGGGCGTGCAGCTGCATGAGGTGCAGCCGGTAGCGCTCGGGGGCGTCGTCGCTGTCGTCGAGGAAGGTGTTGCACGCCAGCGTCATCTCGTTGAGCACGGGCAGGGCCGACGAACGGGGACGGAGCGCCCGTCGCGCCCGCCGGATCTCACCCCGCAGGGCCGAGATTGAATGACGCGCCTGCTCGTAGACGGGGTCGAGGGCGCGGGGGTTGGGGCTGAGCCTCGGCGCCACCCGGCGCAGCACGCGCCGGAAGTGGATCTCGGTGATCAGCTCGTTGAGCGCCGACGCCTCGCGTCGGCGCGACTCGATCAGCCGCACGAGCAGGTTCGACGCGAACGCCGCCCCGGCACCCACGAAGGCACCCACGGTCACGGTCACGACGTCCCACCAGCTCATGGGGCCACGCTACGGCGGACCACCGACAGCCGGGTCGGGCGAGGCGCGGTCAGCGAGAGGCGTCGTCGAGCCGCCCCATGAGCGACCAGACGGCCCGTGACAGCTCGGGGTGCCACAACGCGATGGTGCGCAGGTAGCCGAGCTCGTCGGCGAGACCGAGCCCCGTCGCGGTCGGCACGCCGTCGGTTCCCAGGGCGTCGGCCCGCAGCGAGATGACGACCTGCTCGTCGACGGTGGGGAGCCCGGGGATGACGTCCCAGGGGTCCTCGCCGTTGCGGCAGCGCAGTTCGATCAGGGCGGAGAGCTCGTCGTGGGCCTCGGCGCGCAGCACCTCGAGGCTCCGGCCGGCACCGCGGAACTCGGGCCCGGGGCGTCGCCTCCCGCTCGATCGTGCTTCGGACATGCCGACGAGCCTACGCGCGAGGCGTCGAGCGGTTCCCGGGGACGCGGCCCGCGCCTCCTGCCGTCCGCCCTCCTGCCGTCCGCCCTCCCGCCGTCGGCCCTGTGGGCGGGACGACAGCCGGTACCCTTCCGGCATGCCGGTCTACCGCGTCTGCGTCGCCTACCTGTTGCGGGAGCACGAGGGGCGTCAGCAGGTCCTGCTGGGACGCAAGAAGCGCGGACTCGGCACGGGGCACTGGGTGGGCCTCGGGGGCAAGCTCGAGCCGGGGGAGGGCGTGCAGGAGGCGATGGTCCGCGAGATCGCGGAAGAGAGCGGCGTCGAGGTGCTCGCGTCGGACCTCGACCGGAGGGGCGACCTGCTCTACCTCTTCCCGCACCGTGAGAGCTGGAGCCAGCGGTCGACGGTCTTCGTCGTCACCGCGTGGCGCGGCGACCCCGCCGAGAGCGACGAGCTGGTGCCCCGGTGGTTCGACCTCGACGAGCTGCCCCTGGACGAGATGTGGGACGACGCGTCGCACTGGCTGCCCGGTGTGCTCGCCGGGGGACGGGTCGCCCGGACGTTCGTCTTCGCGGCCGACCTCTCGACGGTGGCCTCCGACGCTCCGCTGCCGGCGGAAGACGCCGGCCCCTGAGGCGTTCCGGTCCGGACGCCTGGCCCTCGCAGAGGGGGGCGCGGTGGCGCCCGTGCTCCACCTAGGGTCGGTTCCGAGACGGATCACGGGGAGATCCCCGCCGTCGGACGGATCTCACGGGGAGCGACATGACCAGCTACGACGGCCTGACCACGACCACGCTCCGGAGCCCGGCCCGCACCGCCGTGGCGCCCCGCCAGCTGTCGTTGCCGCTCTGGCTGCCCGCGGTGGCCTGGGCCCTCGGCCTCGTCGTCGTCGTGGTGGGGGCCGCCTTCGGCGGCGTCCTGCTGGCGCTCTCGAGCCTCGGCGTGGTCGCCCTCGTCGCGGGCATGGCCGCCACGGCCGCGCGGTGGCAGCGCATCGAACGCCTCGCGGCGATCGAGCTGGCCGAGCGACGTGCCTCGACCGCCGAGGCACGACTCGTCTGAGCCCGACACCCCGTCCGGGCGGGGTCAGCGTCCCCGTCGGGTCCCGGTGCGCGACAGACCCGCGCGTACGAAGAAGTCGACGACGCCGGTGAGCACGGCACCGACGACCGCGAACCAGGCGTAGCCGACGAAGCGCGCCGCCACGTCGGGACCGCCCTGTGGTGCCAGCGTCACCGAGAGGACGTAGAGGGCCCCGGCCGCGACGAGCAGCAGGACGGCGAGGGCGACGAGCAGGCGGTGCAGGGTGGTCGTGGTCACGAGCGTCGAGGGTACCGCCTCAGCGCGCGACGCCGTCCTCGCGCCCGGGGTGCCCCGACCCTGTGCGGTCGCTCGGGACGACGCGCACGGGTCGCGTCGCGAGCTCGTCGTTCTCGAGCCCGCCGGGTGCACCGAGGAACATGTCGCCCCGCTCGCCGGGGTCACCGAGGTCGTCGCGTTCGTCCGCCGGGATCGTGTTGATCGTGCCCGTGTCCGTCGCCACGAGGCCGTGGCGGGCGAGCACCTCGTCGCGCTCGGCGACGAGGAACTCGCGGTTCGCGTTCTGGGCGTCGGCGAACATCGTCGTGCGGCCGGACACGATGCGGGCGATGCGGCGGCTCTCCCACCAGCGCTTGCCGACGAGCATCAGCACGATGCCGAGAGCGGCGTAGCAGAGCATCATCGTCACGCCGCGGCCGTAGCCGGGGCCCACGCCGTAGAGCACGCGCTTGAGCATCTCGGTGATGCCGCTCCCGACCACGACGGCGTTGAGCCACGCGAACGGTTGGGGCATGAACCATGCGGGGTAGGCGGCGCCCGAGGACGGCATGGACAGGAAGACGAACACGATCATCGCGGGCAGGGCGACGAACCGTCCGACGAAGTAGCTGATGCCGTTGACCGCGAGGCCGATCGCGATGATCCAGGCCCAGGCGATGAAGAAGAGCGGCACGAAGTGCCCGTCGACGGCCCCGATCACCGGCCCGGCGAGGACGTTCGTCACGAGCGAGATCACGCCGCCGCCGACGCCGATCACCGTCATCCGGGTGCGGTGGCGGAGCGGGGCGCCCATCAGCCCGATGAACATCGCCACCATGTAGCCACCGATGCACCACGAGAGCATGAGGTACATCGACACGGTGCCGTACTCGTCGTTCGCGGGCAGCGGTGCCAGGTCCGTGACGGTGGGCGTGACCCCCTGGGCCTCGAGCACGGGGGTGATCGTCGCCGGGATGAGGGCGGCGACCTGGTACTGGTGGGCGCTCGCGGTGTAGATCGTGGTCTCGGCCGGGTCGTAGGCCACGGCGACGCGTCCGGCGAGCACCGCCTCCTCGGCCTCGTCGGCGGAGCCGTAGGCGCGGACGTCGATCACGCCGGGGCGGGCGTCGTCGAGGCCCGTCTGCAGGTCGGCGGCGGCCGACGAGGACCCGACGACCGCGACGGGGACGTCGTGCGGGTGGGGGGCGTGGAAGGCCGCGATGTAGCAGAGGCAGAAGCCGACGATGAAGAACAGCGGCAGCCAGAGCTGCAGGCCGATCAGCTGCAGCGACGGGTGGAGGGTCGAGTACCAGCGACGGTACCGTCCGAATTCGGGCTTGGGCGGCCCTCCCGCGTCGTCCGTGGTCGTTTGGTTCGTCGTGGTCGCCACGGTGCCGCGCCCTCCTGCTCTCGGTCGTGTTCCCGTCTCGTCGCCGGTCCCGCTCACGATACGCCGCGGCGGCGTCACGACCTCGTGCTCGTGAAGGCCGAGGTGTCCATGGCGAGCTCCTCGGCGTCGAGCCCGAGCAGCACGCGCCTCATGACCTCCTCGTCGAGGGCCCCGGCGTCGCGCTCGCGCAGCACCACCTCGCGGCGTTTGGCGAGCAGCTCGCGTCGGATCGAGCCGAGCGCCTGGGGCGCCGCTCGACGGCGGGCGCGCTGGGCGGCCGTCGCCCCCGAGACGTCCCGTTCGTCGGCGTCGTCGACGGCCGTGCGCTGCAGCGCCTCGTTCTGCCGCAGCAGCCGCGTCGTCGCGAGCAGGACGGCGCGTTCGGTGAGCTCGGGACCCCAGCGCTTCTCCCAGTCGGCACGCCGTTCCGCGACGTAGGCCATGGTCTCGTCCGTGCTCGTCGCGAAGACCGCCAGCTCGGCGGCGAGGTCACGGTCGCGCTGCGTGTCGTCCCGGACGCCGAGCACCCTGATGACGACCGGCAGCGTGAGCCCCTGCAGCAGCAGGGTGCCGACCGTGACGATGAACGCGATGAGGAACATGGTGTCGCGCGCCGGCACGGGGATGCTCGACTCGGTGACGGCCGGGATCGACACGGCGGCGGCGAGGGTCACCACGCCCCGCATGCCGGTCCACGAGATGACGCTCAGCTGTCGCCAGTCCATGCGGGGTTGCGGGTGGTAGCGCAGCGTCCGCAGAGCCGGCGCCCGCCGCAGCCGGCGGAGCGCGGGCACCCGGCGGAGCTTCCGCAGCACCGTCGAGAGGAAGAGGTACCGGCCGGCGCGGGCCGCGTGGTAGGTGCCGAACACGAAGACCGGGCGCACGAGGACGACCACGGCGAGGACGGCGAGGGCGACGCCGACGCTCTGTCCGAGGCCGCGCTCGCTCTCGCTGACGTCGAGCACGACGGCACGCAGCTGGAGGCCGATCAGGGCGAACACGAACCCTTCGAGCAGGACGTCGGCGGCGGACCAGAACGGGCGCTCCTGCAGCCTGGTCGCGTAGCCCGTGCGGGGCGAGTTGAAGCCGACGTAGAGGCCCGCGGCCACGACCGCCAGCACGCCGGAGCCGCTCAGCTCCTCGGCGGCGATGTACGCGATGAACGGCAGCAGCAGGCCGATGACGTTCTCGACCACGGGGTCGTCGATCCGCATGCGCACGCGGTGGGCGACGAAGCCGAGGACCAGACCGACCGCGACGCCGACGCCGATCGCGAGGCCGAAGATGCCGAGGTCGTCCCAGAGCGTGAGGCTGGCACCGCCCACGATCGCCAGGAACACCTTGACCAGGGTGAGCGACGCGGCGTCGTTGATCAGGCTCTCGCCCGACAGCACGGTCATCACCTTGCGCGGCAGGCCGAGCTTCCGGCCGATGGCGGCCGCCGACACGGCGTCGGGAGGCGCGACCACCGCCCCGACGAGGAGGGCGGCCGGAAGGGTCATGTCGGGGATCATCACGTAGGCGACGCCCCCTACGGCGAAGGCCGTCACGATCACGGCACCGACCCCCAGTCGGGCGATCTGCACGCGGCTCTCCCGGAAGTTCAGCAGCGAGACGTCGAGGGCGGCCGAGTAGAGCAGCGGCGGCAGGACCACGGTCAGGATGACCTCGGAGTCGATCTCGATGTCGGGCACGCCGGGGATCAACGACACGAGCAGGGCGACGCCCACCGTCAGCAGGGGAGCGGGCAGGCCCCGCCAGCGGGCGAAGGCGGTCACGACGAGCGACCCGGTCAAGATGATCAGCAGCTCGCCGAGTTCCATGTGAGCCGGGCTCCGTCCAGTCGTCGGGGCAGCCGTGCGATGTGCATCGACTGCAAAGTCCCGACCATCCTCCCAGGCACCCCCTAGGAGAACGTCGGGTGAACGGCCCCGGTCGACCGTCCGACCACCCGTAGCATCGCTCCGTGACCGCACAGCCCCGGGCGACCGTCCCGGCCCCCGACCTCGTCCGCACCACCCGCTCGGGCGAGGTCCGCGGCGTGCGGGAGCGCGGCGTGCTCGCCTGGCGCGGCATCCCCTTCGCCGCACCACCCGTGGGGCGCCTCCGTTTCCGGGCCCCCGAGTCCCCGGCTGCGTGGACGGGCGTCCGCGACGCCGGCCGGTTCGGACCCGCAGCCCCGCAGGACCGCGTGCAGTTCGTGGGCGTCGACGCCACCACCCCGCTCAGCGAGGACTGCCTGACGGTCAACGTGGTCGCACCGGAGGGCACGGCATCGGGCGACGGGCTGCCCGTCCTCGTGTTCGTCCACGGAGGCGCGTACAGCGTGGGGTCGTCGCGAGAGTTCCCGAGACAGGGCGAGACGCTCGTCCGTGAGGGCGGCATCGTCTACGTGAGCCTGAACTACCGGCTGGGCGCCTTCGGCTACCTGGACTTCAGCCACTGGGCGACCGAGGACCGCCCGTTCGACTCGAACCTCGGGCTGCGCGACCAGGTCGCCGCCCTCGAGTGGGTCCGCGACAACGTCGCCGCGTTCGGCGGCGACCCCGGCCGGGTCACCGTGTCGGGCGAGAGCTCCGGCGGCAACGCCGTGACGACCCTCATGACGGTGCCGCGCGCTCGCGGCCTCTTCCGGGGGTCGTCGCCCAGAGCGCACCGCCGAACGCCATCTACCCGCCGGACGTGACGCGGCGCTGGGCGGGCGAGTTCCTCGAGCTGCTCGCCCACGACCTGCGCGACGACGACCTCGAGGCCACGAGCGTCGACGACGCGGCGACGATGCTCGCCGAGGCACCGACGACGGCGATCGTCCGGGCCGCCAGCCGGTTGCAGTTGCGCACCCCGGACGAGGACCCGGGGACGATCTGCTTCAGTCCGGTCATCGACGGCGACTTCCTGCCCGAACGCCCGCTCGACGCCTTCAAGGCGGGCCGCGCCCACCCGGTGCCGCTGATCATCGGCACGAACGACCGCGAGGGGTCGGTGTTCACCGGCCGCCGCGACATCCTCGCCACGACGAAGCCCCGCATCCGGGCCATCTTCGCCGCGACCGAGAAGAAGGCCCGGAAGGCGATCAAGAAGCACTACCCGGGGCTGCCCGCCCGCCCGGCCGCCCTCGACTTCGGCGGTGACTACGCGTTCTGGTTCCCGAGCGTCAAGGTGGCCGAGCGGCACGCGGTCCACCAGCCGGTCCGGTTCTACCGCTTCGACGCCACGACGCGAATCCTCCGCACGGTCGGGGTCGACGCGTTCCACGGTCTCGAGCTCTGGGCGATCTACGACCGGATGGGCTCCGCCTTCGGGTGGGCGATGAGCCTCCTGGGCGGTCGTCGGGCGTTCCTGCGCACGGCGGCGCGGACGCGTTCCCGCTGGCTCGAGTTCGTCCGCACCGGGGCGGTCGCCGACTGGCCGACCTACGACCCGCACCGCCGACGCACCCTCATCATCGACGCCCGCGACCGCGTCGAGCACGATCCGCGGGGCGAACGGCGACGGGCCTGGCAGGACTTCGTCCCGCACGTGTGAGGCGCGCCCCGGCCGCGCGACGGTCCGCGTCACCCGCCGTTCACCGGGATGTACCCCGCAGGTCACCACCGAGTTGACCCGCGTCCACCCACCTGTGACACTCAGGCCGGTGGACATCACACTCATCGTCGTCCTGGTCATCGCGCTGGCTCTCTTCTTCGACTTCACGAACGGGTTCCACGACACGGCCAACGCCATGGCGACCCCGATCGCGACCGGCGCGATGAAGCCCAAGGTCGCCGTCACGGTGGCCGCGATCCTCAACCTCGTCGGCGCCTTCCTCAGCACCGAGGTCGCGAAGACCGTCTCCGGCGGCATCATCCGCGAAGGGGACGGCGGGGTGCAGATCACCCCCGAGATGATCTTCGCGGGCCTCATCGGCGCCGTCGTCTGGAACATGTTCACGTGGTTGCGGGGGTTGCCCTCGAGCTCCTCGCACGCCTTGTTCGGCGGGTTGATCGGTGCGGCGATCGTCGGTGCCGGCATGGGGTCGGTGGACTTCGGCGTCGTGCTGTCGAAGGTCGTGCTGCCCGCCCTGCTCGCGCCGTTGATCGCCGGCGTCGTGGGGTACACCGCCACACGGCTCGCCTACACGATCACCCGACGCCGTGACGACAAGAGCGAGCGCGGCGGGTTCCGCTACGGCCAGATCTTCACGTCGTCGCTGGTCGCCCTCGCGCACGGCACGAACGACGCGCAGAAGACCATGGGCGTCATCACGCTCACGTTGATCGCGGGCGGGCTGCTCACGCCCGACTCCGGCCCGCCGTTCTGGGTGGTCGTCGTCTGCGCGTTCGCCATCGCCCTGGGCACCTACACCGGCGGCTGGCGCATCATCCAGACCATGGGCGGCGGTCTGACCGAGGTCAAGCCCACCCAGGGCTTCTCCGCCGAGGCGTCGACGACCGCGACCGTGCTGGCCTCCAGCCACCTGGGCTTCGCGCTGTCGACGACGCAGGTCGCGAGCGGATCGATCATCGGTGCCGGCCTCGGACGCCGCGGCTCGAAGATCCAGTGGGGCACCGCCGGCAAGATCGTCGTCGCCTGGTTCATCACGTTGCCCGCCTCGGCGGCGGTCGGCGCCGTCGCGGCCCTGATCGCCACGCTCGGCGTCGCGGGGCTCGTGATCGACGCCGCCGTCGGTGCCGTCGTCATCGCGGGGATCTTCGTCATCTCCCGCCGCCGGCCGCACGACCAGGGCTCGGCCATCGAGGTCGACGTCGCCGCCACCTCGGTGCTCTCGCGTCGCCGTGCCCGACGAGCGGTCCGCAAGGGCCGCGTCGACACGCCCGCGTCCGGGGTCGAGGCCCCGTTCGTCCGGATGGACGACCCACCCGAGCCCGTCTCCGCCCCCCGGGGTCCGGTCCCGACCGACGACGAGGTGCGCTGATGATCGACTGGTCCGCCTTCCTCGTGGTCGCGCTCGTCGCGCTCTTCTCCGCGGCCGCCCTCGTCTCGCTCTACTCGCTGGGCCTGCGCCTCCTGACCGTCGAGGGCCGCACGCCCGTCCGCACCGCCGCGGGGTACGCCTGCTTCGTCGTCTGCGCCCTCGGCGTGCTGTACGGCATCTACCTCATCGTCCCGGGCTTCCACCGCTGACCCCCGGCCACCCCGGCTCGTCTCGTCCCCAGGTCGGGACCCTCTCGGACGGCCGCCCCGCGCCTCCTCGGGCACGACCCGTCCGCGGTCCCGCCGGTAGGCTCGACGGAAGCGTCCGGTCGACGACGACCGGGCCCCGACTGACGACGGAGGCTCACCACACGTGACGACCGAGACAGCAGCACCGACCCGCACCGAGACCGATTCGTTGGGCAGCCGCGAGGTGCCCGCCGACGTCTACTGGGGCATCCACACCGCCCGGGCGCTCGAGAACTTCCCGATCTCGCAGCGGCCGATCTCGGTCTATCCCGACCTCGTCACGGCCCTCGCCCTCGTGAAGCAGGCGGCGGCCCGCGCCAACGTCGAGATCGGCGTGCTCGACCCGGTCAAGGCCGAGGCCATCGAACGCGCCTGCGAAGAGATCCGCGGGGGCGCGCTGCACGACCAGTTCGCCGTCGGGGTCATCCAGGGCGGCGCCGGCACGTCCACCAACATGAACAGCAACGAGGTCATCGCCAACCGCGCCCTCGAGCTGCTCGGCCACGCCAAGGGCGAGTACCGCCACCTGCACCCGATCGACGACGTCAACCGCAGCCAGAGCACCAACGACACCTACCCCACCTCGATCAAGATCGCGATGGTGCTCACCCTGCGCCGCCTCCTGGTCGAGCTCGACCTGCTCGCCGACTCGTTCGCCGCCAAGGGCGCCGAGTTCCACGACGTGCTCAAGGTCGGCCGCACCCAGTTGCAGGACGCCGTGCCCATGACCCTCGGGCAGGAGTTCACGGGCTTCGCGCACACCCTGGCCGAGGACGTCCAGCGTCTGCGCGACGTCGTGCCGCTGCTCGGTGAGATCAACCTCGGCGCCACGGCCATCGGCACGGGCATCACGGCGGACCCGCTCTACGCCGACGCCGTCCGGCGACACCTCAGCACGCTCTCGGGCATGGACCTCGTCACGGCCCCCGACCTCATCGAGGCGACGAGCGACACCGGCGTCTTCATGACGCTGAGCGGCGCCCTCAAGCGCAGCGCGATCAAGCTGTCGAAGATCTGCAACGACCTGCGGCTGCTCTCGTCCGGTCCGCAGGCCGGCATCAGCGAGATCACGTTGCCGCCGCGCCAGGCGGGGTCCTCGATCATGCCGGGCAAGGTGAACCCGGTGATCCCCGAGGTGGTCAACCAGGTCGCGTTCTCGGTGGCCGGGGCCGACGTGACGGTCACGATGGCCGCCGAGGCCGGCCAGCTCCAGCTCAACGCGTTCGAGCCCGTGATCACCCACTCGGTCATGCAGAGCCTGCAGTGGATGACCTACGCCTGCCAGACCCTGCGGATCAACTGCGTCGACGGGATCGAGGCGAACCGCGCCCGCCTGACCCAGCAGGTCGAGACGAACGTCGGCAGCGTCACGGCGCTCACGCCCTACATCGGCTACACGGCGGCGGCGGCCATCGCCCACACGGCGCTGACGACCAACGCGGCGATCGCGCCGCTCGTCGTCGCGGCCGGCCTCATGACCGACGAGCAGGTGCGCAAGGTGCTCTCGCCCGCCCGACTCTCGGGGCTCGCGCCGATCACGAGCGCCATCACCGTCATCGACGTCGAGGACCCTGCCGCGGCGGTGGCCCGGGCGGCCAACACGACGGGCGCCCGCAACCCGGGCGACGAGACCGCCGGCTGACGCGACCACGTCGAGGAGGCGCGGTGACGGTCGACCGGCACCGCGCCTCCTCGAGGCGCGGCCTCTACGACGTCGAGGGGGCGTGGGTGGTCGGGTCGACCTGGTCGGCGCGCTGAGCGGCCTGCGGCCGTTCGTCGGCCGGCCGGTCTCGATCACCCCGGAGGTGGACGCGCCGGAGTTCGTCGGGTTCGAGCACGCCGCCGTTCTCGCGCAGGGCACGCTCGCGGATCGCCCGGCCCACCCGGACGTCCCAGGCGAGGTTGCGAGCCAGGATGTGGTTGCGCGCGGTGTCACGGAGCGGCAGGGGGATGACCTCTTCGGCCTGCACCCCGCGACGGAGCTGGCGCATCCGCAGGATCTCGCTGTCGAGCTCCCCGCCGAGGACGAGCACGAAGTTGCTGATGTACGCGTAGAGCAACACGACCACGACGCCGCCCACCCAGCCGTAGAAGCGGTCGTAGTTCGACACCGTCGCGACGTAGACCGCGAAGCCGACCGTGGCGAGCGCCCAACCGCCGAGGGCGACCATGGCGCCGTACGACACCCAGCGCAGCCGCGGTGGCCGCACGTTGGGCGTGAAGAAGTAGAGCATCGCGACCGACAGCACGGCCAGGGCGACGAGCACCGGCCACTTGACGACGTCGTAGAGGTCGGTCCAGGGGCGGCCGATGCCGAACCGTGCGGCCACCGCGTCGCTCAACGTGGGCGTCACCAGCAGGATGACGGCGATGACGGCGAACGACACCATCAGGACGAGCGTGACGATCATCATGTGGCCGCGGAACTTCCAGATGCGGCGCCCCTCCTCGACCTCGTAGGCGGTGTTCATGGCCCGGCCGAACGCCGTCGTGTAGGCCGACAGTGACCACAGCGTGAGCCAGAGGCCGATGCCGAACGCGACGCCGGGGTTCGACAGGCTGAGCATCTGTTCGAGCGGCCAGCGCAGGGTGTCGATCGCGTCGGGGGTGAGGACGTACCGGGCCACGGAGAGGATCTCGTCCACGGCGTCTCCGTCGTCGACGAACAGGGCGACCCCCGAGACGAGGGCGAGCGCGCCGGGCACCAGGGCGAGCATCGAGAAGAAGGTGAGCGACCCGGCCGCGTCGATGGTGCGATGGCGCAGGAAATCGTGCCAGACCCGCATCACCACGTACCGGACCAGCGACGGGTCCTCGGGCAGGGAACGCGTCGAGGCCATCCTGCGAGATTACCGGGCCGTCCGGCTCGTCGCGGCCCGCCCGCAGGCTGCGCCGACCCCGGCGGCAGGCTGCGCCCGCAGGCTGCGCCGACCCCGGCGTCAGCCCGTAGGGTCGGGGGATGACCTGGTCCGATCCCCGCGGCGTCGGACACGACGCGTACGGCCGCCCGCTGACGCCGTACGCCGACCCCTCCTCCGTCACCCCGGGGGCCGCTCCTGGCTGGTCGGCGCATGCTCCCGCGGTCAACCCCGAGCCGGTCTGGTACCCCGTGCAGCCGGTCTTCGTCCAGCCGACGCCTCGTCGCCGAGTGGCCAGTGCTGTGGCGCTCGCCGTCGGGTTCACCGTGATCGGCACCTTCGCCCTGGCCGTCGGCCTGTACTTCCTGGTCTTCGTCCAGCCCGCTGTCCTGCTGGCCGGGAGCCTGCTCGCCTTCGTCCCGTTGGCCATCGTCCTGGTCGGCATCTGGTTGGTCGACCGCTGGGAGCCCGAGCCACGGGTGGCCCTGCTGTTCGCGTTCCTCTGGGGCGCTGCGGTCGCGGTGGGGACCGCTCTGATCGTCGACTACGCCCTCGAGACGGCTCGGGCCGTGCTCGGCGTCAGGTCCGGCGAGCTGGGGGACGTGCTCGGGGCGGTGGTCCAGGCCCCGCTCGTCGAAGAGGGTGCGAAGGGACTCGGGGTGCTGCTCGTCCTGTGGATCTTCAGACGGCACTTCGACGGCCCGGTCGACGGCATCGTCTACGCGGCGACGGTCGCGGCGGGCTTCGCCTTCGTCGAGAACATCCAGTACTTCGCCCTGCAGGTCGGGGAGGACCTGGCCACGGGCAGCCAGGGCCTCGCCTACGTCTTCTTCGTGCGGGCCCTGATGTCGCCGTTCGCCCACGTGATGTACACGGCCTGCACGGGCTTCGCCCTCGGTCTCGCGGCACGGCGGACGGGCCCGTACGGCGCGATCGGCTGGTTCTTCGTCGGCCTCGTCCCCGCGGCGGGACTGCACGCGCTCTGGAACGGTGCCCTCTTCGTGGTCGGCGACGGCTTCTTCGTCTACTACCTGCTCGTGCAGGTGCCGATCTTCGTGGCCATGGTGTTGCTCGTGGTGTTCCTGCGACGCAACGAGCGGAGGGTCACCCACGACCGGCTCGCGGAGTACGCCGCGGTCGGCTGGTTCAGCGCCGACGAGGTCGGCATGCTCTCGTCGAGCGCCGGTCGCCGCCGCGCGCGGTCGTGGGCCGCGTCACGGGGCATCCGACCCGCCATGAAGGTCTTCATCTCGAATGCGACGCGCCTCGCCTTCACCCGCCAGCGGCTGGTGAAGGGCCGCCGCGCGCTCGACGAGGCCGTCCAACGCGACGAGGCCGAGCTGCTGCAGGCCTTGACCGCGAGTCGCGTCGCCCTGCAGGCTCCACCGACGGCCTTCGTCGGGTACCCGCAGCACCCGGGGTGGCCGTCGCAGGTGACCGGGCCGCCGCACTCGGGCCCCGGGTGGTGACGCGCTCGCGACGGCGACGGCGACGGCGGTGACGGCGGCAGCGGCGACCGTGGCCGCCGCCGCGGGTCAGGGCGTCGGCGCCTCCGCGTCGTAGCGCCCGAACGCGGGCGTCAGCCGGGCCACGAGCGCGACGAGGGCGACGACCACCAGACCGCCGAGCAGCGGCGGCCAGAAGACGGCGATGCCCGCGACGAGTCCGACGAACAGGTCGCCGACTCGCGGCCCGCCCGTGACCACCACGATGAAGATCCCCTGCAGGCGGCCCCGCATCGCGTCCGGCGCGGCCGACTGGAGGATGGTCGAGCGGAAGATCGAGCTGACGTTGTCGCTCGCACCCGCTCCGGCCAGCGCGAGGGCGGCCCCGCCGAGGGCGGCCAGGTTCGCCTGGTCGAGTCCGGCCGTGACGCCGCCGCCGTGGGCCGGCGTCACGAGCAGCACGACGCCGAAGGCGGCGATGCAGAGACCGTAGGCGGTGATAGCCCACCGCACGGCGACACCCTGTCGGCGCACGTGGCCGAGGCGTCCCGAGAACACGCTGCTCAGCAGGGCGCCCACCGCGAACGAGGCGGAGAGGACGCCGACCGTCACCGCGCCTCCTCCGATCACGAGCGTGCCGACCACCGGGTAGAGGACGCGGGGCATCCCGAACGTCATCGCGACTATGTCCATGACGAAGGTCGTCCGGATGTTCGGCGACCGCTTCAGGAACGCCAGGCCGAAGCGCAGCGACTCGAGCCCCGGACGTTGGGTCTCGCCCTCGGGACGGATCGGGGGCAGCGTGACGATCCCGAGGAACGCCGTCGAGAACAACACGACGTCGACCGTGTACGTCAGCGGGAACCCCACGCCCGCCACGAGCACGCCGGCCAGGGCGGGTCCGACGGTGAGCATCAGACCCATGCTGATGCCGCTCAGTGCGGAGGCGGCGGGCAGCAGCTCGCGGGGCAGGAGGCGCGGCACGATCGAGGCGCGCGAGGTCGCGATCATCGTGCCCGCCACGGCGTTGACCGTGGTCAACAGGTAGAGCAGCCACACCTCGTGCAGCCCGAGGTACGCGTGCAGCGCGATGGCCGCGGTCGAGAGCCAGGCGAAGACGGCGGCGACGAGCGCGACCTTCCGACGGTCGAAGGCGTCGGCGAGCATGCCGCCGTAGAGGCCGGCCAGGATCATCGGGACGAGCGAGACGACGCCGACGAGCGCGACGGCGAAGGTCGACCGGGTGATCTCGAAGATCTCGAGCCCGACGGCGACGAGCGTGAGCTGCGTCCCGATGCCACTGATCGCGCTGCCCGCGAAGAGGCGGGCGAAGGCCGGGCTCGTCCGCAGCGGGGTGACGTCGACGAACAGCGGGCGACGGGCGGGCGCGGCGGGGCCGGACGGCGGAGGCGGGGTGGCGGACAAGCTGCCATTCTTGCCGATCGTGCAGGTTTCCGCAGGCCGACGGCGGCCGCGGCGGCAGCCGGTGCGGCTCCCGGCGCCGACCGGCCCCCTGCCCCGGCGCCGCCCGGGCCCCCGCCCCCAGCCGCGGCGCAGCCCGATCGATTTGGCGTCCCGTCACCGTCGGAGTAGCGTCCATGTGTTCGCATCGATGACGTCATCTCGGTGCGGATGTCGGGTCGGCTCCTCGAGCCTCGCAGGGAGGACGCGAGTGGCCGACCCGCCCCCTCGGCCCGTCGGTGGTTGGATGGTCGGCATGACTCACGATCCCCAGACCAAGCCCGAGATCGACGCCCCGACCGGCCCCGCCCCCACCGAGCTGACGATCACCGACATCACCGTCGGCGACGGAGCCGAGGCGCAGTCCGGCTCGACCGTCAACGTCCACTACCTCGGCGTCGAGCACGACTCCGGCGAGGAGTTCGACTCGTCCTGGAGCCGTGGCGAGGCCATCAACTTCCCGCTGCAGGCCCTGGTCCGCGGGTGGCAGGAGGGCATCCCCGGCATGAAGGTCGGCGGACGCCGCGAGCTCGTCGTGCCGCCCCACCTGGCCTACGGCCCCGCCGGCGGCGGGCACCCGCTCTCGGGCAAGACGCTCATCTTCGTCATCGACCTGCTCGGCGTCAGCTGATGACGGTCGCCCCCTCGGTCGGCCTCAACGACGGGCGCACCCTGCCGCAGCTCGGCCTCGGCACCTACGGGCTGAACGGCGACGAGGGTACGGCGCAGGTCGTCCAGGCGATCTCGTCGGGCTACCGTCTGCTCGACACGGCGCTGAACTACGGCAACGAGGCGGCCGTCGGGGCGGCCATCCGCGAGACCGACGTGGCCCGTGACGACCTGGTCGTCACGACGAAGCTGCCCGGCCGACACCACGGGTTCGACGAGACCCTGGCGAGCTTCGACGAGAGCCGGGCGAACCTCGGCCTCGACTTCGTCGACCTCTACCTGATCCACTGGCCCCTCCCGCGGATCGACAAGTACGTCGAGGCCTTCAAGGCCTTCGTCCGGTTGCAAGAAGACGGCCTCGTCGGCTCGGTCGGCGTCTCGAACTTCACGGCCGAGCACCTGCAGCGCGTCGCCGACGAGACGGGTGTGGTGCCCGCGGTCAACCAGATCGAGCTGCACCCGTACTTCCCCCAGGCCGAGCTGCGTGCCGTGCACGAGAGCATGGGCATCGTCACCGAGAGCTGGAGCCCGCTCGCGAAGCAGAGCGAACTCCTCACGGAGGCGCGGGTCACCGACATCGCGCGGGCCCACGGCAAGACGCCCACGCAGGTCGTCCTGCGCTGGCACGTCCAGCTCGGCGCGGTCCCCGTCCCGAAGTCGGCCGACGCCGGTCGTCAGCGCGAGAACCTCGACGTCTTCGACTTCGAGCTCACGCCCGACGAGGTCGAGTCGATCAGCGGCCTCGAGCGGGGCCGGCTGTGGGACGGCGACCCGCTGACCCACGAGGAGTTCTAGGCCCGGCTCCACCGCGGCCACCCCAGGAGGCGCGCTCGTCCCCCGAGGACGAGCGCGCCTCCTGCGTCCCGGGTCGGATTCCCGGGCCTCGCCGTCGGTGGTCGGAAGCTAGACTGGCGTGCCGACTTTTCCCGAAGGGTACGAACACCTGTTGTCATCCGAGATCGACCGCGAACGCGCCTATGTGGGCACCCTCTACGAACGCCTCGACGAGCTGAAGGCCGACGCCCGCGTCCGTCTCGAACGGACCCGCCGCGAGACCGTCGGCGGCAACCACCAGAGCCGCAGCGAGCGCGACGCCTACGCGCGCCTGTACGAAGACACCATCGTCCAGCTCGGCTCGGTCGACGAACGGCTCGCGTTCGGTCGCCTCGAGCTCGAGACGCCCGACCTGCTCGGCCAGACCGGCGACGTCGACCGCCCGGCCGAACCGGGCGAGGGCGGGCGGTACCGCTACATCGGCCGCATCGGCCTGCGCGACGAGGCCCACCACCCGATCCTGCTCGACTGGCGCGTCCCCGGGGCCAGCGCGTTCTACCAGGCGACGGCCGCAACGCCCATGGGCGCCCGGGCCCGTCGTCACCTGACCCTCGACGGCCGCACGGTCACCCGCCTCGAGGACGAGGTCTTCGACCCCGACCTGCTCGATCGCGACGACGTGCAGCTGCAGGGCGAGGGGGCGCTCATGGCCGCCCTGACCGCCCAGCGCACCGGCCGCATGACCGACATCGTCGCCACCATCCAGGGCGAGCAGGACCGGATCATCCGCTCTCAGCTCGACGGCGTGCTCGTCGTCCAGGGCGGCCCCGGCACGGGCAAGACGGCCGTCGCGCTGCACCGGGCCGCGTACCTGCTCTACTCGCACCGCGACCGGCTCAAGGGTTCGGGCGTGCTCGTCGTCGGGCCGTCGCGGTCGTTCCTGCGCTACATCGAACAGGTGCTCCCGTCCCTCGGCGAGAGCGGCGTCGTCCTGTCGAGCCTCGGCGGCCTGTACCCGGGCGTCGAGGCCCAGACCGACGATGCGCCCGACGTCGCCGCCCTCAAGGGGTCGGCCGAGATGGCCGAGCTCATGCGTCGCGCCGTCCGGTCGCGGCAGGTCCGCCCGGCCGAGCCGACGACCATCGACATCAACGGCGAACGACTCGTGGTGCGACCGGAGCTCGTCGGCGAGGCCATGCGCAAGGCCCAGGAGCGCGGCAAGCCCCACAACGTGGCCCGGGTCACCTTCAACAAGGCGGCCCTCTCGGCCCTGACGCGCCAGCTGGTCGACCAGATGCGCGAGCACGGCACGACCGTCGACGAGTCCGACGAGGCCGTCCTCCGGGAAGACATCCGGCAGTCGTACGACGTGCGCGTGCTGCTCAACACGGCCTGGCTGCCGCTCAGTGCCGAGAAGCTCGTCGAGGACCTCTTCGCCCGGCCGAACTGGCTCGCGTCGATCACCCCGCGCTGGACGCCCGAGCAGCGCGCCCTGTTGCGGCGTGAACGCGGAGCGGGCTTCACGGTGTCCGACGTGCCGCTGCTCGACGAGGCCGCCGAGTTGCTCGGCGAGTTCCAGACCGGTGTCGACCCCGAGCGCCTGGCCCGCAAGGCCCAGCGCAAGCGCGACATCGAGAACGCCGAGCGGGCAATCGAGAACATGGGCGTCGAGGGCATGGTCAGCGCCGAACAGATCGCCGGCGGCTTCGCCGAGCGGGCGGCGTCGATGACCACGGCCGAGCGGGCCGCTGGCGACCGTACCTGGGCGTTCGGCCATGTGGTGGTCGACGAGGCGCAAGAACTCTCGCCCATGCAGTGGCGACTGCTCTCCCGGCGCTGCCCGCTGCGGTCGTTCACCGTCGTCGGCGACATCGCCCAGGCGTCGAGCCCGGCGTCGGCGACCTCGTGAGACCGCGCCCTCCAGGCCCTGCTCGGCCGTCGTCGCGGCGGAGGCGCCCAGGGCACGTCGGCTCCGTGGCGGCTCGAAGAACTGACCGTCAACTACCGCACGCCGGCGCAGATCGTCACCTACGCCGAGGGCGTCGCGACGGCGAGCGGTCTGCAGATCACCCCGAGCCGATCGGTGCGCTCGAGCGAATGGCCGGTGCGCGAGGTGACCGGCGCCTCCTCGAAGGACGACTTCGTCCGTGCCACCGTCGACGCCGTCCGGGCCGACCGCGCGATCGACTCCGAGGGCACGCTCGCGGTGATCGCCCCCGAGCAGGCCGTCTCGACCCTCGTCGAGGCCCTGTCGGCCGAGTTCGACGGTCTCGTGGCCGCCGGCACGGCGTCGTTGACCAAGCCGATCTCGGTCTTGAGCCCGGCGACGTCGAAGGGTCTCGAGTTCGACTCGGTCGTCGTGGTCGACCCCGAGCGCGTCCGACTGGCGAGCCGACGCGGCAACGCCAGTCTCTACGTGGCGATGACCCGGCCCACGCAACGCCTCACGGTCGTCTCGTAGGCCGGGCCGTCTCGCAGGCCGGGTCGGGGCGCCGGGGCCGGCCGGCTCGGCCTGTGCCGGCTCGGCCTGTGCCGGCTCGGCCCCCGCGCCGGCTCGGCCTGTGCCGGCTCGGCCCCCGCGCCGTCTCGGCCCCTGACCGGGTCAGGCCCCGGCCACCCCGAACTCGTCGTCGAGGGCCGCCAACTCCCGGTCGACGCGTGCCCTCAGGGCGTCTTTCTCGACGGCGGGCAGCCAGCTGGCGTCGACGCCCGCGGAGGCCATCGAGCGCACCTGGTCGGCGGTGGCCCCGATCTGTTCGTGCACGATGCGGTACTCGGCGGCGAGGGTCGTCGGGAACATGCCCGGGTCGTCGGAGGCCGGCACGACGTTCAGGCCCGCCTCGAGCATGGCCTCGATGGAGGCGCGGCGCCAGGGACGCCACGACCGTCGGGAGGTCGTCGACACGACGGTGAACGCCACCTGCTCGTCGCGCACGCGCGCGACGACCTCGTCGTCCTCGAGCACGTAGTACCCGTGGTCGATGCGGTCGCAGCCGAGCTGGTCGAGGCACGTGATCGTGTTGACCGCCGTGGGGGAGTGCTCGGACGAGTGGGCCGTCCGGCCCAGCCCGGCCTCGCCCGCCAGCCGGTAGGCGTCGACGAAGCGCTCGGGTGGCCCGCTCGTCTCGAGGTTGTCGAGGCCGATCCCGGCCACGTACTCGTGCGGGTGGTCCACCACCTGACGGACGAGTTCGAGGGCGTGCTCGCCGCTCCTGCTGCGGTCGATGCCCTGGATCATGCGCCCGGTCATGCCGAAGTCGCGCTCGGCGAGCCGGATGCCCTCGGCGTAGGCCTCCACCGAGCCGGTGTAGCCGAGCGACGCGAGGTGCGGCGGGACGGCGTCGAAGAACAGCTCGAGATGCCGCGTCGCACTCGCGTGGTGCGCGTCCTCGAAGGCCTCGTAGACGATCCGGGTGAGGTCGTCCGCGTCGCGGAGCACCTCGACGACCCAGTTCGAGGCCTGGAACAACGAGTACGACACCTCGGGCTCGTCGACGCTGCGCCCCTGCGGCACGGGGATGCGCGTGTCGCGGTAGAGAGCCGGGTCGGGCGGGAGCGAGTTGATGTCGGCGAAGATCCGCTCGGGCTCGTCGGGCAGGTCGAGACCCTCGCGGCGGGCCAACTCGGCGAAGGTGCTCGCGCGGACCGTCCCGATCAGGTGGCAGTGCAGGTCGACCTTGGGCATGCGGTCCAGGTAGGCCGGGGGCAGGGTGGTGTCCGTCACCGCGAGGTCACCTCGCGGGCGAAGCGGTCGACCCAGTCCGAGCGGGTGGGGACGAGTTCGGTCGGGTCGAGGGTCGAGTAGCCCGCCGCGACCGGGTCGGCGGCGATGTCGCCCACGACGGCCTCGATCGTGTCGGGCACCGTGGCGCCCGGGGCGACCGGCAGGTCGCCGACGATCTCGGCGGACGAGGTCTGCGCCTCGACCGAGAGCAGGTAGTCGATGAACTGGTTCGCACCGTCGACGTTCTCGGCGCCGGTCGGGATCATCGCGCGGTTGGTGGCCATGTAGCGGCCCGTCGCGGGGGCCGTCCAGGCGATCGGTTCGCCGGACTCGACGAGGTCGGTCGCGAAGCCGCTCAGGGAGTCCGCGGCGACGATCTCGCCCTGCGTCAGCAGGTTGGTCACCTCGGTGGAGGAGCTGTAGAACTGCAGCACGCCGGGGGCCCACTCGCCGAGCCGGTCGAGGGCCGCGTCGATGTCGTAGGGTCCGTCGCCGTACTCCTCCGCGACGCCCGAGACCATCAGCTGGCCGGCCGTCACCGAGATGTCCGGCAGGGCGACCTTGCCCGAGAGGTCCTCCTCGCCGTACAGGCTCCACTGCGCGGCCTCGTCGGCGGTCAGTTCGTCGGTCGAGTACATCGTCCCGTTGAGCTGGTAGCTGTAGGCCGGGCCGAGGTACGAGTCCTCCTTCGCGAAGTCGGCGATCTCGTCGAGCGACGGCACGGCCGAGGCGTCCACCTGCTGGAAGAGGTCGTCCTCCTGGCCGAGTGCCGCGTAGTAGTCCGAGATCAGCATGACGTCCACGTCGGGCTGCCCGCCCGCGACCTGCAGCTGGGACAGGCGGTCGGAGTTCGATCCGGTGTCGACGACCACCTCGATGCCGGTCTTCTCGGTGAACGGGTCGATGACGGCTTCCTGGAACTCCTCGACGCCGAACGGGAAGGTGCTCACGGTGATCGTGTCGGCGTCGGACTCGCCGCCGCCGTCGGCGGAGCAGCCGGCGAGCACGAGGGTCGTCGCGGCGACGCCGGCGACGATCGCCAGGCGGGTGCGGAGGGTGGAGGTCATGGTCGTGTCCTTTCGGGGCGGTCTCGGCGAGACCGGGCGGTGTGGAACGCGGGCGGGTGGGACGGTGGAGGGGAGACCCGAGGAGGCGCGCGCGGCTCCGCGCACCGGGCGGGTCAGTCGGCGAGGGCCACGAGCCGCGACGCCGGCGCCGAGACGGTCACCCGGTCGCCGATCGCGACCGTCTCGGAGCCCGTGCTGCGGACGTCCGACAGCAGGCGCACTTCGGCACCGGCGGCGTCGACGGCCTGCACGGTGACGAGCAGGTCGACCCCGCGGTACGCGACGTCGGTGACGACCCCGGCGAGATGCAGGCCGTCGGGCACCGCGCCTCCTGCGGGGGGCTCGGGGACGACCCCGAGGTGCTCGGGGCGGATCGCGAGCAGCGTGCCGTCGGCCGCCGTGACGAAGTTCTCGTAGCCGAGGAAGTCGGCGACGAAGCGGTTCGCCGGGTTCGGGAACACGTGCTGGGGCGAGCCCTGCTGCATGATCCGGCCGGCCCGCATGAGCACCATGTCGTCGCTCATCTCGAGCGCTTCGTCCTGGTCGTGCGTGACCAACACGACGGTGAGGCCCGTCTCGCCCTGGATGCGGCGGATCTCGGCGCGCATCTGGACGCGAAGGCGCGCGTCGAGGTTCGACAGGGGTTCGTCGAGCAGCAACAGCTTCGGCCGGATGGCGATGGCGCGGGCCAGCGCGACGCGCTGTTGCTGGCCGCCCGAGAGCTTCTTCGGCTTGCTGCCGGCGAGGTGGGCCAGGCCGACCAGGTCGAGGGTCTCCATCACGCGACGGCGGCGCTCGGCGGTGTCGACGCCGCGCAGCTTCAGTCCGTAGCCGACGTTGTCGGCGACGCTCAGGTGCGGGAACAGCGCGTAGGACTGGAACACCATGCCCAGGTCGCGCTTCTCGGGTGGGGTGCGCGTGCTGTCGACGCCGGCGATGCGGATCGTCCCCGACGTCGGGGCGGCGTAGCCGGCGAGCATGCGCAGGCTCGTCGTCTTGCCACATCCGCTCGGGCCGAGCAGCGTCGTGAGCTTGCCCTCGGCGATCGACAGGTCGATCGAGTCGACGGCGGTGAAGTCGCCGAAGACCTGGCTGACGGCGACGAATTCTGCTGCGGTGCTCATCTGTTGATGCCTCCGAAGATCTTGGCGAAGCCGACGGTGCGTTCGGCGATGACGGCGATGACGACGGTGCCCGCGAGGATCAGCGTGGCCATCGCCGCGACCATGGGGTCGTAGCTCTGCTGCACGTAGTCGAGCATCGTGACGGGCAGGGTGCGGAAGTCGCGGCTCTGCAGCAGCAGCGACAGGGGCACGTTGTTGAACGAGGTGACGAAGCTGAGCAGCGCCGCCGAGAAGATGCCGGGCCGCAGCAGGGGCAGGGTCACCGTGACGAAGGCCCGCAGGGGAGACGCGCCGAGACCGCGGGCGGCCTCCTCGAGGGCGGGGTCGGCCAGTGCCAGGGAGGCGCCGGTCACGCGGACCGCGTAGGGCAGCATCAACACGGTGTGCCCGATCAACAGCACGGGGAAGGCGTCGAGCCGGAACCCGATGACGAGCTGCTGGTAGAGCGCGAGCCCCACCACGAGCTCGGGGACGATCAGGGGCGACAGGAACAGGGCCTCGACGAGGCCCTTGCCCGGCAGCCTGCCGCGATGGATCGCCAGGGTCGCGGGGATGCCGACGAGCAGGGCGAGCACGGTGGCGATCAGGGCCAGCTGGAGGCTCGAGACCAGGGCCTGGGTGAACGGGTCGTAGCCGAAGGCGGCCTCGAACCAGCGCAGCGAGAACCCCTGGGGCGGGAAGCGCAGAGTGCGTTCACTCGTGAACGCGGTGGCGACGACGAAGAGGATCGGGACGATCATCACGACGTAGCCGGCGACGGCGAGCGTGCCGGCGACCGGGCGGCGGGTGGTCACGAGGTGGCTCCCTTCCGGGCGACGAGCGACGACAAGCCGGAGACGACGAAGACCAACACGGTCATGATCAGGGCGGTGGCCGAGGCCCCGGCCCAGTCGATCGTCACGCTCGAGTACGAGAAGAGCTGGGTGGCGAGCATGCGTTGGCCCGAGCCGCCGAGCAGGTACGGGGTCGTGTAGGCGGTGACCGAGCCCGCGAAGACGAGGGTGGCCGCGACGACGACGCCGGGCAGAGAGAGGGGCACGACGATGCTCCAGAAGGTTCGCGTGCGGCTCGCGCCGAGTCCGCGGGCGGCGTCGTCGAGGCCCGGGTCGACCTGGGCCACGGCCGAGTAGCACGAGATGATCGCGAGCGGCAGGAACAACTGGGTCAGACCCAGCACGATCGCCAGCTCGGTGTAGAGCAGCTGCGGGGCCTCGTCGACCAGGCCGAGCGTCGTGAGCAGTTGACCGATGGCGCCGTTCTTGCCGAGCACCACGAGCCACCCGAAGGTGCGGACGACGTTGCTGAGCAGCAGCGGGAAGATCGCCAGGGCGAGCAGGACGCCCGACCAGCGCGAGGTCGAACGGGCCAGCAGGTAGGCGATGGGGAAGCCGAGGGCCACGCAGATGACCGTGACGACCAGGCCGAGCCCCACGGTGCGACCGATGATGCGCAGGTCGAACGGGTCGGTGAGCATCTGGCCGAGGCGGCCGACGATCTCGCCGGCGGTCACGCCGGGTGGGGCGAACAGCATCGCGAGCGACGGCACCGCGAATCCGATCAGCAGGAAGGCGAGGCCCGGCAGCAGCAACAGCAGCGCGGGTGTGCGGGACGTCACGGGTTGTCCTCCGATCGGTGTGGCCTCTGGGGGGATGCCGACCCCACCTCGGGTGAAACCGGTTACATCGACCCTAAGGGCGCTGGTCGCCTGCGTCGGCCCCGCAGTGTAAACACCTTGTTACAAGCGTCGGACCACCGCGCGGGACCGGTTTCACGGAGGCCCTAGGGTGGTGGGCATGACTGGGGCAGGGCGGCTCGCGACGCTGGCGGACGTGGCGACGCTGGCGGGCGTGTCGAAGGCCACCGCCTCTCGCGTCCTCAGCCGCCCCGAGCTGGTGTCGCCCGACACGGCCGGACGCGTGCTCGCCGCCGCCGAGAAGCTCGGCTTCGTGCCCAACCGGGCGGCCCGTCAACTGGCGAGGGGGCGCACGGGCGTGGTCGCGCTCGTCGTGCCGACCCTCGACAACGCGTTCTTCACGCCGATCATCGCCGGGGCCCAGGCCGCGGCGGGCGAGGCCGACCTCCAGCTGACGGTCGCCGTCCACCCGCTGGCCGAGGCGGGTGAGCTGGCGGCGTTCGAGCGGCTGTCGCACCAGGTCGACGGGTTCATCGTCGTCGCCCCGCGCGGGGCCGACGACGTCGTGCGGGCCGCGACCGGCCACAAGCCGACCGTGCTCGTCGACCGCGAGGTGGCCGGGGTGTCGTCGGTCGTCGCCGACACGGCTGCCGCCTTCGGCTCGCTCGTGTCGCGCTTCGTCGCCGAGGGGCACGAGCGCGTCGTCTACCTCGGCGGGCCCGACGGCTCGTGGCAGAACACCCAACGCACGGCCGCGGTGGTCGACGCGGCGGCCGGCCGGGCCGAGCTCACGGTGCTGGGTCCCTACCCGTCGACCTTCGAAGCCGGCGTCCGGGCGAGCGACCACGTCCTCGCCTCCGGGGCGACGGCTGTCGTGCCCTACGCGACGGCCATCGGGCTCGGCCTGATGTTCGTCCTCCGGGCCGACGAGCACCGCGACCGCTCCGTCACGGTCAGCTCGGAGCGCATGGTCGTCGACGCCCTCGGTCTGGTCGGCGTCCCGGCGATCGACGTCGACGGCGAGCACCTGGGGCGGGTCGCGGCCGGCCGCCTGCTCGAGCTGCTGGCACCGGGTGGGCCGTCCGAGCCGACCTCCACGCGCCTCCCGGTGCCGGTCCGCTGGCCCTGACCTCGCCGACGGGCTGCGGAGCCCGACGCGGCTCGGCGGGAGGCGGCCGGGCCGGAGGAGGCTCGGCGGTGGGCGCCGGGCGTCGGGCGTCAGGCGTCGGGCGTCGGGCGCCTCAGCGGGAGGCGCCTCAGCGGTAGTCGGCGGGCCAGGCGAAGGCCGGAGGCGCGGTGACGGTGTCGCCGATCGGCGCGAGCACGAGGTCGATGCGTTCGAAGTCCCGCAGCGGGATGCCGGCCGGGTCGGACGTGTAGGGGCTGCCGCCGACGAAGGTGTGCAGTTCGAGCCCGTCGTCGTGCCCGAGCGACCCGACCCCGCGTCCGTCGAGGGCGACGTCCCACTCGCTGAACAGTTGGCCCAGCACGAACGTCTCGCGGGTGGGGGACTCGACGTGCACGATGCCGCTCGTGTCGTGCGTGTGGATCTCGGCGGCGAACTTCGCGTCCGAGTCGTGCCCGATGTCGCCGGGGACGGTCACCGCCTGCCCGTCGACGGTGATCGAGAGGTGCGTGTGCACGTGCATGGCGAGGTCCTGGCCCCAGACGTTCTCGAGACCGGCGGCGGCGGCCCGGGTCTCGAGCCGGTCGGTGGCGGGTCGACCCCACGGAGGCGCGGTGACGGCCCCTCGGACGTTCAGCGGGTTGCCGCTCTGCACCACGGCCACCCCGACCCCGCCCGCCACGAGGACGACGAGGGCGAGCAGCCCCGCGAGCACCTCGCCCGAGAGACGCCGACGAGGTCGGCGCGCGCGGTCGCTCATCGGGTCGGACCGGCCTCGGCCTCGGAGGTGCTGCGGACGCTGTCCACGAGCTCGCGCCACGGGCCCGTGACCTGCTGCTCGGGCAGTTTGGCCTTGCGGGTGGGCCGGGTCTCGGCCGTGATGACCCAGACGAAGCGATCGGGCTGCACGGCCTGCGCGGCGGCCGGGGCCTGCGACCAGGGCACCTGGTCGATGAGGACGAGCCACGACTCGGTGTCGGGCTCGGAGTCGACGTCGACCGTCCAACTGCGGGTGAGACCGGCGAAGCCACCGGAGCGCGACACGGTGACCTTCATGGGCGCGATGCTACCCCGGCCGTGTCCGGGGCAGCAGGGTCTCGTGCCGGTCGGCGTCAGCTGGCCGGGGTGACCCCGACGCCCGCCCACCCGGCCGACGTCGCGCGGGTCTCGTCGGAGTCCGCTCCGTACCGTGTGGTCGCCGCCTCGACGGTGGCCGCCGCGAACTGCGCGAAGGTCGCCTCGGTCGACAGCGTGCCGCCGGTGAGCGTGTCGTACCAGATCTGCCCGGCCCGCAACCAGGCCTCGCCGCCGAGCGCCTCGGCGACGAGGTAGAAGGCCCGGTTGGGGATGCCCGAGTTGAGGTGCACCCCGCCGTTGTCGTCGGTGGTCTCGACGTAGTCGTCCAGGTGGGCGGGTTGGGGGTCCTTCCCGAGGACGTCGTCGTCGTACGCGGTGCCCGGGGCCTTCATCGACCGCAGCGCCCGCCCCTGCACCTCGGCGGTGAAGAGCCCTTCGCCGATGAGCCACGTCGCGTCGTCGGCGGTCTGCCCGAACAGGTGCTGCTCGACGAGCGCCCCGAACACGTCGCTGACCGACTCGTTGAGCGCACCCGACTGCCCCTGGTAGGTGAGGTTTGCGGTGTACTGCGTGACGCCGTGGGTGAGCTCGTGCCCGATGACGCTGACCGAGGCCGTGAAGCGCCCGAAGACTTCGCCGTCGCCGTCGCCGAACACCATCCGCTCGCCGTTCCAGAAGGCGTTGTCGTAGTCCTGGCCGTAGTGGACGGTCGCGTCGAGCGGCAGCCCGGCGCCGTCGATCGACGAGCGCCCGTAGACCTCGTGGAACAGCGCGTAGGTCGCGCCGAGGGCGTCGTACGCCTCGGTGGCGGCGACGTCGTCGGTGGCGGGTTCACCCTCGCCGCGGACGCGGACGCCCGGCAGCTCTTCGGTGCCCTGCGCGTCGAACACCGAGCGCTCGAGCACGGACTCTGCGCCGAGCGCCCCCGGACGACCGGGGGAGTCGCGTTGCGGTCGACGGCCTCCATCGCGAGCAGGCCGTTGCGCGCGGCCTGCGGTGCCCGGTGCAGGCGGGGCGAATCGGCTTCGGCGAGGTGGGCGAGCAGGTACGGGGGGACGATGAACCGCGACATGCGTGCACTCTCGCACGCGCCTCCGACATCGGGCCCGACTGTTCACACGATCGTGACGTACCGGTCGGTCGCGCGTCGCGGGGACGGACGCAGCAGGCCTCGAGGGGCGGGGGGCGCCGTCCGCCCGACTACCGTTGAGGGCATGACCGTCACCGATGCCTCCTCGTTCGTCGACAGCAAGATCGCCGTCGTCCCCGACTTCCCGAAGCCCGGCATCCTCTTCCGCGACGTCACCCCGCTCTTCTCCGACGCCGACGCCTTCGCCACCGTGACCACGGCGCTCTCCGAGCCGTTCGACGGCGGGTTCGTCGCCGTCGCCGGCATCGAGGCGCGCGGCTTCGCGCTCGCCGGGGCCATCGCGATCGAGCAGGGCGTCGGCGTCCTCACGGTGCGCAAGGCGGGCAAGCTGCCCGGCGAGGTCCTCAGCGAGAGCTACGCCCTCGAGTACGGCGAGGCCACGCTCGAACTGCGTCCGAACCAGATCCCGGCGGGGTCGAGCGTCCTGATCGTCGACGACGTGCTGGCGACCGGCGGCACGGTCGAGGCGACCGTCACCCTGCTCGAACGAGCGGGTTACGTCGTGGCCGGCGTCGCCGTGCTGCTCGAGCTCGACGGTCTCGGTGGCCGGGCCCGCCTCGAGGGCCACGTCCCCGTTCACGCCCTGTCGTCCGCCCCCGCCTGACCTCTCGCGTCGGCCGCCGGGCGCCGGTGGCCGTCCGACCTCAGGCGAACGACCGAGCGACCTCGAGCGCACCGGGGAAGAGCAACCCCGCCCCGCCCAGCAGGCAGCCCAGGGCGACGAGCACGAAGACCCCGACCCAGACGACGCCCGGCACCCGGGTCAGCCCGGCGAGCTGGTCGGCGTCCGACGCGGTCGAGCGTGAGCGCCGCCGGCTCCGTTGCAATTCGAGCGACGCCCGCAGCGCGCCGAAGCCGAGGACCGACGTCACGACGAGTCCGAACACCGCCTGCCAGGTCGGCGACGCGAAGAACGTCACGGCGACGACGAGGGCGGCGCCGAGCAGCACCACCCAGAGCCCGAACCAGTTGCGGATCTGCACGAGCATCAGCGCGAGCAACAGCAGCAGGGCCCAGAGCAGCCCGGCCGCGTAGCCGGCCGACAGCAGCCACGCGGCGCCCAGGGCGGCGATCGCGGGTGCGGTGTAGCCGGCGAGCAACGTGACGACCATGCCCGCCCCGGTCCGCGGCCCTTTCGACACGGTCAGGCCCGAGGTGTCCGAGTGCAGTCGGATGCCCGTCAGCCGACGACCGGTCAGCACCGCGGCGAGGCCGTGCCCGCCTTCGTGCACGACGGTGACGGCGTGCCGCACCGTGTGCCAGGTGCCCGGCAGCAGCACGAGCAGGAGGCCGGTGGCGACGCTGCCGAGCAGCCACGAGCCGGGCAGAGGGGCGGCGAGCTGGCTGATCCGGGCCCAGAAGTCGGTGAGTGCGTCCACCCGACGAGCCTAGGAGGCGCGGTGCGCGGGGTCGCGCACCGCGCCTCCTCGGCCTTGCCGCGGTCGCCCCCGGGGCGGGTCGTCCTCCAGGCTGATCTTCGGCCGTTCCGGGCGTCCTCCCACCGACCGGTGCCGCACCATGGACGGATGCGTCGCGCCGTCCTCCTCCTGCTCACCCTCGTCTACCTCGCCGGGGTCGCCTGGATGACCCTGCGACCGAGCGTCTACGACGCGGACACCGGGGCGTTGCTCTGGCGGGCGCTCGACGTCTTCGCCCGGCACGACGAGACCTCGTGGATCACCTTCGCCCGGGTCGAGGCCGCGGCGAACGTGGCGATGTTCGTCCCGATGGGCATGTTCCCGGCGCTCCTGCTGCCGAAGCGCTTCTGGTGGGTCGGCATCGTGGTCGGGTTCGCCGCGACGGTGGGCATCGAGACCTTCCAGGCGACGTACCTGTCGGCCACGCGCTTCTCCGACCCGCAGGACCTCGTCATGAACACCCTCGGGGCCGCGATCGGCGCGGCGTTCGTCGGACTCGTCCTGCCCCGGCGGCGTCGGGGTCGGGGACGGGGCCGATCGCGACAGGGGTCGGCGGCGCCCGTCTGGTAGGCTCCTCAGGTTGCCGTCTGAACGGCCGCGGAGAAAGAGAGCTCGCACATCCGGTGACGAGCACCGCGCAACGAACTGAAAGGGGATCCCTCCATGGCACTCGCACCTGACGTCAAGACCCGGATCAT